>JANPHJ010000143.1:0-42572 GCA_031424395.1 Chthoniobacter sp.
GCTGGACTTCTACCTCCCGCGCAAAACCCGCGACCCCGATCAAGTCCTGCGCAAGCTGCGGGCACGCCACGCCGCCCGCGCCGCCGCCACCGCCTCTGCCCGCAAGAAGCGAAGAAAAGCAGTAACAAAGTAGAACTAGGCCCTATCCGATCCCGCCCGATGAGCCAATCGAAGTAGGCCCGGCTGGCGCGGGCGATCGGCATGTGCTGGTCATCGATCACGTCGGCTGGAAGCTCAACAAGCTGTTCGGTGCCCATCCGCTCGCCGGAGGAAACAGCTGGCGGGCGAGTTCCGGCGCCATCTTCGACCTGAGTTCCCATCCAGCGCGCCTCGCGGGCTGAACTTCCGCCGTCGCCGCGGATCTGCCGATTCTTCCCCGCTCTCGTGCGCTACGATGCAGTGATGAAGAAACAGGCGACACGCATGCGTTGCGCCTTACCTGCGTGCGGACGCGCCGGGCGTATGTGGCTCCCGCCATGCCCGTCGCCAGCAAGCTCGCCGGCGCCAAGGTGGATGCGCGTGCGCCTCCGCGCGGACATTGATCTCTCAGGATTCTCTCCACCTGCGCGAGTGATTCTTACCGCACTCAAAAAGCTCGGCATGCTGCTCGCCAACAACCGTTCAGACCGGTTTGTGAGCGGCGCGCCTGGTCCGCGCTGGAATGACGAGATGCTGCACACGCTGGCGCGGGTGAAGGGGCGCGACTTCGAGGTGGTGAAGATGGGTCCGCTCATGAGGCGCTGATACCGGTCTAGGCGGCACCGATCAAGTTTCATCGGTTGCGAAACGAGGGCGGGGAATCGACCATCAGGTGTGCGCTTCCCCCTGCTGCTCTGCTTCGCTTCACTCTCCGTGCTGTCGGCCGCGCCGCCCGGCACGACGTCGAGCCGGATCGCCGTGGACCAGTTTGGTTACATGCCGGAGATGGCGAAGGTCGCGGTGCTGTCCGATCCGCAGGCGGGCTTCAATGCTGCGGAGTCCTACACGCCGGGGGCGACGTTGCAGGTGCGCGAGTGGGGGACAAATGCGATCGTTTTGTCGGCGTCACCCGTGGCCTGGAATGGCGGCGCGACCCATCTCCAGTCGGGGGACAAGGTGTGGTGGTTCGATTTTTCCGCGGTGACGAAGTGGGGCGAATACTACGTCTACGATCCGACGAACGACCTGCGCTCGGACCGCTTCCGCGTGGCGCATGATGTCTACCGCGAGGTGCTTCAACAGGCGGTGCGCGTCTTTTTCTACCAACGCCGCGGCGCCGCGAAGCAACCGCCCTTTACCGATGCGAAATGGGCCGACACCGCGAGCCACCTCGGCCCGCTCCAGGATCCGCAGTGCCGATTGATCAGTGATCCGACCAATGCGGCGCTGACGAAGGATCTGCGCGGTGGATGGTTCGACGCGGGCGACTACAACAAATACACCAACTGGACCTGCGGCACGCTCTCCGACCTGCTCCTCGCCTATGAGCAAAACCCGCTCATCTGGAACGATGACTATAACCTTCCCGAATCCGGCAATGGCATCCCCGACCTGCTCGATGAGATCAAATGGGAACTCGACTGGCTGCTGCGCATGCAGAACGCGAATGGCTCGGTCTTGAGCAAGGTCGGAGTGCTCGGTTTTCAGGCCGCGTCGCCACCGAGCGCGGATACCGCCCAGATGTTTTACGGCGCGGCAAGCACCTCAGCGACGTTCGCGACGGCGGCCACGTTTGCCCACGCGGCGCGCGTCTTTTCCTCAACCGGACAGACGAGCTACGCGACCACGCTGAGCACTGGCGCCGCCGCTGCATGGGCCTGGGGCGTGGCAAATCCCAGCGCGGTCTTCAGCAATACCGGCTTCTCGAGTGTGAATCCCGAGGTGGATGCCTATGGCCGCAGCATGTTCAAGCTCACCGCCGCAATCTATCTCTACGCGCTCACGGCGAACGCGACTTACAAAACCTATGTCGAAGCGAACTATCTCACCGCACAGCCGATGCAGTGGTATTACTGGTATGGCTTCGAATCCACCACGCAGGACGCGCTGCTCTACTATTCGAGTCTGCCCGGAGTGACCGCGTCGGTCGCAAACGAGATCCGCATCCGCAAACAATCGTCGATGGGCGGCAGTGAGTTTCTGCCCGCCTTCACGGGGAAGACGGATGCGTGGCGCGCTAATTTGAAAGACAGTGACTACGTCTGGGGCAGTAACACCGTGAAAGGGCATGTCGGCACGATCTTCAGGCAGCAACTCACCTACGGTCTCGACGCACCGAACGCCGCAAACTATCGCGCCGCGGCGGGTGGCTTCCTGAATTATTTCCACGGGGTGAATCCGCTCGCGATGACTTACCTCACGAACATGTCTGCCTACGGCGGTGACCGGTGTGCCAACGAGATATATCACTCATGGTTCGCCGACGGCACCCCATGGGATAATGCGCTCACTTCCCTCAAAGGTCCGCCCCCCGGCTACGTGACCGGCGGGGCCAATCCCACCTACACACCAGACTCGGCCTACTCCGGCGCCCCGATCGTCCCGCCCACCAGCCAGCCGATCCAGAAATCGTACAAGGATTGGAATACCTCCTGGCCGCAGAATTCATGGCAACTCACCGAGCCCGCGATCTACTCGCAGGCCGCCTACGTCCAACTCCTCGCCAGCTTTCCGCGTCCGCTCACTTACGACGATTGGAAGAACGGTTACGCCCTCTCGGCAGGGCAGTCCACCGTCGACGCCGATGCCAATACTGACGGTGTAACCAACCTCGAAGAGTTCGCCTTCTCCCTCGCTCCAACCGGCTCGAACACAAAAACCATCCCCACCCCCAGCCCCCAGACGCACAACATCGCCGGCCAGAATCGTCGGTTCCTCACCGTCACCTTCCCGCGCCAGCTCAGCACGGGCGACATGACCTATATCGTTCAGGCGTCCGGCGATCTCACCAGTTGGACCGATGTCTGCACCGCCACCGGCACCGCGACGCCGACCGGCCCCGGTTTTGTGTCTCAGACCGGCACCGGTTACCAGCGGACGGTCACCGCGCGCGACACCGTCGAAGGCGTCCGACGTTTCCTCCGCATCCTCGTGAGGAAAAACTAGCCTGCGGCGAAGGCGAATGTCCGCGCGATCGACAGGCGGCGGTGCAACTCCAATGCGCAAGCACCTCTGGGCATATTCGCAGTTTGGTTTCATCCAAAAAACGGCGATCGGAGGAACCACGGATTCCACAGGTGACACGGATTGAGAGATTCGTGGGTGTCGTTCCCGTTCTCAACCGATCACCCAACGGGTGAAGGTGACCGTCGCCCCCTCTGCCTGGTAATCCGTGTCATCCGTGCAATCCGTGGTTTTCGATTTCCTGATTTAGGCTCACGCATCGCTCGCCGCACTCGCGGTCCTCGCCAACAAAACGCCCCGCTTTCTCTCGCGAGAAAGCGGGGCGCGTTTGAGTGTGGTTGCGCGGGCTAGACGACTGCCGTCTTGCCGGGGATCGCCCGCTGGTAGAGCCCATCGGGGCCGGGGTTGACCGGCGCGGGCTTGTCAAAGCCCAGTTCCTTCGGCAGCAGCGCGATCTTCGATTCGAGCGCGGTTTTGTATTCGAGTTCCTTGCCGGAATACGCCGCCATGCGGCCGAGAATCGCAGTCATCGTGCTGGAGGCGCCGGATTCGGCTTCGCTGTATTCCTTGTTCTCGCGGATCGCGGTGAAGAGATCATCGTGCTCCTGCTGGTAAGGATCCTTCGGCGTGCCGTCCGGCTTGAAGCGCCACTGCTCGGCGCCAAAGATCTTGTTGCCGCTCACGTCCGCTTTGCCCTTCGTGCCCACGACGTGCTCGCTCACGCTGTTCCAGCAGCCGGGTTGGTGACGAGCTTCGCTAGAAGAAACGGAGCCGTCTTCGTATTCATACTGCACGGCGAAGTGATCGAAGATCTCGCCATCGTCAGCGCCGCCATTGCTGATCTCGCGGCCGCCCATGGCACGGGCTTTCACCGGCGGGCCTTTCTTCACCCAGTTGATCACGTCGATGTTATGAATGTGCTGCTCGACGATGTGATCGCCGCAGATCCAAGTGAAGTAGTACCAGTTGCGGAGCTGGTATTCCATTTCGGTGAGCTTGCGACCGTAGGTCTTCTCGAGGTCCGCGCGCTTCTTCTGCCACGGGCGGTTGCCATTCCAATAGGCGCGCATCGCCACGATGTCGCCGATCGCGCCGTCGTGAATCCGCTTCACTGTCTCGATGTAGCCGGCCTGATGATGACGCTGGAGGCCGACGCCAACCTTCAGACCCTTTTTCTTCGCTTCCGCCGCAGCAGCGAGCACCTGGCGCACACCCGCGGCGTCGCTGGCCACGGGCTTTTCCATGAAGATATTTTTCCCCTGCCGCACCGCTTCTTCGAACATCATCGGGCGGAATCCGGGAGGCGTGGCGAGGATCGCGACGTCGCAGGTTTCGATCGCCTTCTTGTAGGCGTCGAAGCCCATGAACTGCCGCTCCGGCGGCACGTCCACGCGCGCGCCGTGGACCTTTTCGAGATTGGAAAGCGAGCTCTTCATCCGGTCCTCATGGATGTCGGCCACCGCAACGAGTTTCACCGGTCCGAGCGCGTAAGTGCTCAGTGCCTGACCGCAAGCGCCGGAGCCGCGACCGCCGCAGCCGACGAGCGCGATTTTGATTTCATCGCTGCCGCTCGCCGCATGGGCGAAGCGTTCAGGTGCCAGCGCGCCGAGTAGCGCACCGCCAGCCACAGCGCCGCCGGTGGTTCGGAGGAAGCCGCGACGCGAAAAGCCGGGAGGAGTGATGATTTGAGAGGGAGGGTTCATGGAGGAGTATTGGGAATGAGCCGCGAGCGTAGGTGAACAACGCCGGATTTGGCTACGGTTGTTTAATCGACCGCGCGGGAAATCCTTGGGAGCTGCGGATCAGGCCAGCCACGCCTTGACCACATTGCCCGCCACGTCCGTGAGCCGGAAGTCACGGCCTTGAAAGCGGTGCGTGAGCTTCAGGTGATCGAGGCCGAAGAGGTGGAGCAGCGTGGCGTGGAAATCATTCACATGCACGGGATCGCGCACCACGTTCCAGCCGATCTCGTCCGTCTCGCCGTAGACCTGGCCGCCTTTGATGCCCCCGCCCGCCATCAGCATGGTGAACGCATACGGATGGTGGTCGCGTCCGGTCACATTGGCCGTGTTGCCATTGCGGTTTTCGCCGAGCGGGGTGCGGCCAAATTCGCTCCCCCACACCACCAGCGTCTCGTCGAGCAAGCCGCGCTCCTTGAGATCCGCGATCAGCGCGGCGATCGGTTGGTCGGCCATGCCGGCGTTGAAGGGCAGTTCCTTGTCGAGATTGGAGTGATGATCCCACGAGGCATGAATCACATTCACAAAACGGACGCCGCGTTCCACGAGTCGCCGGGCGAGCAGGCAATTCTTTGCGAACGCCTGGTACTGCCCCGGCCCGCCGGCGCGGTCGGCCTTGATCGGCGGGTCCTCGCGGGTCACGCCGTAGGCTTCGAGTGTCGCCGGTTTTTCTTGGGAAAGATCGATCAACTCCGGCGCGGCCGACTGCATGCGAAACGCCAGTTCGTAAGAGGCAATGCGGCTCGCGATCTCCGGATCCTGCGCACGCGCGAGGTGCGTATAATTCAGCTCGGCGAGAGCATCGAGCCCCGCGCGCTGGAGCTCCGGCGGCAGGCCGTCGGGATTCTTGAGGTTCAGCACCGGTTCGCCCTGATTCCGAAAAGGCACACCCGCATACACCGAAGGCAGAAATCCCGACTGCCAGAGCGTCGCGCCGCCGCTGGTCCCGCGCCCATTCGCCAGCACCACATAGCCGGGCAAATCGCGCGCCGCACTGCCGAGCCCGTAGGTCAGCCACGAGCCGATCGTCGGCAGGCCGAACGTCGCGCGCCCGCACTGCATGAGGAGCTGCGCGGGATGGTGATTGAACTGATCCGTGTGCATCGACCGCACCATGAGCAGATCGTCCGCGCGCTTCGCGAGATGCGGCAGCAGGTCGCTGAAGTCCATCCCACATTGGCCGTGTTTCGTGAATTCACGCTTCGACCCCATCAGCCGCGCGGTTTCCTTTTTGATGAACGCAAACCGCACCTTTTCCAGCAGCGAGTCGGGCAGCGGCTGGCCGTTCAGTTCATTCAGCTTCGGCTTCGGATCGAAGAGATCGAGCTGACTCGGCGCGCCCTCCATGAAAATGAAAATGCAGTTCTTCGCCTTCGCCGGAAAATGCGGCGGCCGCGGGGGCAGCGGGTCGGCCGATGCGCCAGGCGCGGCGAGCAGTCCATCCTGCTGGAGCATCGCGCCGAGCCCAAGCAACCCCAGCCCGCTCGCAGCGGAGGTGAAGAAGTCGCGGCGCGTGAGGTGAATCGCGTGATCGAGCGGGTGCATGGGCTATTCGCGGGTGATGAATTCGTCGGTGTTCATGACGATGCGCACGGTGGCGGCGAGCGCGGCCACTTCGATCGCGCGATCCGCATCGCCGGCTGCAGCCTTCGCCTCGTCGGGATGCGTGGTGTAATACGCGCGCGCCTGGTCGAGCAGGCGGCCGAGCGTCGCGAGTTCCGCCGTCGTCGCGGGTCGGGTGAGGCAGAGGCGGACGCAGTGTTGCAGCCGCGCCGCGTCATCGGCATCGGCGAGAAGCCGCTTCGCCATGGCCTGCGCGGCCTCGGCGAAAGCGCGCGAGTTCAGCGTGGTCAGCGCCTGCAGCGGCGTGTTCGAGATGTTGCGTTTGAGCGAGACGGAATTCGCGTCCGGGCAGTCGAAGACGATGAGGTCCGGATACGGCGCGGTGCGTTTGAAGAAAGTGTACATTCCGCGGCGGAAGCGGCTTTCGTCTTTTGCCTCGGCCCACTTGAAGTTGTTCGCGTATCTGATCTCGGCGACGCCCGGTGGCAACGGCGGGAAGACGCTTGGCCCGCCGATCTTCGATGATAGCAAACCGCTCACCGCGAGGTGCACGTCGCGCACGATCTCCGCGTCGAGCCGCACCCGATTCTGCCGGGCGAGCAGCAGGTTCAGCGGATCGATCTCCGCGAGTTCCGGCCGCATCTCCGAGCGTTGGCGATAGGTCGCCGAGGTCACGATCGTGCGGATGAGTTGCTTGCGGCTCCACCCGTTGCGCACGAGTTCGCTGGCCAGCCAGTCGAGCAGTTCGGGATGCGTCGGTTTCTCGCCGCGCACGCCGAAGTCACCCGGCGTGCGGACGATCTCTTCCCCGAAAAGGTGCATCCAAAACTGGTTCGCGATCACGCGCGGCGTGAGCGGATTTTCCGGGCTGACCAGCCAGCGCGCGAGGTCGAGCCGATCGGCGCGTTCGCCGTTGCGCGTCTTGATCGCAGGGACGATCGAAGGACCGCCGGGCTCGACCAGATCGGTGGGCGAGAGAAATTCCCCACGATGCAGCACCTTCGTCTCGCGCTGTTTCGTCGTGAGAACCCGCACATCCATGAACGGCGGCTTCGGCGCAGCCGCATTCGCCGCAGCGAGTTGCTCCGCTGCCTGCTGCGCGACGGGGTCCACCTTCGCAAAATAATCGCGCACAATCTTCGCCTGATCCTCGCCCCGATCCGCGGCCGGCATCTCGAGCACCTCGCGCACGGCGAGCGGAGCGATGGTCTCCGCCGTCTCGCCGACGAGCACCCCGATGCGAAAGCGACCGAGACTGTGGCTCCCACTCTTGTATTGCTGATCAAGCGTGACCGTGAGTTTGCGGGTCTTTGCGCCATCCACCACCCGTGCAAAATAGAACGTCGCCGCGTGCTCCTTTCCGGTCTGCGGCGCGATGCCCCAACCGGTCTCCGGCTGGCCGTCGATCACCGCCTCGACCGGCCAGTTTACCTGGCTGTGATCGGCATGGGGCGAATGAAGCGGCACTTTCCCATCGGTGCGCACGCCGATTTCGGTCAGCACGAAATTGCCGCCCGCACTGCGACCGGGGCCCTTGCGCGGCAGCGAATCGTCAGGCAGTGCTTCGACGCGCAGCCCGCTCACGCGCGCGGTCGGAAGTTCGATCGTGACGGTGTAGGTATCCTTCGCCGGCACCTTGCCGGTCGCGAGTTGCGAGCCGTCGGGCAGCGCCTTGAAAGTGGTCTTGCCCGCGCTGGTCACGCTGAGGATTTTCGCCGGCACGATTTTCGGCTCACCCGCGGCGGCGGTTTGCAGGCGGATCTGAAGATCCTTTTCCCAAGCGACCTGGCGGCTGGCGACTTCCTTCGTCACCGCCGCCAGCTTCGCCTCCAGGTCCTTTAGTTTCGCGCCATGTTTTGCCTTCGATTGCTCGTATTCGCGCACCGCGGCATCAGAGATTTTGATCGGCGCGGTCGTGTCCTCAGCGTCGTTGAAGAAGGCAAACATCTGGTAGTACTCGCGCTGAGACAGGCGGTCGTACTTGTGAGTGTGGCACCGGGCGCAGGTGAACGTGTGCGCGAGCCAGACTCCCGCGGTGGTCTCGGTGCGATCGAACGTCGCCTCGACACGGAACTGCTCCTTGTCCGCGCCGCCTTCCGTATTCGTCAGCGTCTGGCGGTGGAAAGCGGTCGCGAGCTTTTGCTCCGGCGTGGCATTCGGGAGCAGGTCGCCGGCAAGTTGTTCGACGGTGAATTGATCGAACGGCATGTCGCGATTCACCGCGTCGATCACCCAATCGCGGTAGCGCCACGCATCGGGGCGGGCGTTGTCTTTTTCGTAACCATCCGAGTCCGCAAACCGCGCGCGGTCGAGCCAGTGGCGGCCCCAGCGTTCGCCGAAATGCGGCGAGGCGAGCAGGCGCTCGACGAGCTTTTCGTAGGCGTCCGACGCGCGGTCGGCGACAAAAGTATCGGCTTCCTCCGGCGTCGGCGGCAGGCCGAGCAGGTCGTAGGAAAGCCGGCGGATCAGCGTGTAACGATTGGCTTCCGGTGAAGACCCGAGGCTCTTCGCCGCGAGACGCGCGAGGATGAAGGCGTCGATCGGGTTGCGAACCGGCGCTTTCGGATTCTGGATCTTCGGCGGCTCCACTCGCTTCACCGATTCGTAGGCCCAGTGGATTTTCCACTCTGCTCCGCTGACCACCCATTTCTTCAACGCCGCGACTTCCGCCGGTTGCAGCGGCTTCTTCTTTTTCGGCGGCATCTGCTCGTCCGCGTCGGTGGAAAGGATGCGCGCGATCAGTTCACTCTGCTTAAGATCACCGGGAACGACAGCGCGCGCGCCGCTCTCGAGTTCTTTCAGCACAGCCTCGCGACTCGTCAGCGTTAGTCCGCCCTTCGCTTTGTCCGGCCCGTGGCATTCGAGGCAGTGCTCGGCGAAGATCCTTTGCACATCGGGCGGCTCAGCGGCGAGAGCCGCAGTCGCGAGAAAGAGAAGATGCAGTGGAAGATGCAGTCGCATGGGAGGGAGCAGCGCAGCCGATGGGCTGCGAAGATTTAACCGCGGCGAAGGCGCGTCGCTAGGAATCGAGTGCGGAATTTTTTCGCGCAGACGCTCCGCACCACCACTGCCCACGGAAGTTAGAGGTCCTTCGACTCCGCTACGCTCCGCTCAGGATGACAGCTTTTTCCGCTGCCCCGCCTCCCGCTTACGAAGCCGCACCGACGCCTGCCGCCGCAGTCGGTCCGGGCGGCAGTGAGAGCACGGTCGACGACCAGTAGTCGATGATATCCAGCGCAGCGAAACGGAAGACGATCAGAAGAGCATCGTTGAGCGGGATGCCGATTTTCTTGGCGATCTGCTGGAGCGATTCCGCGCCGTTGATCGCCGTGGCGAAGCGCGCCTCGACATCGTTCAGCTTCAGCCGCTGGATCAGTTCGTAGCCCTTGCGGGTGTAAGCCGGGCTGCCATTCGGATCGGGACGCTGGGTGCCCATGAGGTTCTCAAAGCGTACGTAGCGCAGGCTGCCGAGGATCCAGTTGTCGGGGTCTTCATTCGCCGCCGGGAAATTCCGCGCGTAGTCGGGGAACTGCTGCAACTCTTCAAACTCGAACGTCACGCGGCCCGCCGTCCAGAGGCTGGAGAAAACCCGCATGCCGTGGTCGCGGACGATCTGCACCACGTCGTCGTGCGGGAAGCCATTGCGCACGGAGAGAAAGAGGAAGATCGGGCAACCGGACGCGGCCTGCGTGGTCTGGCCTTCGACGATCAGTCCGAGATTCGTCGCCTAAAGAATGACGGGCGACTCGCGGCAGTAGAGCTGGAAGTTCCGCGTCGTGGCGAAAAGGAAGCGGCCTTGGTTGACATACAGTTCGATCGGGAAGCGGTTGATGAAAAACCGCAGGACGCCGGTCAGCTTGTCGCCATACGCCATCTGGAGGGCAGACCGCAGCGAGAAGAACGCGGTGTGACCGCTGAAGACGGTGCGGGAAGGATCGTGAAAAAGAAGCTGCCGCGCCGGGTTCCCGTAAGCTTTCGTCTTCGAGAGAGTGGTCTGCACCACCTCGAGGAGAAGCTGCGGCGCGACCGGCTTCATCAGCACCTTCACGACATTGTGATAGCGCTCTTCGATCGCGTCACCGTTGCCATTCGTCGCCAACAGCACCACGGGCACCTTGGCCGTCGTCGGATCGTTCAGCAGTCGGTAGCAGATGGACTCCGCGTCCATGTCCGGCATCGCTTCATCGAGAATGATCAGGTCGGGCTGGGCGACGTTAAAACGATCGAACGCATCAGCGCCGCGCTGGGCGAGAAGCACGTCAACCCCGCTGAAGTTCTGCGCGAGAACTCCTTCGGCTAGCTTGGATGCCGAGAGGCTCTCGTCGATGACCAGAATTTTCTGAGACATACCGATGGGCTAAACTATGCGAACGAAATGGCGGGGTGTAAGTAATGTGAGACGCCCGTCGTGGGACCGACTCAGGGGCCGAAAATAGGGTCTACCCTACTCGTGTCAATCAATCTCCCGAGGCGATTCTGCACGCGGCACCCACCTCAGGGCAGTCCAGTGGCGTTCGCCGCAATCAAATCGGCAACTCTCTCGTTGCCGCTTTCACACAGACTGACGCAGTATCGCCGCGGTCTGAAAAAAATACCTACCATCATGAAAAACAACCTGATCCTCAAAGCCGTCCGCCTCATCGCCGTCGCGGGTTTCTTCACCGCAGCCTCCGCCATCGCCGGTCCCGGCCCGCAGATGCTCTACGTCCCGGTCAAATCCGCCACGATCGCTCCCGGCACGCGCCTCGCCGCCAATTGCCCCAAGTGCCACGCCGTGTTTCCTGTGACCAAGGGCTACGACAAGAGCGTCTCCTGCCCCGGCTGTAAGGTGAAGTTTGTCCGCAAGGACATCGGCGGCCGCGGCGCGACCATCGGCACTTACGTCTATGCGGATGCCGCGGGCCACGAGGTCACGCTGCTCCAGGCGATGTAATCGCCATTCGCATTTCGCGAACTTTGAAACGCCGGGGTGCTGACGCGCCCCGGCGTTTTCGTTGGACGGGTTCGCCTCGGCTGGGGCAGGTTGCGCGACCCGATGAATCCCAGCCCCGTCCGCGTCCGCTTCGCCCCTTCACCCACCGGCTATCTCCACGTCGGCGGCGCGCGGACCGCACTCTTCAACTGGCTCTACGCCCGCCACCTCGGCGGCCAGTTCGTTCTCCGCATCGAGGACACCGACAAAGAGCGCAACACCGCCGAAGCTGTGCAGGTAATCTACGACGGACTGAAATGGCTCGGGCTGAATTGGGATGAGGGCCCCGATGTTGGCGGACCGCACGGCCCCTATTTTCAGAGTGAAAGGGATGCCGTCTACCAGCGTTACGCCGACCAACTCACCGCCGCGGGCCGAGTCTACACCGATGAAAACGGCGCGCTGCGTTTCCGGCTGCCGCGGCAGCCGCTGATCTTCGACGACCTGGTCTGCGGGCGGATCGAGGTGGATCGCAGCAAGTCGCAGAACCGCGACGGCGGACTGGAAAGCGACATGACCATCCGGCGCGCGGACGGCGGCTGGATCTTCCATTTCGTGAACGTGGTCGATGACATCGACATGCAGATCACCCACGTCATCCGCGGCGAGGACCATCTTTCCAACACGGCCAAACACATCGAGCTCTACCAGGCGCTCGGCGTGGAGCCGCCGCGCTTCGGGCACATTCCGCTGATTTTGAATAAGGACGGTTCGAAGATGAGCAAACGCGACGTGGGCGCGAGCATCACCAGTTATCTCGAAGGCGGTTACGTGCCGGAAGCGGTGCTGAACTATTTCGCGCTGCTCGGCTGGTCGCCGAAAGACGACCGCGAGATCATGCCTCGGGAAGAAATCGTCGAGCGTTTCGATTTGGCGAACGTGAACCGGAAAGGTGCCCACTTCGATCTCGCGAAATGCGACTGGTTCAACGCGCAGTACCTCCAGCAGATGCCGCTGGAACATTATCGCAAACTCGCCACCCCGTGGCTCGCGAAAGCTGGCTTAGTCTTGCCCGACGACCAACTCGACGCCGTGCTCGCGCTGGAAAAGATGAAGGTCACGCACCTGCGCGAAGTGCCGGAGCGCGTGGCCTTTTTCGCGACGGAGGATTTTCCCTACGACCCCGCCGCGGTGGAGAAAACCCTCCGCAAACCCGGCGCGCTCGACCGCCTCGCGCAGCTCGCGGAGTGCTACGCAGCGGTCGAGCCTTTCGACGCTGCCACGCTCGAAGCGAAGCTCAAGGAACTCGCCGCGACGCTCGGGGTGAAGCCCGCGGAGTTTATCCACCCCGCGCGCGTCGCGGTGAGCGGGCGCAGCGTCGGGCCGAGCTTGTACCACATGCTCGAAGTGCTCGGGAAAGATCGCATCTTCGCACGGATTGAACGCACGCGGACGCAATTCGCAGCCTGAGTTTGCGCGATGAAGGACGTTTACACGCTTGCGGATTTACACGCGTGGGAAGCCGTGACCGCGGACGAGCCCGTGCCGCTGCGGCTCGCGGTGCTCGGCGATCCGGTGGCGCATTCCGCCTCGCCGCAGATGCACAACGCCGCGCTCGCGGAATGCGGCATCGCGGCGCGCTACTGCCGGCTGCATGTGCGCCCGGAGGAATTCACCGACACGCTGCGGATGCTGTCTGACAAAGGATTCATCGGCGTGAACTGCACCATCCCGCACAAAGCCGCCGCGCTTGCCGCCGTGGATGAGGCGGACGAAAACGCGCGCCGCGCAGGCGGTGTGAACACCATCGTCTTCGGCGATCACGGCAGGCTGCGCGGCTTCAGCACCGACGGCCCCGGACTCGCCCGCGCGGTGCGCGAGCAGTTCGGCGTGGAGCTGGGCGACATGCGCGTGCTCCTCCTCGGCGCGGGCGGCGGCGCGGGCCGCGCGGTGGCGATGCAGTGTGCCGCCGACGGCGCGCGCGGGCTCACGCTCATCAACCGCAGCGTGGTGAAACTCCATCCGCTCTACGACGCCCTCGCCGCCGACTACCCGCGCGAACAGCTCGCCATCGGGCCATGGGATGACGAGACCGTGGCGCAAGCGCTCGACCTTTCCGACCTCATCGTGAACTGCTCAGCCCTCGGCATGCGCGCGGACGATCCGTCGCCCATTCCCAGCGCGCTGCTCGCATCGCGCCATTTACTCTACGACACCATTTACACCGCCGCGCGCACCCCGCACATGCGCGCCGCCGATGCCGCCGGCGCGCGCTCCGCGAACGGCCTCTCGATGCTCCTCCACCAAGGCGCTCTCTCCTTCGAGCACTGGTTCCACCGCCCCGCGCCCCTCGAAATCATGCGTGCCGTGCTCACCGCGCGGCTGTAGGGGAAGCTGGCAGCTTCCCCTACAGACGCGGGCGTGCGGCCCGCTTCGCGCCGCGTCTCAGCATGCCAAGCGCACCGGCCAGCAAGAGCGCAGACGTTGCGGGTTCCGGCACCGCCGCGGCGGCTTTGGTCTCGCCCACGAATGCGAAACCGTCGCCGAAAATGACTTCCGCACCGTCCGCGATATTTAGCGCGGCGAGTGTCTGGCTCGCGAGGATTTTCGTTTGTCCGGCATTCGCGTTGAGCGTCTCGGCTCCGCTGCCGAGCGTGCCGGTTACGATCAGCAGGGCCGCGCCGCTTTTCGTCACGGTGCCCGCGCCGCTGGTGCTGCCGAGCGTGGTCGCCGCCGCACCCGCGATGGTCAGCGTGCGTCCCGCGAGGGCCACGCTGCCCACGCTCAACGTGCCGGAGGTCGCGGTGAATGCGGCGTTCGCGCTGAGCGTGAGCGCGGCGGTGATCGCCTGCGGGTCGGTGTCGCTGTTGGTGATGCCGCCCGTGCCCACGGTCACACCCTGCGGGCCGTTGATGGTGAACGCGCCCGCGGTGTTGTTGAAAGTGATCGAGCGCACATTCCACGCGGTATCCACGCTGGGGGCGAGCCGCACATTTCCCGCGAAGACGAGGTCGGCGGTGCCGTTGTTGAGCGGCTGGAGATCGAGCGTCCAGTTGGCATTGGTGATCCAGTTGTTATTCGCGCCGCCGCCGTCCCAGGTGCGGCTGGTGATAGCCGGGTCGAGCGCGATGCTGAGCGTGCCGTCGAGGTAAAGATTGCTCTGGTTCCAAGTCAGGCCGGTGGCGAGCGCGGGCACATTTACCATGGAGAAAGTGCCGGCCTTAGTGCCCCAGTCGAAGAGGTTGAAGCTGTCGCCGAGCGCGGGGCTGAAGCCGTTGATGAGCGGGACGGCGAGCGTGCCGGCGAAGGTCAGTTTTCCGGCGACGTTGATCGCGTCGTATTGCGTGCCTCGCGCGGTGCCGCCGAGTTCCATCGTCAGCGTGGTGAAGTTTCCCAGCACCACATCGCCTCCGTAGGTGATGAGCGTGGCCTCCGCGCCGGCGCGCGGCGCGGTGACGGCGAGGAGCAGCGCGACGGACGCAGACTGGACCAAGAAAGCGAAGCGCATGGCGGGCGCGTTTTTCTAGCGGCGGCGGCGCAGGCCGAGGAAGGCTGTGCCGCACAGCAGCAGGGTCGCGCTCGTCGGTTCCGGCACGACGCTGACCGTGCCATTCGCAGAAAGTTGCGATGTGTCCCACGACAGCCCGCTGCCGAGCGCGGGGAGATTCACCGCATCGAACGCACCCGCCACCGCGCCCGCGTCGATAAGATCGAAGCTCGCGCCGGCCGCCGGGAGGAAGCCTCCGTAGAGCACCACGTCGAGCACGCCGTCCTCGTAGAGCGTGCCGCCGACGTTCACTTTGTCGTAGCCCGAGCCCGCCGTGAGCCCGCCGATTTCCAGAGTCAGCGTGCTCGTGCCGCCGAAGACGAGATCGCCCTCGTAGAGCACGGACGCGGGCGAGTTTCCCGGCCGCAGATCGCCGATGTAATAGACCGTACCCGTGCCGGTGAAGGAGCCCGCGCCGGACTGGCTGCCGTAGAAAACGGTGCTCGCGCCCGCGCCGGTGAAAATCTCGAGGCCGTTGTGAACCACGTCGTCGAAGAACGTCGTGATGGCGCTCGCGCCGCTGGTCGCAACGCGCGCTCCGGCGGTGAGCGTGGTGTCGCCGCGGATGTCCATGTTCCCGCCGGAGACGGCGATCACGCCCGCATTCGTCAGCCCGCCGGTGAAGAGCGCGCCGTGGCCGGATATAAAGCCGGCGGCGCTGTTCGTCACCGTGCCCGTGAACTCGAGCGTGCCGCCGAGCAGATTGAATGTGCCGCTGTTGATCGTCGCGCCGGTGACGGTGAGGGTGCGCCCGAGTTCGCCGCGCACTTCGCCGGTCGTGCCGTTGGTGAGCGGCTTCGCGATCGTGCCGTCGCCAGTGACGAGGCCCGAGTTGTTCAACGTGCCTGCGCCGGAGAGCACGCCCGTGCCGTCCTGGAGCGTGATCCGCGCGGCGCTCGCATTGGTGAACGCGCCGGAGACAGCGAAGGTGTCGCCGATGAAAATTCGGCCGCCGCTATTGTTCGTCCCGCTGGTTACGGACGCGGTGCCGAGCATCGCGCGGATCGTGCCGGAGTTTGCCAGCGGGCCGGTGGTGAAGGTGCCGCCGTTGACCGTCAGCGTCGCGCCGCTTGCGATAGTCGCGGTGTTCGTGACCTGCAAATTCGCGCCGGTGCCGAGCGTCACATTCGCGCCGAGCGCGCCGGTGCCGATATTGAAGCCACCAGCGCCGGTCACGGTCAGCATGCCTTTTTTGAAATCGAGAGTCCCGCTGTTCGCGAGCGTGCCAGTGGTCAGCGCACCGCCGTCGAGGGTCAGCGTATTGAAGGGCTCTATCTGCGTGAGGCCGGGCGTGGTCAGTTGTTTGGCGGCGGTGAGCGTGAAGTTCGGGCCGACGAGGCCGGCGGAGCCGACGGTGAGGTCTTCCGCGAGGAAAAGCGCACCGGCGGTGAAATTCATGACGCCGCCGAGGCGCGTGATGGGTTCACCCAGGGCGAGCGTGCCGCCCGCGAGATTCACCGTGCCCGTCGGGTTGAGCACGAGCCGGTTCGTGCCGGTGGCGGCCAGCGTGACCACGGCGCCCCCGCTGATATTCAGCGTCCCTGCGCGTGCCGTGGCGGCGCCGAGCGTGATGCCGCTAGTCGTGACCGTGAGCGTGGAGCCCATGCCGCTCACGGCGAACTCGGCAGTCGCAACCCCGAAGGAGTCTTGCCTCAATCCAGCGAGCGTGAGATCCGCGCCGCTTTCCACGGCGATGCGCGCCTTCTCCGGTGTAAAGGATTGGTCGATCTCGACCTCGCCGAACGTGCCCACGGCCCCATTGCGAAAGGTGATGACGGTGAAATCCGCTACGGCGCTCCCGCCCCAGATGCTCAGGGAAGACGGCGCGGCGTTGAGCTGGGACCCCAGGCCGTCCACGACCACCTGCGAAGTTCCCACGATGTCCACTTCCCGTGCGGACTGCACTATGCCGCCAGCGGTCACATCAAGGCGGTTATTGACGAGGGCTAGTTCAGCGCCGCTGCCCGCTGCGGTCCCGAGCGTGGAGCCTGCACCGCTCACCGTGATGGTCGCGCCATCGGAAAAATTCGGCCGCTTTCCAAACGTGACATCGCCGCCATCGGCCACGGACAGGGCCGCGGCGAGCGTGAAGTTTGTTCCCACGCCGGTAACCACTTGGCCCCGCACGGTCATGGAGCCATTTGCGGTGAAGGTGCTGCCGGCGCCGGTGAGCGAGAGCGCGCCGGTGGCATTGACGAAGGTGAACGCCGCGGCGCTGGTCGTGAAGCTCGCACCGTTGCTCACGTTCAGCGTGCCAGAGCCGGTGTCAAAACGGCCGATCTGCATCTGCGAGTTGCCGGTTTGCGTGACGGTCGAGCCTACCCCATCCACCGTGACGACGCCGGTGTGATCGGCGCCGCTCCCGATGGAGAAGCCCTGGACCGAGAGGTCCGCGCCGGTGAGCACGTTAAAAGTGCCGCTGGACCCGGGACTGCCGAAGGCGGCCACGTCAATGAAGGTCCCGAAGGTGCCGGCAGCGTTGTTGCGAAAGGTGACGGTCGCAGTGCCCGCCGCCCCGTTGATCACGCCGCCGACCGCCGAGACGAACGCGTTGCTCCCGATGAATTGGGTGCCGGCCCCGTCGAAGAACATAGAGCCATTCGTCGCCGACAACGCCGTCCCCGAGTTGACGTTCAACACCGCGCCCGCGCTCACACTCAGCGCGGAATTGGCAGCCGCGGTCGTGATCGTGCCGCCGGTATAAGTCGAGCCCGCGCCGGTGAAGGTCGCCGTCGAACTGGCCGGCACAGTCAGGTTGAAGAGGTTTGCATCGCCCCCGCCTTGCACCGTGAGGTTCTTCCCGGGCGTAAGCGCAAATGCGAGCCCGGTGCGGTTGAAAACGCCGTTCACAACTATGTCGCCGTTGGCGAGGAAGTTGCCATTCGCGTTCAGCGTGCCGGTCGCGCCGATAGTCAGCGCGCCGGTGCCGCTTTCAAAGCTGCCGCTGCTGAAAAAGGAAAGCGACTGGGCCGCGCCCGTGGCGGCCCCGATCGTCGTCGCACCCACGCCTGTGACCGTAAGTTTCGAGCCAGCGTTGAAGATATTAACCGTCCCTAGCGCTCCGGCCGTCGAGGCGCCAATGCGGAGGGAGGAAGTCGTCACCGTGGCGCCGCTGCCGATATCCAAAGTCCCCGAACCCGTCGCGCCACTCTCGGCGAGCCGCAGGCCGCCATTAAAAGCGCTCGTGGCGAGATTTAAGATCATGACGGACGCCGTTCCGCCGTCCCGGCCCCAGTCATTGATCTGCGCGGTCTGCACGAGCGAGCCGGTACCGGTGACCTGCAGGGAGGTGTTGCCGGTGCCTGCATTGCCGAGATCGAGGTAACTGGTGCTGGCCAACTGGCTGCCAGACCCGACCGTGAGCGCCTGCCCGCCGTTGAAATTCTGCGCGCCGTTGAACGTGAGCACCGCGCTATTTTGCGCCGCCAAGGCCGCGCCGCTCGCCAAGGTGAAGAAGCCAGCGGCCGCCCGCGTCAAAACCCCGCCATCCAGCGTCAAATTGCCGAGCGAGGAAAATGTGCCGCCGTTGATCTGGACCACGCTGCCAGCGTTAAACTGCGTCGTTCCGCCAGCCAGCGTCTGCACGGAGCCCGCGCTTTGCACGAGGTCAAAAACATGCGTCGTCACCGGCTGCAGGCTTAGCGTCCCTCCGCCGCTCTTATTGATCGTGCCCGTCCCATTCACTGTCCCCAGCGTGGTGGTGGCTGCGCCGTTCACATTCAGGGTGGAGTTTCCCAGACCCAGCGCGCCATTGAAAATCAGCGCGCCGCTCGCCGCGTTGAAGGTGGTGCTTGCCGTGCCAAGGCTGACCGTGTTCCCAAACGTCTGGGTATTCGCATCGTTATTCACGATCCCGGTCGCGCCGACAGTCAGCCCCGCGCCGCCGAAGACAAAGGGGTTGGCAGCGGCGTTGTTGTTGAAGATGAGGCCATTGGCGCTGAATCCCGCGAGGAAGTTCGGATTGAGCCGCAGCGTGCCGTCGAAAACGAGATCGGTGGTGGCGAGATTGCTCGCGGGGGCGGCGTTGGGGTTCCAATTATCGGGGGTTCCGATGTTGCTATCCACCGCGCTGCCGCCGTCCCAGAAGAAGGTCACGGCAGTGGCGGAAAGCCGGGTGAGCAGCAGCGAGGCGATGCTGAGGGCGAGAATGCGGGGCGTGTTCATAGTGTTGGTCGGTAGAGGCGGGAAAGTAGCATGACCGCGCGACCATGCCCAAGTCGCCCTCGAAAAAGCTCTCCGCCGCCGGCGAATCGCCCGGCGAAACCACTTTTCAAAATCCATCGTGCCCGTGCCGGTAAACCTGCCCGCGCCGCGCACTTCGGTTGCGCCGCCAGCCGAGCAGCGCGAGTGCGCTGGCAAGCAGCCCGCTGATCCCCGGCTCCGGCACCACGTGAAGCTGGCCGGTGCTTTGCAAGTGCGTCTTATCTCATTGGAGATCGCCGGTGAGTTCGGGGAGATTCACCGCGTCGAAGCTGCCCAAGACTTCGGCGGCATCGAAAAGATTCACTTCATCGAAACGGCCGGCGATTTCCGCGGCGTTGAAAAGATCGAAGGTGAAGCCTCGGTAACGCGCGACCTCGGTTTCGATGGTGGTGTGGAGCGCGGGAGCGGCGAGCAGCAGCGCAATGCTGCCGATGAGAATGCGGAGTACGGCGGTGGTTTTCATCGGGGGAATGGGGGAGAGCGACGCAGCGAGGGACCGAGACCCGCCTATTCGGGTCGCCAGAGATGTCTGACGCGGAACGGCTTGGCAGATTTCCGCCGATTCGTCACGCAGCATTTTCCAAGACCCAACGCGCAGCAGCGTCGGTGCACTGCGGCTCGCTAATAAGTCAGAAACGCCTGCACCGCGGTGGTCGGCAGCTTTTTCCGTCCTTCGAGAAAACTCAGCTCGATGAGGAACTGCGCCTGCACGAGTTCCGCGCCCATTTTGTGGATGAGCTTGATCGCCGCCGCCGCGGTGCCGCCGGTGGCGAGGAGGTCGTCGATGAGCACCACGCGCTCGCCGGGGCGCAGGGCGTCGATGTGCATCTCCACCACGGCCTCGCCGTACTCGAGCGTGTAGGCGGCGCTTTGGCACTTGTAGGGCAGCTTGCCCTTTTTCCGCACGGGCACGAAGCCGACGCCCAGCTCGTAGGCCACGGCGGCGCCGAAAAGAAAGCCGCGGGCGTCGATGCCGACGACTTTGTCGATGCCGAGCGGGCGGGCGCTTTCGACGAAGGCGTCGATGGACAGCCGGAACAGCGCGCCGTCCGCGAGGATGGGCGTGATGTCTTTGAAAAGGATGCCGGGCTTGGGGAAATCCGGCACGTCGCGGATGGCGTTGCGGAGCGGCTGGAGGTCGAGGGTGGGCGGCGTCATGGAGGGAGGTTTGTGGCAGGTGCGGCGGGGCATTTCAAGAGCAGCCGCGGCGGATTCCCGCCCGGTCCTCACCGCGGGCATTTACAAAACTTTTACCCGCCGCAGGCACAGCGTTGACGCAATGCGCGGGCCGCTGCGCCACGCTGCGCCCATGACCAAACTCCTCCTCCCCTCGTTCCTCGCCGTCTGCGGCGCGGTCTCCTCCCTCGCTGCGCAGCAAGCTGCGCCGGGCACACCCGCCGCGCCCGTGGCCGCGGTTCGGGCGAAGCCCACCGCCAAACCCGCGCCCGCCACGCCGCCGGGCGATCCGTTTGTCCGCGGTACGGACACGGCGAAAGCGGCCCCCGCGCCCGCCGCGCCGGCGCCGGTGAGTTTGCCAAAAAATCTGCTGGTGACGGTCGAGACGTGGTCGCTCAGCGAAGCAGATTTCATCGCACTGCTCGACGGCCCGGCCAATGGCCGCGCGCCCTATGACCGGCTGGAAGAACTCGCCAAAGCGGGCCAGGCCAAGCTCACCGGGCTGATCGCGGTCAACACGAAGAGCGGCCAGCGCGCCGTGGCGGAGTCGGTGGACGAGGTGCGCTTTTCCACCGGCTTCAGCCTCGCCCAGCGCGCGGGCGAGATCGCTTTCCCGACGGAGTATGAGGTGCGCCATGTCGGCGACACGTTCGAAGTCCAGCCGGTGCTCGGGCAGGACGAGAAAACCATCGACCTCAATCTCGTGCCGCACGCCGTGCGGTTCGAGGGCTACCGCGACTGGCAGCCGGAGGCCGCGGCCGCGCCGATCGGCCAGCCGCACTTTCGCAGCGAAAAAGTGACCTGCGCCAGGTCCGTGCTCAGCGGCTGGCGCGGCGCACGGAGACGGTGCGCGTGACGCGGGAGCGCGAAGCGCTGCGCGATTTTGCGACCACCATCGAGGAGCAAACGCGGGAGCTCGAACGGCTCTACGAAAGCCATCTGCGCGGCATCGCGGATCGCGTGGAGCTGCGGAATGCGGCGGGTTCGCGCGAGGCGTGCGCGCGCATCGTCGGCGTCCGCCAGCTCGCGGTGCTGCACGCGGCGGGCGACCGCGAGGCGGATCAGCACGTCCTCGCGATGAAGCCGCCGCCCGGAGCGAAATGGCCCGAGCCCGCGCTGCGTGACCAGGCGCCGACCGGCCTGCCGCGCCCAGTTTTGCGCCTGCCCGAAAGCACCATCCTCGACACCCGCACCGAGCGCACTGGCTGGATCGACCGGCCCGGCCAGCCGCTCATTTTCTGGCAGCGGCGGGATTTTGAAAGCACCGTGCTCGTCTTCAGCATCGACCGCGCCGAGGTCGCGGCGGCGCTCGATGGCTGGTTCCGCGCGTGGCTGGCGAGCGAGCCGGGAGCGACCTTCGCGGGCGTGGCGGCGGCGGGTGGCGCGATCACCATCGCCGTCGCCGACGAAGGCCCCTCGGCATCGCCGCGCGCGATGCGGAGCGGATTTTCCGTCCGTTCGAACGGCTCGGCAGCCGCGTCAATGAAGGCGCGAGCGGCACCGGCCTCGGCCTCGCCATCGCCCGCGATCTCGCCGCCAGCTTGGGCGGCACGCTGCACTTGCGGCCTGCGGCCAAAGGCGCGGCCTTTGAGCTGTGCGTGCCCGCGCCACCGGCGTCCGCGATTTCCGCCGTCGCATGAAACTCCTCCTCGCCGACGACGACCCCATCACCCCCGACGCGCTCCATGCCTGCGTGGAGCCGGAGGGTTTCACCACGCTGCTCGCGCGCGACGGACGCGAGGCGCTGGCGCTTTGGGAAAAGCACCGGCCCGACCTGCTCTGCCTCGACATCATGATGCCGCACACCGACGGCTACGAAGTCTGCCGCCGCGTGCGCGCCGCCGACCCGCAGGTGCCCGTGCTTTTTCTCTCCGCGAAAAGCGAGGAGATCGACGTGGTCGTGGGCCTCCAGCTCGGCGCGGACGATTTCATCCGCAAGCCCTTTGGCAAACACGAGCTGCTCGCCCGCATCCGCGCCGCACTGCGCCGGGCCGGGGCGCGCAGCCAGCCCGCGCGGCATTTCACGATGCGCGACCTCACCGTGCATCCGCTCGAACTGCGCGCCGAACGCGGCGGCGTGTCCATCGATCTATCGCCCCGAGAGACCGCCATCCTCGCGCTGCTGCACGAGCGCGCACCGGGCAGGTGGTGGATCGCGACACGCTGCTGGGCCGCTGCTGGGGGCTCGATTATTTCCCCGAGTCGCGCACCCTCGACACGCACATCGCCAAGCTCCGCAAACGCCTCGAACCCGACCCCGCAAACCCGGTGCTCATCGAGACGGTGCGCGGGGTGGGCTACCGTTTTCGGCGGCGGTAAAAGCCGCGCGGGCGCGGCATTTGCCAAAGCCGCGGCGAGCCGATACTTTCCGGCCCTTTTCCGCATGGACCGTCTGCTGCTGGCCATCTCCACTTTCTGTTTCCTCTTCGGGTTTGCCTACACCATGCACGCCCTCGGGGCGCGCGTGTACCGGGCTTCGCGGCTGAACTTTTTTGCGATCCTCACCGGCTTCCTCGGCCAGACGGCGTTTCTGTATCTGCGCGGGCAGGCGCTCGGTCGCTGTCCGCTGACGAACCGCTTTGAGGTGCTCGTTTTTCTGAGCTGGTCGATGGTGCTTTTCTATTTGCTGATCGGTCCGGCTTACCGGCTGTCGCTGCTCGGGGCGTTCACGTCGCCGCTGGTTTTCATTTTTCAAATCAGCGCGCTGCTGCTGGTCGATGACGTGCCCTCGAAGCTGCGCCTCGCGCCCAATAGCTGGCTGGAACTGCACGCGGCGATTTCGGTGGTGGCGTACGGCTCGTTCGCTTTGGCGGGCGTGGCGGGGGTGATGTATCTCACGCAGGAGAGGCAGTTGAAGACGCATCACATCCACTCGATTTTCTACCACCTGCCGCCGATCCGCGATCTCGCGGTGGCGAACGCGCGGCTGATCATTGCGGGCTTTGCGCTGCTCACGGTCGGGCTCGGCGCGGGCTTCAAATTGGGGAGCATGTTCACGCACTCGCCGCTGACGGCGTGGTCGGTGGGCGTGTGGGTGCTGTATGGCGTGATTGCGGCGCTAGGGCGGGTGCATCGCATCAGTCCGCGGCGCGTGGCGTGGGTGTCGGTGGCGGCGTTTTGCGTGGTGCTGGTGACGCTCGGCGGGCTGCGATTTGTCACGGAAAAGGGGGCGCTCTAGCCGTGGAAATTCTCTGCCTCGGGCTCAGTCACCAGACCGCGCCGGTGGAGCTGCGCGAAAAATTCGCGATCCCCGACGGCGACATCGGCGCGGCGGCGGCGCAGCTCCGCAGTGCGCGGGGCGTGAGCGAGGCGGTGATCGTCTCGACGTGCAATCGCGTGGAGTTCTATGTGGCGGCGGAACAGGCGGCGGCGGGCCTCGCCGCGGTGCGGGAATTTGTGACGGTGCGCATCGCCGCGCCGGAGGGCGGGGCTTTTTTCGAGCACGCGACGGGGCCGAGTGTGCGGCATCTTTTTCGCGTGGTGAGCGGGCTGGAGTCGATGGTGCTCGGCGAGACGGAGATCCTCGGGCAGGTCAAAAAAGCCTACGCGGCGGCGAGCGAGGGCGGGGCGACGGCGAAGCATTTGAACAAGCTGTTTCAGCGCGCCTTCAACGTGGCGAAGGATGTGCGGACGAACACGAACATCACGCGCGGCGCGGTGAGCGTGGGGTCGGCGGCGGTGGATTTGGCGGAGAAGATTTTCGGACGGCTGGCGCATTGCAAAGTGATGATCCTCGGCGCGGGCGAGACGAGCGAACTGACGGCGGGCGCGCTTCAGGCGCGCGGGGTGAAGTCCATCTTTGTGGCGAACCGCAGCTACGACCGCGCCGCCGCGCTGGCGCAAAAGATGAGCGGGGCGGCGATCCATTTCGACCAGTGGCAGCAGCATTTTCACGACGTGGACATTCTCATCGGCTCGACCGCCGCGCCGCATCATGTGCTGACCGCCGCGCAGCTCGCGCCGATCATGCGGACGCGGAAGGACCGTCCGCTTTTCTGCATCGACCTCGCGGTGCCGCGCGACATCGAGCCGGCGGTGAATGACCTCGAAGGCGTGTACCTTTACGACATCGACTCGCTCCAGGCGATGGCCGACCACTCGATGAATGTGCGCCGGCAGGAACTCTCGCTTTGCGAGCAAATGATCGAGCGGCACGCGGCGGAGTTTGGCGCGTGGCTGGCGGTCGATCCGCAGCGGGCGCAGCAGTTCACGCGGACAGCGCCGGAGGGGGCGAAACCGTGACGCGGTTCGTGCTTGGCACGCGCGGCTCGGCGCTGGCGCTGGCGCAGGTGGAGCTGACGCGCGCGGCTCTGGGTGCGGCCTTTCCCGCGCTGGTGGTGGAGCAGAAAGTTTTCATCACGCGTGGGGATCAGAAGCTTGATTTGAGTTTGCTGCGCGCGAATGAGGCCGGGGGAAAAGGACTGTTCACGAAGGAGCTGGAGGACGCGCTGCTGGCGGGGACGATTGATGTGGCGGTGCATAGTCTGAAGGATTTGCCGGGGCACAATCCGCCGGGCCTGGCGGTGACGGCGGTGCTGCCGCGCGCGGCGACGGCGGACGTGCTGATTGCGCGCGAGGCGGCGAGTTTCGAGGAGTTGCCGCCGGGCGCAGTGCTCGGGACGAGCAGCGTGCGGCGGGCGCGGCAGTTGCGCTGGCTGCGGCCCGACCTCGTGATCGAGGAATGGCGCGGCAACGTGCAGACGCGGATGCGGAAACTCGGCGAAAGCGAGCGCGTGGCGGGGATCATCCTCGCGCAGGCGGGACTGGAGCGGCTGGGCTACGACCTCGCGCCGGGCACGCTGGATTTTGCGCCGTGGCAGTTTCGCGTCGCGTCGCTCGGCGGGCATTTGCTGCCGGCGATCTGGCAGGGGGCCATCGCCTTGCAGAGCCGCGCGGACCGCGCCGATGTCGCGGCCATTTTGCAAAACATCGACCATGCGGAAACGCACACGGCGATCCGCGCGGAGCGGGAGTTGCAGCGGCTGCTGGCGGGGGATTGCGGGATGCCGGTGGGCGTGCGGACGACTTTGTGTGGTGACCGTCTGCACCTCCGAGCTATCCTCTTCGGCCTCGAATCCGAACACCCGAAGACCGCCGAATCAGAAGGCTCTGCCGACACCCCGGAAGCGGTCGCCGCGGAACTCTTTGCCCGGCTTTAGATTTATGTCGGCTGGGTTATGGCCTTCCGGGCACGTCGCCGGCCGCGGAGGTAGTAGGCAGTAAATCCCACTATGGACGCTACGAAGAGGAGAAGTATCTGCGCGCGGTGGTGTCCGCCGTCCAACCTCAGCCAGCCCCACTTTTTTCGATCTGCCACGCACCTTTCCCAATCTTTCATGAGCGGGCCCGTGTTTGCTGCACCGTGATCGGTGGCGAGCTTCAGCATGGCGATGCCTGCCTCCACCGAGATTAGGCGAGCTTCCACTCGCGCAAGTTCGGTGAGCGTGGCTGCTACAATGCGGTCTGATCCTTTCACCAGCAGTAGCCTCGGCACGGAGTGGGCGAATAGGGCAGCCTGAATCTGTTCCAAATCAATGCGACGCCCACTTTCCATGAGCGAAAAATCCTTGGGCAACTTGCCTGGAGGGATTCCCGAAACAGTATGTGTTTCGAGCCACGCAGGATCCTTCGCCATCGCCAGCTTTCCCCGGAGGACGGCGGCAGGCATCCATTCAGTCCCGTGGTGGGCGTCCGGTTTGATTTTCATGGCCTTTTCTACCCACCGGAGAGCCTCGGCATCATTGCCGGCCAGCTCCGAGGTCACGGCCAAATTGGCGCAGATGTAGTAGTTATTCGGGTATTTCAGATTCAGCTCAGCGAGCATGTCTGCCGACTTCCTAAACGCTCCGATGAAGATCGGTTTCACCGCATCATTGAGTTCGGGCGGCCAGTCGGCAGGGAAATCGGACGTTTCGTTCGACAAATCGAGCACGTCTTTTGGGCTCATGCTTGCTATTGATTGAAGTATCTCGGCCTTGGTGCGGATATAACCTTTGCGGACTAGCCACAATTCCTGATCTCCTAATGGCGGAACTCCCATTGGAGGGTCCGCAATGCCTGTCGAAATGAACTTCCCTTCTAGCGTTGTGGCATCGAACCAAATACAGGCTGTGGCGATGGAGCGGCAGAAGATAAAAACGAGGAACCAAGGAAGCTGGAATTTCATAGGGATTCGGAGCCATAGCATCTCATTCATCACCACTCCAGTCGGCAATCCCTTCGCAGGTAGATCGGGTCGTTATGGGCGAGGCTGAAGAATTGGATGACACCCGAGAAAAGGCCGCTTGGCGGGTGTGCTGAGCGGCTTTAGGGTCGTGGCCCTTTTATGAAAAAAGCTGCGAAAAAATCCGACGGAATCTGCCATCTCGCCGGGGCTGGGCCGGGTGATCTGGGGCTGGTGACGCTGCGGGTGAAGGAGGTGGTGGAGCGGGCGGAGGTGATCGTCTATGACTACCTGTGCAACCCGGAGATTTTGCGCTGGGCGGGGGCGGATGCGGAGATCATTTACGCGGGGAAAAAGGCGGGCGCGCATACTTTAAAGCAGGAGGAAATCGACGCGCTGCTGGTGGAGAAAACGCGCGCGGGAAAAATGGTGGTGCGGCTGAAGGGCGGCGATCCGTTTTTATTTGGGCGGGGTGGGGAGGAGGCGGAGGCGCTGGCGAAGGCGGGGCTGCGGTTTGAAATCATTCCGGGGGTGACTTCGGCGCTGGCGGCTCCGGCGTACGCGGGCATCCCGGTGACGCATCGCGAGCACACGGCGCAGCTCACGATTTTCACCGGCCACGAAGACCCGGCGAAGACGGAAAGCTCGCTCGATTTCGCGCAGCTCGCTAAGACGCGGGGGACGAAGGTGATGCTGATGGGCGTGGAGCGCATCGGCGCGATCACGGCGAAGCTGATGGAGCACGGGGCGGCGGCGGCGATGCCGGTGGCGCTGGTGCGGTGGGGGACGACGGGGCGGCAGCAGACGGTGCGCGGCACGCTCGCCGACATCGCGGCGAAGGTCGCGGAGACGGGTTTCAAAGCGCCGGCGGTGGCGGTTTTCGGCGACGTGGTGAAGCTGCGCGAGAAGCTGAACTGGTTTGAGACGCGGCCGCTTTTTGGCAAGCGCATCGTGGTCACGCGGACGCGGCAGCAGGCGGGCGTGCTGACGGGCGGGCTGCGCGCGCTGGGGGCGGATGTCTTTGAGCTGCCGACGATCCGCATCGAGCCGCCGAAGGATTTGTTCGAGTTCGGCCAGCTCGTGCAGGACACGCACAGCTATGACTGGCTGGTCTTCACGAGCCCGAATGGCGTGACCGCGTACTTCGAGATGTTTTACAAAATCTTCAACGACGCGCGGGAGATCGGCGGGGTGCGAATCGCGGCCATCGGGCCGGCCACGGCGGCTCGGGTGCGGGAGTTTCATCTGCATGTGGATTTGCAGCCGGAGGAATTTGTGGCCGAGGCGGTGGTGAAAGCGTTCACGAAAGAATGCACGGTGGAGAATCTGCGCATACTCATCGCGCGGGCGGAGCAGGCGCGGGATGTTTTGCCGGTCGAGCTGACGAAGCTGGGGGCGATTGTGGATGTGGCGACGGCTTATCGCACGGTGCCGGAGACGGAGGATGTGAGCGGCGGGATCGCGCGGTTTCGGGAGGAAGGGGCGGACCTGATCACGTTCACGAGTTCCTCGACGGTGGAAAATTTCATGGCGCTGAAGCTGCCGCTGCCGGCGAATTTGCAGACTCGTCCATCGGGCCGATCACCTCGGCGACGATGCGGGAGCACGGGCTGAAGGTGGATGTGGAGGCCAAGCGCTTCGACATTCCGGGACTGACGGCGGCGATCCGGGAGTTTTACGAGCGTAGGGCGGAGATCTTGCAGAAATTTCGGCGGGGCTGGCGTGATTTCCGCTAAATCAGCGGGAGCATGCCCAACCACGACCAGATTCAGGACTTGGATTTCGACTCGCAATTGCGCGGGTTGTTTCAAGAAGCGGAGCAGAACCTCGAAAGCCGCACGCTGGCGCGCCGGGCCGACGAGGCCAGGGACAAGGGCGCGGATCGGCCCCAAGACGAGCAGGCGCGGCGCGCCTACGCCAGCCTGCCGCAAATGCTGCGGCCCCTGATGCAGGGGCTGGAGGCCGCGACGCGGGCGGCGGGGGAAAACAAAATGCTGCTGCAAAAAATCGGCGAGAAGCTCGATGAGAAGGCCGTGGCGCTGAGCGAAGCGCAGAAATCGCTCCCGGAACTGGCCGACGATTTGCGCGGCCTGCTGGAGCAGAAAAGCGGGGTGAGCCAGCGCATGTTTGCCGCGCTGCATGAGGAGTTGAAGGGCTACAAGGACGGCTTCCTTCTGGAGTCGGTCCACAAGCCGATTATTCGCGATCTGATTTCGCTCTACGACGACCTCACGGCGATCCACGGGCAGATGCAGGCGACGGTGGCGGAGGCCGCCAAGACTCCTGGCGTGGCGCTGCTCGAGCGGCTGAAAACCATGGACATGAATATCGAGCACAACTGCGAGTTTCTCATCGAGGTGCTGGCGCGGCTGGAAGTCACGCTGCTGCCGGTGGGCGCGGGGAAGCTCGACATGATCACGCAGCGGGCGCTGGCGGTGGAGATCGCGGAGGATGCGGAGGCGGACGGGGACATCGTGCGAACGTTGAAGCGGGGTTTCATGTGGAAGGGGCGGGTCTTCCGGCCGGAGGAGGTGGTGATGAAAAAATGGCGGGAAGCATTCCTCGTTGCGTCAGCGCCGGCTTCCTCGCAAAAATGAGGCCGCAAGGTGCCGCGGCATGTTACTTGCGAAAGACCGAGCCCTAGCTTTTTTCCACCACTCATGAGCGTCCCCGAACTCACCCGATCCGCACGCAAAGCCGTTGGCATCGACCTAGGCACGACTTTCTGCGCCGTGGCGCACATCGACGCCTACGGCAAGCCGCAGATCATCCCCAATGCCGAGAGTGAGCGAATCACGCCGTCGGTGATTCTTTTCGACGGTACGAATGCCATCGTTGGCACGCTGGCGAAACAGAACGCGGTGGCCGAGCCGGAGAAGATCGTGGATTTCGTGAAGCGTGAGATGGGCAAGAGCAAGGCGCAGTTTCACCGTGAGTTCAGCGGCAAGATTTATTCGGCGGAGGAACTCTCGGCCCTGGTCGTGAAGAAGCTGAAAAACGACGCCGAGAAATATCTCGGCGAAACGGTGACGGACGCGGTGATCACGGTGCCCGCGTATTTCAATGACGCGGAGCGCACGGCCACGCTACACGCGGGCCAGCTCGCCGGACTGAACGTGCTGCAGGTCATCAATGAGCCAACCGCGGCGGCGCTGGCCTACGGGCTGGACAAGCTGGACTCGAACCAGTCGGTGTTTGTCTTCGATCTCGGCGGCGGAACCTTTGACGTGACGATCATGAAGATCGAGACCAACCACATCCGCATGGTGGCGAGCAACGGCGACCACCGCCTCGGCGGCAAGGACTGGGATGACATCATCGTGAACTGGGTGGCCGAGGAATTTGACAAGATCCACGGCGAAAACCCGCTGCTCGATTTGCAAAGCTACCAGGATCTTTACAGCCGCGCGCTCACCGCGAAGATCCAGCTTTCCAGCCGGATGCGAACGACCATCGTCCACAGTTACGCGGGGAAAAGCGTAAAGCTCGACCTGACGCGCGAGGACTTTGAGCACCGCTGCCGGCACCTCTTGGAGAAGTGCAAGACGATCTGCGAAATCGTGATGCTGGAGGCCGGGCTCGGCTGGGACAAGATCGACCGCATCCTGCTGACCGGCGGCATGACGCGCATGCCTTCGGTGCGGGAGATGGTCAGCGGCATCTCGAATGTGCCCATCGCCGATGACGTGAGCCCGGACGAGGCGGTGGCCATCGGGGCGGCGGTGCAGGGTGTGCTGTCCATGCTCGGCGAGGAGGACAGCCGCGGTGAGCGCGTGCTGCCGCAGGAGGTGCGCGACCAGTTTTCCGGCGACGACGGCTCGCTGATCAAAGTAACGAACATCACCACCCACACGCTCGGCGTGGTGCTGTGGGACGACAGCAAGGTCGAGGAATATGTCTTTCCCATGATCCGCAAAATGACACCAGTGCCCGTGGAGACGAAGAACTCGTTTGGCACGGCCAAGGCCAACATGAAGAACGCCATCGTGCGCGTAGTCGAGGGCGAGAGCACGGTGCCGGCGGAATGCACGCCGCTGGGCATCTGCGACATCGAACTGCCGCCTTTTTTGCCGAAGGGCTCGCCCATCGAGCTGACCTACACTTACAACGAGAACCAAGTGCTCGAAGTCATCGTCGATGCCTATGGCCGCCAGAACCGCGTGCAGATCGCGCGCAACACCGGACTGTCGGAAGGCGAGATCGAAATGGCGACGGCAGATCTGCTGCAGATCAACGTGGTTTAGCTCCGGGAAGCGCGCCGTCTTTTAGCTTGTGCCCCTGCCCAATCCGCTACCAGACAACCCCCTCCGCTGGGACGGCTGGAAAAACTACAATTCCGAGGACCTCTACGCGCGGCTGTGCCTGTCGTACGAGGCGAATCCAGGGCCGGAGCAGATCGAGACGAACTGCCGCCAGCTCCTCGTCTGGTGGCAGAAAAAGCTGCCGCTGAAAAACCAGCCGAGCAACCCGATCTCGCAGATGCTGCGCGGCGGGCTCGACGAAGCGCCGGTCTTTCTCGCCGAGGCCCGGACGCAGTTGCTGGATGCCGAAGCACGCGCGGTTTTCGACCGGGCCCTGCATTTGAAAATCGTCGCCGCGGCGCTCGGCGAATTCAAAAAGCTACTGGCCTTTGCGCTCGGCGACAACACGCTGCGCGAGGAGGAGGAGCAGCGGCTTTACGAGCGCGGACGCGGCCTCGGGCTTTCGCGTGATGAAATGCAGGCGGTGATCGCCGGCGAACTGGGGCGCCTCGGCGCGGTGCGCGTGGAGACGGCTCTGCCCGTGGCTGGTCCGGCCCCGGCCGCGGCCGCGCCAACGGCGGTGAGGGCCGGGGAAGAGCGAAGTCCGGCCGACGACTTCCGGCGGATGCTGCGGCTTTCCAAACTGAACCTCGATGGCGACGAGATGACCGACGACCAGCGCGATGCGCTGTGCAACATGGGCGAAAGCCTCGGCCTCACCGGCGGCCAAGCCGAGGACTTGATCGACGAATATCTCGAAGAAGCCAGCGGGCTGCCAACGGCCGCCCCCGCGTCACTCAGGCCCGCGCCGGTGCCCGTGGCGACGGCCGCCAGACCGGTGCCTGCCGCCCCGAAAAAGCCGGAGCCGCCTGCCCCTGTGCCGGTCGCGCGCAAGCCGCCGGGCGTCAATGTTGCCCCGCTCGTCCTCGCTCAAGAACGGCAGAATTTTCCGAAATTCTCCAATACCGTCGCGATGGAAATGCTGCTCGTGCCCACGGGCCAGTTCCTGATGGGCAGCATTGCCCCTGACGCCGCGGAGCATGAAAAGCCGGTGACGCCGATTTCGCTGAGCTGTTTTCACATGGCGCGGCATCCGGTCACGAACGCCCAGTATGAGCAGTTCGATCCGAGCCACCGCGGCAAGCGCGCGCCGTGGGCCGATGACCACCATCCGGTCGTCTATGTGAACAGCCGCGAGGCGGAAAAATTTTGCCAGTGGCTCGCGGGCAAAGAGGGGAAAAAATATCGCCTCCCGACCGAGGCCGAGTGGGAGTACGCGGCGCGCGGCAGCGGCAATCTCACCTTCCCGTGGGGCGAACGCCTGGACGCCGGCCATTACGCGAACTTTGCGGACAAGCGCACCACCTTCGCCTGGCGCGACACCGTGCTCGACGACGGCTTTGCTGAAACCTCACCCGTGGGGAGCTTCCCGCGCGGCGCAAGCCCGTTTGGCATCGAGGAGCTCGCGGGGAATGTCTTCGAGTGGTGCGCGGATTATTTCGAGGCCTACAAGGGCAAGGAGCGCACGAACCCGCGCAGCATGCCGGGCGGGATGAAGCGCATCTATCGCGGGGGCAGTTGGAAGTCGCGGCCCGGCAACCTCCGCACCAGCGCGCGCAATTTCAATCTGCCCGACTACTCCTCGAACGACGTGGGCTTTCGCGTCATCTGCGAGTGCGGCGAGTAGCAGCGGGCTTTCGCGGCAAAGCAAAACAACCAGCCCTCGCGGGCTGGCTGTCTCGGAAAATTTTGTCCGTCGGAGGCTAGGTCGGACTGAAGCGGAACTTAGCTTTCGCGCGCTTGGCATTGGCCTTGGCCTTGCGCTTGGTGCGCTGCGTGGGCGTCTCGAAAGCACGCAGACGGCGGATTTCGTCCATGATTCCTTCGGTGTCGAGTTTGCTCTTGAGGCGTTTAAGAGCGCGGTCGATCGGCTCTCCTTTGCGAACGATGACTTCTGGCATGGTGGTTTTTCCTTGGCTGATTGGTTGAACTTGAAAGGTTTTGGGTTGGCGGAATGCAAGGCTAGGGGGGCTCGCGCCGGTCGTCAATGCCGGGTTTTCGGGAAAAAGCGGCCAATTTGGAGAGGGTGGGGGAGCCGGGTCACTCGGTTTCAATCCGGCGGCCGAGTTTCTCTTTAAGCGGCTGAAAATCAGCGCCTTGGATTTTTGCCAGACATGCTCTGGCGGCGTCCTTTTGACCGAGCTTCAGATGGACGCGGGCCAGATTTGCCTGCGCGAAGTCCTGCTGCGGGCTGATTTCGGCAAAATGCTCCCATGCCGCGAGGGCTACCTTCCAGTCCGGCTTCGGGAGGCTGTAAAATGTCTCGGCGTAGGCGCGGGCGTAATCGGGATTCACCGGCGCGAGCCGGCTGGCGGCGGCGAAATGGTCAAGCGCCACGTCGAGCACGGCGGCTTCATCGGGCTGCGCGGGGTTGAGCAGTTCGTGGCGGAAAAGGAAAGTGACGTTCGCGCAGGTGAAACGGTAGGCCGCATTCTCCGGCGCACTCTCGACCGCGCGCGCATAAAACCCCGCCGCCTTTTTCACGTCGCCCGCTGCCAGCCAACTCCCGCCGAGATGATTGAGTACGACCGCGTTCTTCGGTTCGATCGCCGCCGCCGCCTCCCACACGGTGACCGCGCGTTCCTGCTCGCCGACGCTCCACAAAAACTCCGCACGCCCGTTTCGCACCGTCGCATCGCGCGGATATTTCGCGCCGAGCCCGGCGTAGATTTTGTCCAGCTTCCGCCATTCCTCCGCGCCCGACTGGCGCGCGAAAAGCGCCGTCTCCAGGAGCTTCGCCGCCCGCAATTCCTCCTGTGGCGTCGGCCCCGCCGGCGCTTCCGCAAAGGCCCATGCACCCGTCAGCACGAGCGCGAGCACGGCCAGTTGACGGTGCGGGGCATCGTGTTTAGCTTCGCGGCGCAGTTTGGGAAACGGAGTCATTTTCGCGATGGTTCGAGCGCACTGTAGGTGTAGTGCTGCTCGGTGCCACCGCGTTTTGACCGTCCCTCCCGGACGCAAAACCCCGCTATGCAGAAACTCGATTTCGGTGAAAAGCTCGAAGACATCCTCCGCCAGGACACCCGCTACGACCGCGAGGCCTACCTCTTTCTCCGCGACGCGCTGGACCACACCATCAAGCTCCGCAAGAAGGCCAAGGAGCCTGACCAGCACGTCACCGGCCAGCAACTCCTCGATGGCATCCGCCAGTACGCGCTGAAGCAGTTCGGCCCCATGGTGCCGACTGTCTTCGAATACTGGGGCGTGCAGCGCGGCCAGGATTTTGGCGAGATGGTTTTCAATTTCATCCGCGTCGGCATCTTCGGCAAAACCGACACCGATTCGATCGAGGATTTCAAAGGCGGCTACTCCTTCCACGACGCGTTCGTCGCGCCGTTCCTGCCGGTGAAGCTGCCCGTCCACACCCGCATCCCTGCCGCAGCCCCGGCGGAGGAACTGCTCTGACCGACCGGCGGCCTGCGGGCCGCGCCGCCTGCTGACTATGGACTCCTTTGCCTACACCGCTGCCGTGTCGCCGCCGGTCGCGATCCAGTTTCCCGCCGTCACTGCGCGCACTTCCACGCTGCCGAACGGCCTCGGCATCATCGTCCAGGAAGATCGCAGCGCGCCGGTTGCGAGCGTGCAGGTGTGGATCGAAACAGGGAGCATCCACGAGGACCGGCAGCTCGGCGCGGGCCTGTCGCACATGCTCGAGCACATGCTTTTCAAAGGCACCGCCACCCGCGGCGCGAGCGAGTTTGCCCAGCGCATCCAGGACGCCGGCGGCTACATCAATGCCTACACCTCCTTCGACCGCACCGTGTACTGGATCGACATCCCGGCCAAAGGGGTTCCCGTCGCCATCGACCTGCTCGCCGATGCGGTGATGAACTCCACGCTCCCGCCCGACGAATACGTGAAAGAGCAGGAGGTCATCCGCCGCGAATTTGCCATGGGCAACGACGATCCCGACCGCGTCAGCAGCCACACACTCTTCGCCACCGCTTTTCGCGAGCATCCGTACCGGCACCCGATCATCGGCCATCTCGATGTCTTCAACGCCCTCAGTCGCGACACCGTGATGGCCTACTACAAAGCGCGCTACGTCCCGAACAACATGTTCTTCGTCGTGGTCGGCGATGTGGATGAAACCGCCGTGCGCAAGCAGCTTGGAGAAATTTTTACGAAACATCCGCGCCAGCCGCTGCCGGCCGTTTTCATCCCGGCGGAGCCCGTGCAGCTCGGGCGGCGCGACGCGCATATCGAGTTTGCGACTGAACTCACCCGGCTGCACTTCGCATGGCACGTCCCCTCTGCCGCGCACGCCGACATCCCCGCGCTTGATGTCGCGGCCATGGTGCTCGGCAGCGGACGCAGCTCCCGTTTTTACAAAAAACTCCGCGAAGAACTCGCGCTCGTGCATGCCGCCGAGGCATGGTGCTACGCGCCCGGCGACTGCGGGCTCTTCGGCGTGGATGCCGTGCTCGATCCCGGCAAGCGCGCCGCCGTCGAGGCCGAAATCTTCCGCCTCATCGCCGTGCTGCGCGACGGCGGCGTGACCGAGCGCGAACTCGCCAAAGCTCGCAAAGCCTCGCTCAGCCACCAGCTCCAGTCCGTTACCACCATGCGCGGCCGCGCCTCCGACCTCGGCTCCAACTGGCTCGTCGCCCGCAACCTCGACTTTTCCCGCGACTACCTCGACGCCGTCCAGCGCGTCACCGCCGACGATCTGCGCCGCGTCCTGACCACCTACGTCACCGATCGCAATCTCACCGTCGTCTCGCTCAACCCCGAGGGTTCGGTCGCGAAAACGGACCCGGCGGCAGCAGCGCGTTCCGCAGGTGAAATCCAAATGTTCGAGCTGTCGAACGGCCTGCGCCTGCTCGTCCGCGAGGACCCGCGCCTGCCGCTCGTCTCGCTCAATGCCTCATTCAAAGCCGGCCTCCTCGCCGAGACCGTGGCGGACAACGGCCTCACCCGCCTGCTGGCCAAAGTGCTCCTCAAAGGCACCCATACCCGCACCGCCGAGCAACTCGCCGATGAGATCGAAGACATCGGCGGCGGCATTGCCAGCGACGCGGGCAACAACAGCCTCAGCGTCTCCGTCCGCGTCATGCAGCCCGACCTGCGCGCCGGGCTTTCGCTCCTCGCCGACGTGCTGCTCCACGCCACGCTTCCGGAAAAAGCCGTCGCCCGCGAAAAGGACGCCCAACTCGCCGCGATCAAGGCGGAGGAGGAGGAGATGACCGTCCTCGCGCGCAATCTTCTGCGCGAAAATCTTTTCGGCGCGCACCCCTACGGCCTGCGCGGCGCGGGCACGCCTGCGAGCGTCGCCCGCCTCACGCGCGACGACCTGCTCGCCTTCCGCGACCGCCACCTCGTCGCGCGCAACGGCGTGCTCGCCATCTTCGGCGACGTGAACGCCGAGGAAGTGCGCGCCCTCGCCGAGGACGCGCTCGCCACTTTGCCGGCCGGCGCACCCGCCTTCACCGCCGTGCCCGAACCGCCCGCGCTCGCCGTCTCGCGCGAGGTCGAGCGGATCGAGGAAAAGGAGCAGGCCGTCCTCATGGTCGGGTTTCCCGGCATCGACATCTTCAGCCCCGACTCCGCCGCCCTCGACCTGCTCGACGAAGCGTGCAGCGACCTCGGCTCCCGCCTTTTCCTCCGCATCCGGGAGGAGATGGGCCTCGCCTACTTCGTCGGCAGCAGCCACATGGCCGGCCTCGCGCGCGGCATGTTCACCTTCTACCTCGGCACCGCACCGGAAAAAATCGCCGACGTAAAAGCCGCGCTCCACGAGGAAATCGCCAAGCTCGCCCGCGACGGGCTTACCGCCGAGGAGGTCGCCCGCGCGCGGGAAAAAAGCATCGGTCAGATGGAAATCCGGCACCAGAGCAACGGCGCGTTCGCCTACCAGGCGGCGCTCAACGAACTCTACGGCCTCGGCCACAGCTACCACCTCACCCAGCGCCGCGAACTCGAGGCGCTCACCGTCGAGCAGGTCGCCAGCGCCGCCCGCCGCTACTTCCAGCAGCCCGCCATCACCGCCATCGTCCGACCGGCGTAGCTTGCCGCGCGGCAGATTTTTTAGCGCAGCTCGGGCCGATCCGCGTCGCTGACCGTGGCCTGCGGCACGAGCTTGCGCAGCAGCGGCAGCAGACCGAGGAAAATCTGCCCCGCGAGCCACAGCACACCCACGCAAATCGCCCACGGCACGTAGTCGATGAACGCCGCATCGCGCGCCCGCGACGGGCCATGCACGCGCGGCGGTTCGCCCGCCGCGTAGATCACCTGCACCTCGTCGCCGACTGCGCGCGGCGGCACATAAAACTCCGACGGCTCCAGCACCGCCTCGCGCCGCACGCCCGCCGGGTCGTGGAATTCCACGCGAAACAAATCCGTCTCCACGGGCCGCCCCGCCGGGATCAGGCGCGGCAGCGGCGGCGGCAGATATTCGCGAAATTGTTTCTTCGGTCCGTGCTCAAACGCCAGCAGCTTGCCCGGCAGCCCCGGCGCCTGCGCCCACATTTGCGTGTCGTGAAAACCGCGTCGCGCAATCATCGCCACCGCCACGACGGCGGCCACCGTCAGCGCCCCGCGCACGTAGTCCAGCGGCTTGCGCTTTCGCTCCACGCGGCTTTGCACGATGCGCTTTTCGCGCAGGTATTCTTCGAGATCGGGCCGCCGCGAAAGCTCCCGCTGCGCCGCCGTCACCGGCCCGGCGAATTGTGTCGGAAAATCCTGTGCCCCGCGCCACGCCACGCCGCCCACTTTGCCCTCGTAAATCGCCAGCCCCAGCCCGTGCTCGGGCAGCTAGACCGTGCCGCGTTCGAGCAGTTCCTCGTGCGTCGGCGGCGCGGGTGGCGTGGGCTTGGCCGGCTGCGGCGCGGGAAAAGGAAACGCCACGATGTCGTGCGCCACCCCACAGCGCCGGGCCGTGCGGCTCCAGCGCGTGCAAGGCTTCGTCCACGCATTCATCCAGCAGGGATTTTCCGTGCCTGAAAATCGCGGCGGCATCCGCCCACGATTCGAGTGGCGCGAGATCGAAGGACGGCTGGGCGGGCATGGGATAACGATGGCAGGTGAAGAGTGAAGCCGTGGGGGCTGTGCAAGGCTGGGATCCTGCCGATGCGCGCGCAGCCAAGGGCGCGGCCCGCCTTCGGTCAAGCCCCGTCGCGCCGTGCTTGGTTTTTGGAAAAAACGCCCCGCGCACGGATTCGAGCATCCGGCAAAACCATGTATCGTCGCGGCTTCCGTTTGCCATTTTCATCCGCCGTCCCCGATGCCCGCCGTCACCAATCTCTCCGCCTACCGCTTTGCCCCGCTCACCGGGCTGAAGGCGTTGCGCACCCGGCTGCTGGCGCGCTGCGCGGCGGCAGACTTGCGCGGCACGATTCTGCTCAGCCCCGAGGGCGTGAATCTTTTTGTCGCCGGCGGGCGCGCGGAAATTGACGGGTTGCTCGCGGAGCTGCACGGCGTGCCGGGGCTGGTGGGGCTGGAGCCGAAGTTCAGCGAGAGCGCGGCGCAGCCGTTTCAGCGGATGCTGGTGAAGATCAAAAAGGAGATCATCGCGTTTGGCGTCGAGGGCATCGACCCGGCGGCGCGCCCCTCGCCGAAGATCGCGGCGGCCACGCTCCGGCAGTGGCTCGACGAAGGCCGCCCGGTCACGCTGCTCGACACGCGCAATGACTACGAGGTGCAGCTCGGCACTTTCCGCGGCGCGCGGCCCATCGGCATCGGGCAGTTCCGCGAGTTTCCCGCAGCGGTGGCGCAGCTCCCGGCGGAGCTGAAGGAGCAGCCGGTGGTGATGTTTTGCACCGGCGGCATCCGCTGCGAAAAGGCGGGGCCGTTTATGGAGCGCGCGGGCTTTCGCCAAATCTTCCAGCTCGACGGCGGCATCCTGCGCTACTTCGAGGAGTGTGGCGGCGCGCATTTCGACGGCGAGTGTTTCGTCTTCGATCAGCGCGTGGGCGTGGATCCCGCGCTGCGCGAAACGGGCACGGCGCAGTGCTTCCACTGCCAGACGCCGCTGACCCTGGCCGAGCAGCGCGACCCGCGTTTTCGCCCGCCGCACGCGTGTCTTTTTTGCCATGCCATCCCCGCCGAGCAGGCGGCGCAAAATCTCGCCACCCGCCACGCCGCGCTCCGCCGCCTGACCACCCCGCTGCCCGGCAGCCAGCCGTATGACACCCGCCGCCCGCTCAAAATCCCCGCGGCCTGCGACGGCCTCCTGCTGCCCGACGCCCTGGCGCGCATCTTCCCCCACACCGCGCGCGCGGAATGGCTGGCCCTTTGCGCCAGCGGACGCCTGCTCCACGAACTCGGCTGGGCCGCCAGCGCTGACACCGCCGTGCGCGCGGGTGAGCGCTACCTCCGCCTGCTGCCCGGCGCCGTGGAGCCGGAGGTGAATGCCGACATCCGCATCTTGCACGAGGACGAGGCCGTCATCGTCGTCCACAAACCCGCGCCCCTGCCCATGCACCCCGGCGGGCGCTATCAGCGCCACACGCTGCGCCACTTTCTCAGCACGCTGTATGCGCCGGAAAGCCCGCGTCCCGCGCACCGTCTGGAGGCCGACACGAGCGGCGTCGTCGTCTTTGCGCGCACGCGGCATTTCGCGGGACTGCTCCAGCCGCAGTTCGCGCGCGGCGAGGTGGAAATGCTCAGCCTCGCCCGCGTGCAAGGGCATCCGGCGTCCGACCGCTTCGTCTGCGATACGCCGATCAGCGACCTGCCCGCGCGCACCGAAGGCCGCACGCTCCAGCGTTTCCCCGACGGCACGGCGCTGCTCGCAGTGCATCCGCGCACCGACCACCCGGATCAAATCCGCGTCCATCTCCGGCAGGTCGGCCTGCCGGTGTTCGGCGATCCCGCGCATCTCCCGGAGCGCGTCCTCGGCGACCGGCAGACGCTGCCGCCGCTGTGCCTGCAAGCAGCGCGCCTCACTTTCACCCACCCGCTCACGCAGCAGCCCGTGACCTTTGCCGCCGAACGTCCGGCGTGGGCGGAGGGGTTTTAGCGGGAGCCCGGAAAATCCGTGCCGCCCACAGTTTTCATGGCTCGGGCGTTGACACCTTTCCGCGGAACGGACAGTTTTCCCCGCTACCCGCCAAAAACGTGGTAATTACGAAAATTCCTGCAAACCCCATGGAGCAATCAACGCACAACTTAATGACCGTCAAAGAGACCGCAGAGTATATGCGCATCCCTCTGCCCACGGTCTATTACCTCGTTCAGCGCGGGCAGCTTCCTGCCATTCAGATCGGCGGGCGCTGGCGCGTGAAGCGCGACATGCTCGACCGCGACGTGCTCCACGCCGAGGAGCCGGGCGGCCAGCCCACCGTGCTGGTGGTGGATGACGACGAGGCGCTCCAGACCATGTTCAAGCTGTTCTTGAAAAAAGCGGGCTTCAGCCGGCTGGTCGTCGGCACCGGCAAGGAGGCGCTCGCCGCGCTGGCGAAACAGAAATTCGACTTCTGCTTTCTCGACCTGCAACTGCCCGACACCACCGGCGACGAAATCTACAAGCACGCCAAGAAGCTCCACCCCGAGATGCCCATCGTCATCATCACCGGCTACCCCGACAGCCAGATGCTCGACAACATCCTCAAGCACGGCCCCGTCACCGTTTTGAAAAAGCCGCTGCAAGTGGCGCAGCTCAACCAGACGCTCCGCATCCTCGGCCACACCAAGCCGGGGGCCAAGACGGGCAAGGCCGGCAAGGCGGCTTAGCCGAGCGCCGGGCGGGCTTTGTGCCAGGCGGTCGCCTGCTCGTAGGCGTGGGCGACTTGCAGGAGTTGGGATTCTTGGAAGGGCTTGCCGAGGAGTTGCAGACCGATGGGGAGTTTTTTTCCGTCGGTGTCCGCGAAGCCGCATGGAATCGAGATTCCGGGGATGCCGGCGAGATTCGTGGCGATGGTGAAAATGTCGGCGAGATACATTTTCAGCGGGTCGTCGCTGCGGTCGCCGGCCTTGAAGGCGACCTCGGGCGAGGTAGGGCAGATGAGCGCGTCCACCTTGGCAAACGCCGCCGAAAAATCGCGCCGGATGAGCGTGCGAACTTTCTGCGCGCGGAGGTAAAAGGCGTCGTAGTAGCCGCTGCTCAGCACGTAGGTGCCGAGGATGATGCGGCGCTTCACCTCGGGGCCGAAGCCCTCCGCGCGGGTGCGTCCGTAGTGGTCGAGCAGGCCGGTGGCGTCGGCGGCGCGGTGGCCGTAGCGCACGCCGTCGAAGCGCGCCAGATTCGCCGACGCCTCCGCCGTGGCGATGATGTAATAAACGCCGACCGCGTGCTCGGTATTGGGCAGCGAAACCTCGACGATTTCTGCGCCGAGCGACTCGTATTGCCGGACGGCGGCGCGCACTGCGGCATCCACCTGCGGGTCGATGCCGTCGATGAAATACTCGCGCGGCATGCCGAGGCGGACGCCTTTCAGATCGCGCCCGAGGAGCGCGGTGTGGTCGGGCACGGGCTCGTCGAGGCTGGTGGAATCCTGTGGGTCGCGGCCGGCGATGGCGTTGAGCACGAGTGCGGAGTCGCGCACTGTTTTAGTGAACGGGCCGATCTGATCCAGCGACGATGCGAAGGCTATCAGTCCGAAGCGCGAGACGCGGCCATACGTCGGCTTTAGCCCCACGATGCCGCACAGCGCCGCCGGCTGGCGGATCGAGCCGCCGGTGTCCGAGCCGAGCGCGGCGAAGGCTTCGTCCGCCGCGACCACTGCCGCCGAGCCGCCGCTGGACCCGCCGGGAATACGCGAGGTGTCCCACGGATTGCGCGTGTGGCCGAAGGCGGAATTCTCCGTCGAGCTGCCCATCGCAAACTCATCGAGATTGCAGCGCCCAAACGGAATCGCGCCCGCCGCCCGCAGCTTGCGGATGACCGTGGCATCATAGTTCGCGCGGTAACCTGCGAGGATTTTCGACGCCGCCGTGCAGGGCTCGCCGTTCACGTTGATCACGTCCTTGATCGCGATGGGCACGCCGCCGAGCGGAAGTGAAACGTCAGCGCTTTCCGCGCACTTCATCGCCGCGTCGAAGTCGCGTGAAAGGTAGCCGTGGATGTGTGGATCGACCTGCGCGATGCGCGCATCGAGAGCGCGCAGAACCTCGGCGGGCGACACTTCTTTGGCGCGCAGCTTTTGCTGCACCTCGGCGATGGAAAGGGCGGGAAGTTCCATGGGTTATTCGATGACCTTCGGCACGATGAAGAGGTGGTTCGCGGTGCGCGGCGCATTGGCGAGCGCCTGCTCGGGGGTGAACCAGTCGCGCGCTTGGTCTTCGCGGAAGACGTTGAAAATGGCGTTGGCGTGTGCGGTCGGCTCGACGCCGCTGACATCGACCTGCTCCAGCTTTTCCACGTAGGCGAGGATCTGCGAAATCTGGGTCTGAAACTTCGCGATCTCCTCCTCGCTCAGGTTCAGGCGCGCGAGCTGCGCGGTGTAGCGGACATCGAATTGGGCACTCATAGGGGCGCGAAGTAGAAAGCAAACCGCGCGGGGTGAAAAGGGGGGAAACGAAAAACGACCCTGATGTTTTGCTTGTTGCGACGGCGATTTCGACCAGGAGGCGTCATCCACGAATACACGCACAGGCTCAGCAACCAGCTGGCGGTGGCGTGGGCATCTGCCCGCGATCGGGCTTTTCGGCACGCTGTTGGCTGTTGGATGTTCGATGTTAACGCGCAGCGCCTCAGTCTTCGGCGCGGTCGCCGGCCGGGCACATCTTCACGAGCTTCGGATCGAACTCGTGGCGGGCCATCGCGCGCTTGCTGTAGAAGTCGCACACCTGCGCGCCCGTGCCGCGCGAGCCCGAGTGCGTGAGCAGCGCAAGGTATTCGCCCGGCTCAAGGCCGAGATCGTTTTGCTCGACCGTGAACGCGCCGAACTCGACGAAGTGGTTGCCGCTTCCGCTCGTGCCGAGCTGC
>JANPHJ010000144.1:0-2330 GCA_031424395.1 Chthoniobacter sp.
ACGCTGCGGATGTCCGCCTTATCAATGCCCATGCCAAAGGCGATGGTCGCGACGATGACCTCGCACGCGCCGCGCATGAACGCCTCCTGCGTCGCATCACGATCCTCCGCCGTCATCCCCGCGTGATACGCCCGCGCCGCCAGCCCCGCCCGCGCGAGATGCGCGGCCACGTCTTCGGCGGTTTTTTGAAAAGTCACATACACCACCGCGGGCCGCACCTTCGCGCTGGCGAGCCGCTTCGCCAGCACCGCCAGCTTTTGCTCCGCCGCGCAAGGCGTCACGCGCAGGTGCAGATTTTTCCGGCGGAAAGAAGTCTGCACATGGCGCTCCTCCGCGATGCCAAACGCCTTGCAAATATCCCGCGCCACCTCCGGCGTCGCCGTGGCCGTGAGCGCCAGCACGGGCCGCAGCGCCAGTTCCTCCGCCACCCGCGCGAGGCGCAGATATTCCGGACGAAAATTGTGACCCCATTCCGAAATGCAATGCGCCTCGTCGATCGCCAGCAGCGAGATCTTCACCCGCCGCAACCGCACTATGAACGCCTCCCCCGACAGCCGCTCCGGCGCGACATACAGCAGCTTCAACTTTCCCTCCCGCAAATCCGCATACACCCGCTGCGTCTCCTCTGCCGTGAGACTCGAGTCCAGCCGCGCCGCCGCGATCCCGCGCCCCCGCAGCGCATCCACCTGATCTTTCATCAGCGCGATCAGCGGCGAAATCACCAGCGCCGTCCCCTCCAGCAAAACCGCCGGCAACTGATAGCAAAGCGACTTCCCCGCGCCCGTGGGAAAAAGCGCCAACGCCGATTCGCCAGCCAGCAGCGCGCGGATCACGTCCTCCTGCCCATCGCGAAAGGAAGCGTGGCCGAAGTGAGTCTGGAGAGCGTTCAACAAATCCATGACGGCGTTGTTAGCCCGCCACATCGGCCCGGGCAAGTGCTGGCACCGTCCATTGTCCGCAGGATTGTTGCTTCGCGGAAATCCGGCCGCTACACCTTCGCACCCATGAAAACGCTCCTCACCGCCGTCCTTCTTTTCACTTCACTCCCCGCCTTCGCCGGCGATGCAAAGTGGCCGCGCTTTCGCGGCCCCGACGGCGCAGGCGTGGCCGATGGCGAGAAGCCGCCGGTGGAATTCGGCCCGGAGAAAAATGTGCTCTGGCAGGTCGCGACGCCTTCGGGGCCGTCGTCGCCGTGCATCTGGAAGGACCGCATTTTTCTCACCGCCTACGACGGCGGAAAGCTGTGGACGCTCTGCCTCGACCGCACCACGGGCAAGGAACTGTGGCGCAAAGACGCGGGCGCGGAAAAAATCGAGGCTTTCATGCCGAGCCAAGGCAGCCCCGCAGCCGCCACACCCGCGACCGACGGCGAGCGTGTCGTCGTTTATTTCGGCTCGTGCGGACTGATCGCCTACGACTTCGCCGGCAAGGAACTCTGGCGGCATACGCTCCCGTGCGCGGAGACGAACAACGACTTCGGCAGCGGCACCTCGCCCATTCTCGCCGATGGCCTCGTCGTCCTCGTCCGCGATTTGAAGGCCGACTCCGCCGTCTTCGCGCTCGACGCCGCCACCGGCAAACCCGTGTGGAAAACCGCGCGCCCCGGCACCTTCACCAGCTACTCCACGCCCGTCGTCTGGGCGCACGATGGCGTGAAAGAGCTGGTCGTTTCCGGCGGCCTCGCGATGAAAGCCTACGACCTCCGCACCGGCACCGAGCGCTGGGTCATGCGCGATTTGTCCGCCGTCGATTGCACCTCGCCCGTCGTCGGCGCGGGCCTGCTCTACTTCGCCGGCTGGTCGCCCGCCGGCGAAGACGCACCTATGCCCGCCTTTACCGATCTTCTGAAAGCCGACACCGACGCCGACGGCAAACTCTCCCGCGCCGAAGCGCAGCAGACCTTCCTCAAAGACTTCTTCTCCGCCCAGGACACCGACAAAGACGGCTTCCTCACGCAGGCCGAATGGGACGCGCAAATCGGCTACCTCAAGCGCGGCAAAAACCGCCTCATCGCGGTGAAGCCCGGCGGCAGCGGCGACATCACCGCCACGCACGTCGTCTGGGAAAAAGCGAAAGGTCTGCCCTACGTGCCCAGCCCGCTGCTCTACCGCGGCGCGCTCTTCATGGTCAAAGACGGCGGCCTCGCCTCCTGCTTCGACGCCGCCACCGGCACCCCTCACTACGAGCAGCAGCGCCTCGAAATCCCCGGCCCCTGCTACGCCTCCCCCATCGCCGCCGACGGCCACATCTACCTCGTCAACCTCGACGGCAAAGCCGCCACCCTCACCGCCGGCCCCAAGCCCGAAGTCCTCTGGCGCGCCGACTTCAAA
>JANPHJ010000145.1:0-22338 GCA_031424395.1 Chthoniobacter sp.
TTCTTCATGCTCGTGGTTTTTGGCCGGCAGATGTTCCAGAAAACGCGCGACATTTCGCCGTTGGAAACCATGGCCTACACGCTCTTCGGCCTGCTCTACGTGGTGTGGCTTTTCGGCTTCGTGACGAAAATCGTGTACGTCATTCCGCGCGATGTCGTCACCGGACATGTGCAGGGCCATTTCTACGTGCTGTGGCTCATCGTCGTGACGAAATTCAGCGACATGGGCGCCTACGTCACCGGCTCGCTCATTGGCAAGCACCCGCTCGTCCCGCACATCTCGCCGAAGAAAACGTGGGAGGGCTTTTTCGGCGCGCTCGCCTTCTCCACCGGCGGCGCGTGCGGCCTGCTCGCGCTGATGCCGCGGCAGCTCGGGTATTTGCATCAAAGGGACGCGGTCATCCTCGGCCTTGTGCTCGGCCTCGCGGCCATCATCGGCGACCTCGCAGAGTCCATTATCAAGCGCAGTTGCGATGTGAAGGATTCCGGCCGCTTCCTCCCCGGCATCGGCGGCGCGCTCGATCTCATCGACTCGATTTTGTTCACCGCCCCGCTGCTCTTTTTCTACCTCCGCTTTGTCCTCGGCGTGTCATGAAAACGACGGCTCATTTTACCGCAGACGCGCAGAGGCCGCAGAGGTTCGCAGAGGAAAAAGGTCGCTGGCAAAAAACTCTGCGCCCCTCCGCGTCCTCTGCGCCTCTGCGGTTAGTCCCGGCTCCCGCGCCATGAGAAAGCGCCGCATTGTCATCCTCGGAGCCACCGGCTCCATCGGCGAGAGCGCGCAGAAGGTCGCGCGCGACATCCCCGACCGCATGGAAATCGTCGGCATGTCCGCGCACTCCAACGCCGACAAACTCCGCGCCGCCGCAAAAGAATTTCCCAACGCCCAACTCGCTATCTCCAGCGGCCCCGACGGCGTCGAGCGGCTCGTCGAACTCGCCACGCTGCCCGAGGCGGATCTCGTCCTCATCGCCATCGTCGGCACCGGCGGATTGCGGCCCGCGCTCGCGGCCATCGAGGCGGGCAAAGACATCGCCGTGGCGAGCAAGGAAATCCTCGTCATGGCCGGTGAGGCCGTGATGCACGCCGCGCGCCGCAAAGGCGTGAAAGTCCTGCCCGTCGATAGCGAGCACAACGCCATCTTCCAATGCCTTGAAGGCCGCGACTCCCGCGAAGTCCGCCGCCTCATCCTCACCGCCAGCGGCGGCCCCTTTCGCAAACTGCCCGCCGAACAACTCGCGCACGTCACCCTCGAGCAGGCGCTCAAACACCCGACGTGGACCATGGGCGCGAAGATCACCATCGACTCCGCTACGCTCTTTAACAAAGGGCTCGAAATGATCGAGGCCCGCTGGCTGTTCGATGTCGAAATGGCGCGCGTCGAAGTCATCGTCCACCCGCAGTCCATCGTGCATTCCATGGTCGAGTTCATCGACAGCTCCGTGCTCGCACAGCTCTCCACGACCGACATGTGCTTCCCCATCCAGTACGCCGTCACCTGGCCCGAGCGCGTGCCGAATACGCTGCCGCCCCTCGACTTCGCCAAACTCGCCCGCCTCGACTTCGAGGCCCCGCGCATCGCCGACTTCCCCGCCCTCAACCTCGCCCGCACCGCCGGCGAAACCGGCGGCACCCTCCCCGCCGTGCTCAACGCCGCCAACGAAGTCGCCGTCGCCGCCTTTCTCCAGCGCCGCTGCGCCTTTCCTGCCATCTGGGAAACCGTCGCCCGCGTCATGGGTGAGCACCGCTCAATTGCGGGCGCGGACTTGGATGCTATCCTCTCCGCCGATTCCTGGGCGCGCACCCGCGCTGCGGAACTGCTGCCGCACTGAAAACCCGAAACCCGAAACTCGAAATCCGAAACAAATTCCAAATGTCAGAAAAAGAGAAAACCACTCGCCGGGCTCTCGCCCGCGCCAGCCGTTTCTAGGTTTCCAAAACCTTTCCGATTTGTTCCGGATTTCGACATTCGGATTTCGGATTTTCCTCCTCCTATGCTCCTCACCATCCTCAAACCCATCGGCATCATCCTCATGGTGCTCGTCATCTTCAACCTGATGATCATCGTCCACGAACTGGGCCATTTTCTCGCCGCGCGCTGGCGCGGACTGGTCATCGAAAAGTTCGGCATCTGGTTCGGCAAGCCGCTGTGGAAAAAGACCATCAACGGCGTTGAATACAGCCTCGGCTCGATCCCCGCGGGCGGCTTCGTGGCGCTGCCGCAGCTCGCGCCTATGGAGGTCATGGAGGGCAAAGTCGAAACGCCCCGCGAGCAGCTCCCGCCCATCTCCGCGCTCGACAAAATCATCGTCGCCTTCGCCGGCCCGCTCTTCAGTTTCGGCCTCGCGTGCGTCTTCGCGATCATCGTCTGGCAGGTCGGCCGCCCGGTCGGTGAGGCTGAGAGTTCGACCGTCGTCGGCTATGTCATCGATAAGCTCCCCGCCGCCGAGGCCGGGGTGAAAGTGGGCGACAAAATCATCGCCGTCGATGGCCACCCGGTGAAGCGTTTCAGCGGCATGGGCGCGGACAGCGTGATGTGGCGCATCATCCGCAGCGAAGGCGCCACCATCGACCTCAGCATCGAGCGCGACGGCCAGGCGCTATCGCTTTATCCCAAAGCGGTCATCCCCGATAAGACCCACTGGTGGAACCGCAAGAGCCTCCGCCAAATCGGCATCGTGCCCTACGTCTCCGCCGTGGTGGCGCGCGTCACGCCCGGCAGTCCTGCCGCTGCGGCCGGCTTGCAGGCGGGCGACCTTGTCACCGCGGTGAATGGCGAAAAGCTCCAGTCGGGATCCGAGGGCATCTACGACTTTGTGCACAAAAATCCCGAGGCCCCCGTGACGCTGACCATCTTGCGCGACGGCGCCGAGCAGCGCCTGGACTTCGACCCGGTCGGAGTCGAGGTCGTCAACGTGGAAAAGGAAAGTCCGGCCGGTGCCGCGGGGCTGAAAAAGGGCGACACCATCCTCGCGATGGATGGCAAAAAAGTCCCCGGCGTCGCCTCGTTGATCGACTACATCGGCAGCCGTGACGGCGTGCCGGTCACGCTCCGCCTGCGCCGCGGCGGACAGGAGCAGGAGATCAAAGTCACCCCGCAGGTGCCGCTCGGCGCGCCCGAAGCGGCGAAGCGCGCAAAGATCGGCTTCATCCCCGAAGAGGGCGACGGCGTGATGTTTCAGCCGATGGGCCAGTACCGGCTCATCCACCCCGGCCCGGTCGAGCAGCTCCACGCCGGCATGATGAGCATCTTCAACACGCTCGACGCCATATTTTCCCGCAAGTCCAGCGTCAGCGTGCAGCACATGGGCGGGCCCGTGATGATGATGAACGCCTACTACACCATGCTCTCCAATCCCGAGGGCATCCGCATGGCCCTGTGGTTCAGCGTGGTGCTGAATGTGAACCTCGCCCTGCTCAACATGCTGCCCATCCCCGTGCTCGACGGCGGGCACATCACCCTCGCGCTCATCGAGGCCATGCGGCGCAAACCTGTGAACGTGCGCCTCCTCGAATACGTGCAGACCGCCTGCGCGCTGGTCATCATCAGCTTCATGGTCTTCATCGCCTTTTTCGACATTCAAGACCTGCCTTTTCTCGGCGGCAAAAGCCCGCAGCTGAAATTCAAGCCGTCGGCGGGCGAGCCGCAGAAATAGTTTGGCCAGCAGCGTTCCGTCCGTGTTCGTTTGAAAAATCGCATGAACTACTGCGCCTCACCTTTCACCTCCCAGCGCCGCGCCACGCGCGAGGTGCGCATCGGCAGAGTCGGCGTCGGCGGCGCAAATCCCATCCGCGTGCAGTCGATGATTACGTGCGACACGATGGACACGGCGGCGTCCATCCAGCAGACGCTCGATCTCGCCGCGGTCGGCTGCGAGATCGTGCGCATCACCGCGCCGACGGTGAAGGACGCGGCGAACTTGCAGCACATCGTCGCCGGCCTGCGGGCGCGCGGGTGCGATGTGCCGATCGTCGCCGACATCCATTTCAAACCCGACGCCGCGCTCGAGGCGGCGAAGTGGGTCGAGAAAGTCCGCATCAATCCCGGCAATTACGCGGACTCGAAAAAGTTCAAGATCATCGAATACACCGATGCGCAGTACGCCGCCGAACTGGAGCGCATCCGCGAGCGTTTCACCCCGCTCGTCGAGCTGTGCAAAGCGCGCGGCGTCGCCCTGCGCATCGGCACGAACCACGGCTCGCTCAGCGACCGCATCATGAACCGCTACGGCGACACCCCGCTCGGCATGGTCGAGAGCGCGCTGGAGTTTGCCCGCATCGCCCGCGACCTCGCCTGCCACGACTTCGTTTTCTCGATGAAATCGAGCAACCCGAAGGTGATGATCGAAGCCTACCGCCTGCTCGCGGCGCGGCTCGGGGAGGAAGGGCCGGATTGGAATTACCCGATTCACCTCGGCGTCACCGAGGCGGGCGATGGAGAAGACGGTCGGATCAAAAGCGCCATCGGCATCGGCAGCCTGCTCAACGACGGCATCGGCGACACCATCCGCGTTTCGCTCACCGAGGACAGCGTCCACGAGATACCAGTGGCGAAGGCGCTCGCCGCGCGCGCGGACGAATCGCTCAACGCTCAAGGCCCGGCACCCGACGCCCAACTCAGCTACAACCCATTCTCTTACGAACGGCGCGGCACCGCGACAACTGTCCGCGACGATGTGAAACTCGGCGGAGAAGAGTTGGTCCGCGTCGTGGTCCGACAGGCGTCGTTCGACAAAATCGCACACAAGGTGAAGTCGATGGGCGATTACCAGCCGGAGATTATCTACGAAAACGCGCGCGTCATTGAAGTCGATCCGCGTGACGAACGGGCGTTCGATGAGCTCAACGCAAACATCGACCCGCAGCTCGTGACGGTGGGTGACGGCATCGGTCTCCCCGTCATCGCCGGCTTCCGCCTCCTCGCCGCGCGCCTCGATCCGCGGCATCCCATTCTGCTCAAGGATGTGCTTTCACCCGCAGCCGGCGCGCCGCAGGATTTTCTCCCGACCCTGCTCACCGCCGCCACGAATATCGGCGCGCTGCTTTGCGATGGCATCGGTGACGCCGTGCTCGTGCAGGGCGAGCCCGCGCCCGGCCAGTCGCTCCGCCTCGCCTACAACGTCCTGCAAGCCGCCGGCACCCGCATTTTCAAAACCGACTACGTGGCCTGCCCGAGCTGCGGGCGCACGCTCTTCAATCTGCAAACCACCACCGCCAAAATCAAAGCCAGCACCGCCCATTTGAAAGGCGTGAAGATCGCCATCATGGGCTGTATCGTGAACGGCCCCGGCGAAATGGCCGACGCCGATTTCGGCTACGTCGGCGGCGCGCCCGGCAAAGTCAATCTCTACGTCGGCAAGACGCCCGTGAAGTTCAACATCCCCGAGGCCGAGGCGGTGGACCGCCTCCAAGACCTCATCCGCGAGCACGGCAAGTGGATGGAACCCGCGCCCGCCTCGGCGGAAGTGCTGGCGAATTGACCTCGAATTCTTTGCCGATCTTCCCGTCCAAACGCGACACCCAACACGAAAGACCCAATATGAAACATCATCTCGCAGTTTTGTTCGGCGGCCTGTTCTGCTTCGCCACCCTCACTCCCGCCACGGCGGACGCCCGCACGGTGGTCATCGTTCATAAGCATCATAAAAAGCACCACCGTCACCATCGGAATCACCATCGCCGGGTCTGGATTTCCAGTCACTATGTGGTGCGGCATCACCACCGGGTCTTTCTGCCCGGCCATTTCATTGTCCTGTAGTCGCCGGCGGTGATTTCTCGCGGGGCGCGGAAGTTTCCCCTTCCGCGCTTTCGCCCGCGCTGCTAAGCCTCTCCGCCTTATGCAAACGCGGGAGCTTTCTGAAAACGGCATGCACATTCTCGCCCTCGACGGGGAGATCGATCTCGCGTGCTCGCCCGCGTTGCGCGAGTTGCTGCAAGCACAGGCCAAAGCCCGCCGGCCCGTGCTGGTGCTGGATTTCGCAGGCGTCAGCTACGTGGATTCCTCCGGCCTCGCTACGCTCATCGAGTACGTCCGCAAGGCCCAAGCCTTTGGCGGCAGCTTCGCCCTCGTCAATGTCAGCGCGCGCGTGCAGACCATTTTTGACCTCGTGCGGCTGAGCGAATTCCTCTCGATCTTCCCGACCCTCGCAGACGCGCGGGCCGCACTCAACGCCCCCCCCGGCGCGTGAAACAGTACTTCGCGCTGAACGGCCAGATCCTTTACTGGACGTTCCTCGCGCCCTTTCGCGGCCAGCCGTTCAAGATCAGCGAGGTTTTTCACCAGATGATCATGATCGGCGTCCGGGCGCTGCCCATGGCCGCGCTCACTTCCTTTAGCATCGGCCTCACCATGGCCATGCAGGGCGCGGGCGCGCTGCGAAAAATGGGCGGCATCAGCTTCGTGCCGGACCTCGTCACCCTCTCGCTGCTGCGCGAACTCGGCCCGCTCATCGTCGCCGTCATCGTCATCGGCCGCAGCGGCTCGGCGGTCACCGCGGAGCTGGGCACCATGAAAGTTTCCGAGGAGATCGAGGCGCTGGAAGTCATGGCCATCAACCCCATCCGCTTCCTCGTCGTCCCGCGCTTCATCGCCATGATGATCATGCTGCCCGTGCTCACCGTCTTCGGCGATTGCGTAGGCATGGTCGGCGGCTGGTCCATCTGCCACTTCGCCCTCGATTTCGACACTTCGGCCTACATCTTCCGCTCGGTCACGCGTGCCGAGACGTGGGATCTTTGGTCCGGCCTCATCAAGAGCGTCATCTTCGCCTGGCTCATCATCACCATCGCCTGCCACATGGGACTGGGCGTGGAAGGCGGCGCGGAAGGCGTGGGCCAGGCCACCACCGGCTCGGTCGTCTGGTCGCTGCTCATCATGCTCATTGCCAACGCCTGCCTCACCGCGCTCTTCTTTTTCACATGAGCGCGCCCGACGAAAATGTCCCGGTCATCGAAGTCACCGACCTCGTCCGCGAATTCCACGGTCGCAAAGTGCTCAACGGCCTGTCTTTCAAAGTCATGAAAGGCGACACCATGATCATCATGGGCGGCTCCGGCTGCGGAAAGTCCACGCTGCTCCGCCACATCATCGGCGCCATGAAACCGACCAGCGGCTCGATCAAACTTTTCGGCCACGAGATCACCACCATGGACGAGCAGGCGCTCTCCCGTGTCCGCCGCCGCTTCGGCGTGCTCTTTCAAAGTGGCGCGCTGCTCCAGTCGCTGACCGTCGGCGAAAACGTCGCGCTGCCCATCGTCGAGCACAGCAAGCTCGACCCCGGCATCGTCGATCTCATGGTGAAAATGAAACTCGAGATGGTCGGCCTCACCGGCTTCGAGCATTTGAAACCGGCGGAGATCTCCGGCGGCATGAAAAAGCGCGTCGGCCTCGCACGGGCGCTGGCGCTGGATCCCGAGCTGCTCTTCAGCGACGAGCCCACCGCCGGACTCGACCCGATCATGGTCAGCGTCGTCGATATTCTGACCCAGGAAATGACCCGCAAACTCGGCGTCACCGCCGTCGTCGTGACCCACGACATGACCAGCGCCTTTCGCATCGGCTCGCGCATGATCATGCTCGGCACCGGGCCGAACCAGGGGAAGATCATCGCCGCCGGCACCCCCGCCGAAATCCGCGCCAGCCCCAACGGCGAGGTGAAGCAGTTCATCAACGGCGAGCCCGACGGCCCCGTGCCGCTGAAACTTTCCAAAGACGACTACGTCACCCGCCTGCTCGGCCGCCCGCGCACCAAACAAAACGCGTTCACATGAAAAAGAACCTTACCGACTACGTCATCGCCTTCCTCGTCATCGTCTGCAGCCTCGTGCTCGTGGGCGCGCTCGCCTACGCGCTCTCCGGCTGGGGCGCGAGCAAGGCCGGCCCGACCGTCGAGATCGACTTCACCGATGTCACCGGCATCCACCTGCACTCCGAAGTGCGCTACGCCGGCGCGCCCGCCGGAGCCATCAGCGCCGTGCGCCTGCTCACTTTCAAAGAGCGCAACGCCGCCGAAACCGACGCCCAGAAGCGCAACGCCGTCCGCGTCACCGCCACCCTGCGCCCCGACATGCCGCCGCTGCCCGCCGACATCCGCGTCTCCATCGCTTCTGACACCATGCTCAGCGACAAATTCATCGCCTTCTCCGCCGGCTCACCCGACGGGGAGAAGCTCGCCGCCGGCACTGTGCTCCAAGGGGAGGGTTCCGCTGGCTTCGACGCAGTGCTCGCCTCCATCGGCCCTATCCTCCGCACCGCCGACGAAGTTCTGCTGGAAATCGGCCCGCTTCTCAAAAAAACCAGCGGCGCCATCGACACCTTCAAAGACGGCATCGGCGACGCCCTGCCCAAAGTCTCCAAACTCATCGACGGCCTGAAAGTCACCTCCGACTCCGCCGACGCCGCGCTCAAGCGGCTGGACAAGCTCATCGCCGACGCCGACGAGCCCATCAAAGCCGACCTCCAAGAAGTGAAGAAACTCCTCGTCCAAATCGAGCAGACCATGGGCTCCGCCGACCAGCTCCTCACCCGCACCGACCGCAATCTCAACGGCCGCATGCAGGAACTCAGCGTCGTCCTCGACAACCTCAAAGTCGTCTCCACCCACGCCAAAGCTCTCACCCAGCAACTCGGCGAAAGGCCCAGCCGCCTCATCTTCAGCGGCAAGGCGCAAAAGCTCACCCCCGAGGCGGATATCCTCAAAAGCAAAAAGCCCCTCCCCGCCGTGCAGTTGCAATAGCCCGCACGCGGCATATTTCTGCGGCCGCCTGCTGACCCTCCCTGAGAGGACTGGCGCGCACTCGACGCGCCTTATAAATCGCCAACCTAGATGCGCCTATTTCCCAACAGGCTGCAAGTCCTGGTCATAAACGGTTACTTGGCCAATTTTCTCCAGCGCGGGCTGCACTTCTTTGGCTTCGCCGACGACGATGATGGCGAGGTCGGTGGTGCTGAGATACTTCTTGGCTAAATCCTGGACTTTGTCGGGGGTGACGGCGGCCATGCGGGTGGCGTAGGTCTTGTAGAAGTCGGCGGGGAGGCCGAAGAGGTCGATGTCCTGGACGCGCTGGGCGGTGCGGGCGGTGCTTTCGAGGGAGAGGAGGTAGTTGCCGACATTGTACTGGCGCTGGAGGGCGAGTTCGGGCTCGGGGACGGGCTCGTCGGCCAGGCGGGAAAGTTCCTTGAGCGTCTCGACGATGGCGGGGGTGGTGACTTCGTTGCGGGTCTCGGCGCTCGCCTGGAAGCCGCCGCCGAATTTCCGCATGTCGAAGGCGGAGTAGGCGCCGTAGGTCCACCCGTGCTTCTCGCGCAGGTTTTGAAAGAGGCGTCCGCTGAAGCCGCCGCCGAGGGCGGCGTTGAGGACGTTGATTTCAGGCGTATCGGGGTTGGCGCGCGGGGGGCCGGGCTGGACGATGACGATGTTGCTCTGGACGGAGCCGGGGCGGTCGAGGAGGTGGATGGAAAGGCCGTGCATGGCAGGCGGGGCGGCCATTTTCATCATGCGCGGGTCGCATTTTTTCCAGCCGCCAAAGACGCGGGTGACTTCGGCGAGGATGTCGGCGGCTTTGACGTCGCCGACGATGGCGAGGGTGGCGTTGTTGGGGCCGAAGTGTTCTTTGTGAAAGGCGATGAGGTCGTCGCGGGTGAGGGCCTGGACGGTGGCGGGCGTGAGGTAGGCGCCGTAGGGGTGCCCGCCGTAGAGGACTTTGCCGGTGAGTTTGGCGGCGAGTTTGGCGGGCTGCTGCTTTTCCTCCTCGAGGGAGGAAAGGGTCTGGCGCTGGAGTTTGGCGAACTGTTCGGCGGGGAAGGCGGGGTGGAAGACGGCGTCGGAGAAGAGGTCGAGGATCTGCGGCGTGTACTTGGTGAGGCCGGCGGCGGAGACGGAGATGGCGTCGGTGCTGGCGTCGGACTCAATGGCAACGCCGATGGAGTCGGTGGCGAGGGCGAAGGCGGCGGCGTCGCGGGTGGCGGTGCCGCGGTTGAGGAGTTCGGCGGTGAAGTCGGCGGTGCCGGTCTTGGGATCAAAAAGGGAGCCGCTGCGGATGATGAGGCGGAAGGTGACGGTGGGTTTGCGGTCGTCTTCGATGATGAAGACACGGAGGCCGTTGGGCAGGGTCTCGGTGCGGTAGTCGGGGAAGGCGGAGGCGGGCGGGGGGGAGGGCTCGGGCTTTTGGGTGCGGTCGATGTCGGCGACGGCGGGAAGGGCAAGGGCGAGGAGGAGGGTGAGGGCGGATTTCATGGCGGCGGAAAGTTACTTGGCGGCGGGAGCGGCAGGGACGGGGAAACGCAGGATGTTGACGCCTTCCTTGGTGAAATATTTGTTGGCGACGCGCTGGAGGTCGTCGCGTTTGACGGCGAGGTAGCGGTCGAGTTCGGTGTTGATGAGATTCGCGTCGCCGAAAAAGAGGTGGTAGCGGGCGAGGTTTTTGGCGCGGGAATTCATGGTGCCGAAGCCGCTGGCGAACTCGGCTTCCTGCTGGTTGAGCGCCTTTTGATATTCGTCCTCGGTGACGCCGTCTTTTTTCACGCGCTCGACTTCCTCATCCACGAGGGCGTCGAGCTGATCGAGGGTGACGCCCTGCTGGCCGATGGCTTCGACGCCGAGCAGCCCGGCGTTTTCGAGGAGAAAGGGGAAGGCCTGGACTTGCAGCGCGGCCTGCTCTTTTTCGACGAGGCGTTTGTAGAGTCGCGAGCTGCGGCCGGAGCTGAGGATGTTGACGAGGAGCTCGAGCGGGTAGGAGTCGGGGTCGGTCTGCGCCGGTGCGCGCCAGGCGTGAAGGGTGGCGGGAAGCGGGGTGTTGTCCTTGAGCACGTCGTGGGTCACGGGCGCGGCCTGCGGGGTGAGCGCGACCTTTGGCCGCACAATGTCCGCGCCGCGTGGGATGGGGCCGAAGTAGTCGGCGACGAGTTTTTTCACCGCCTCGGGATCAAAGTCGCCGGCGATGGAAAGCGTGGCGTTGTTTGGCAGGTAGTAGGTTTTCCAAAAGTCGCGGAACTCCTCGATCTTCGCCTCGTCGATGTACTGCACGGAGCCGATGGGCACCCACGCGTAAGGCGTGCCGGCGAAAACGAGCTTCGCCAGTTCCTCGAAGAGCGAGCCGTAGGGCCGGTTGTCGTAGCTGCGGCGCTTTTCTTCCTTCACCACTTTGCGCTGCGTCTCCACGCCGGTCTCGTCGATCTTCGCGTGCATCATGCGCTCGCTTTCGATCCAAAGGGCGAGCTGGAGCTGGTTGCTGGGGAGGTTGAGGTGGTAGTCGGTCTGGTCGAAGGACGTGCTGGCGTTCAGGTTGCCGCCGGCGCCGGAGACGAGTTTGTCGAGCCGGCCGCGGGGGATGTTGTCGCTGCCCTCAAACATGAGGTGCTCGAAAAAGTGCGCGAAGCCGGTGCGGTCGGGGCGCTCGTTTTTGCTACCGACGTGGTAGAGCACGTAGGTGGCGACGACGGGCGCGGCGTGGTTTTCGTGGAGGATGACGTGGAGGCCGTTGGGCAGATCGTACTCGGTGAACTTGATCGGCTTGAGGACGACGCGGGCGGGCTCGTCCTTCGCGCCCGCGGGCAGGAGGAAAGCGAAGGTGGCGGCGAAGGCGAGGAGTTTGGCGGGAGTCATGGGAGCGGGGTGAGACAGGCGGAAGTGTGCGGCGTTCACGCGGCGCGGGCAAGATTGCAGCGGCGGCGATTTCGGTTAGGGATCGGGCTGATGAAACTCCGCATCTGCTTACTGCTCTCGCTCGTCGCGCTCCCGCTGCGGGCGGCGGAGGAGCTGCGGAAGTTTGTCTATCAGAAAGCGGAGATGGGGCTGCCGTTTCGCGTGTCGCTGTATGCGGCGGATGAGGCGGTGGCAAAGGCGGGTGCGGATGCAGCGTTCGCGCGCATCGCGGAGCTGAATGCGGTGATGAGCGACTATGACAGCGACTCGGAGCTAAGCCGGCTGGCGCGCACGACAGGCGTGGCGGTGCCGGTGAGCGCGGCGCTGTGGAAGGTGCTGGCGCACGCGCAGACGGTGGCGGAGCGGAGCGGCGGGGCGTTCGACATCACGGTCGGGCCGCTGGTGAATGTGTGGCGTCGCGCGCGGCGTACGCAGACGCTGCCGGACGCGGCGCTGCTCGCGGAGATGCGCGCGCGCACGGGCTACAAAAAGCTGCGGCTCGATCCCGAGCTGCGCACTGCGGAATTGCTCGCGCCGGACATGCGGCTCGATCTCGGCGCGATTGCGAAAGGCTTCGCGTGCGACGAAGCGCTCGCCGTTTTGAAAGCGCGCGGTCTTTCCCGCGCCCTCGTCGGCGGCGGCGGCGACATGGCGGCGGGCGATGCGCCGCCAGACCAGCCCGGCTGGCGGATCGAGGTCGCGCCGCTCGATGCGCCGGACGCGCCGCCGCCGCAGATCGTGTATTTGAAAAACTGCGGCATCGCCACGAGCGGCGATGTTTTCCAGCGCGTGGAAATCGCCGGCCAGCGCTACTCGCACATCGTCGATCCGCGCACCGGCCTCGGGCTCACGGATCACAGCCTCGTCACGATCATCGCGCCGGACGGCATGACTGCCGATGCGCTCTCGACTGCGGTCAGCGTGCTCGGCCCGGAGCACGGCTTGCAGCTCGTCGAGGACACGCACGGCGCCGCCGCGCACCTCGTCCGCAAGCCCGGCGACAAGATCGAGTTTCTCGAATGCGCGCGCTGGCGCGACGTGCCGAAGCAATGAGTTCCGCCCGGTGGAGCACTCGACCCGAGTGCTGGCCTCGGCGACCCGCCGAGGGCACCGGGGTGCGCGCGCGCTCGGATCGCTGACAGCCTCGCGCACACCGAGCTTTGCGGCGGGTCGCCGCAAAGAGCACGCGGGTCGCGTGCTCCACCCGGAGGCAGCCCGCCGCGCACTGGCTTGGCCCTGCTTCTGGCTCTGTGGCTGAAAAACGAAATGGCCGCCAGCGGACTGGCGGCCATTTGAGTTTGCTGAAGGCAGTTGCTGCTTAGACGACGACGGTCTTGCCGGGGATGGCGTGCGGATACATGCCGTCGGGGCCGGGGTTGACTTTCATCGGCGCATCCCACGCGAGCTTGTCGGGGAATAGGCTGATCTCGGATTTGATCGCCTTGTCCCACTCGACTTCCTTGCCGCCGTAGGTGGCCATGCGACCGAGGATCGCGGTCATGGTGCTGTGCGCGCCGTACTCGAGTTCGTTATAGGGCGTATTGTTGCGGATCGCGGCGAAAAGATCGTCGTGTTCCTGCTGATACGGATCCTTCGCGCCTTCGTTTTTATAGCGCCACTGCTCGGTGCCGCGGATGGTGTAGCTGTTGATGTCGCAACTGCCTTTCGTGCCGACGGCGGCCTCGGAGACGCTGTCCCAGCAGCCGGGGATGTGCCGGCACTGGCTGAAGCATTTCGAGCCGTCGGCGTAGGTGAATTCGACGGTGTGATGGTCGAAGATTTCGCCGTAGTCCGGGCCTTTGCGAACTTCCACGCCGCCCATGCCGTTCGCCTTGACCGGGTGGCCGTTCTTGACCCAGTTGATGACGTCGAGGTTGTGGATGTGCTGCTCGCAAATGTGGTCGCCGCAAATCCAGGTGAAGTAGTACCAGTTGCGCATCTGGTACTCCATTTCGGTGAGCTTGCGTCCGTACTGTTTTTCGAGCGACTCGCGCGTTTTCACCCACGGGGTCTGACCGTTCCAGTAGGCGCGCAGCGCAACGATGTCGCCGATCGCGCCGTCGTGCAGCCGCTTGACCGTCTCGAGGTAGCCGGCCTGATGATGGCGCTGGAGGCCGACGCCGATGTGGAGACCCTTCTTTTTGGCCTCCTCAGCGGCAGCGAGCACTTTGCGGATGCCGGGCGCGTCGGTGGCGACGGGCTTTTCGGTGAAGATGTTTTTGCCCGCTTTTACCGCGGCCTCGATTTGCATCGGGCGGAAGCCGGGAGGCGTGGCGAGGATGACGACATCGGCGACGGCGATCGCTTTTTCGAAGGCATCGAAGCCGAGGAACTGACGCTCTTTCGGAACGTCGATGCGGTCGGCGTGTTTGGCGGTAAGGTTTTTGAGCGTGCTCTGGAGCCGGTCTTCGTGGACGTCGGCCATGGCCACGAGCTTGACCGGGCCGAGCTGATAGGTGCTGAGCGCCTGATCGGCCGCGCCGCCGCCGCGACCGCCGCAGCCGACGAGGGCGATTTTGATTTCGTCAGTGCCCGCGGCGTGGGCGAAACGCTCGGCGGCGAGTGAGCCGAGGAGCGCGCCGCCAGCCATGGCGGCTGAGCCTTTTTTCATAAAGGTGCGCCGGTTGATGGCGTCGGGAGTGATGATGTCGGAGGGTTCTTGCATGTTGGTATTTCGGGTTGTGGAGGTGGAGCACGAGGCTAGCGCGCCGCGAGCGGGTTTGACTACGGAATGTTTAATCGTGGCAGCGGGAATTGCTTTGGCTACTCGGCTTTTTTCAGCAGGGGATTGTCCTTTTCCACGCCGCTGTTCCAGCAGGCGTTCATCCCCTCGGCGCTGGGCGTTTTCAGCGGGCGCACGATGCGGAAGCCGAGGAACTGCGCATCGGTGTGGTACCAGATGCTTTTCGGAAGCTGCGGGTCCTGGATTTTCCAAGTCTTGTCCGAGGCGCGGCGCGCGGCGGCGCGGAGTTTGGCGGCGTCGTCGTCATCCCACGAGCCGCCGCGTGCGCTGTGGGGATAAGGCTTGGTGGCTTTGCTCCAGGGATTCGCGGCGGGCGAAGTCGCGTAGTAGGCGGGATCGTACTGGTCGAGCGTCCACTCGGTCACGTTGCCGAGGATGTCGTGCAGGCCCCAGGGGTTCGGCTTTTTCTTGCCGACCTTTTGGTATTTGAAATCGCTGTTTTTCCCCCACCAGCAGTACTCACCCATCGGCGCGGGATCATCGCCCCAAAAATATGCCGTGGTCGTGCCGGCGCGGGCGGCATACTCCCACTCAGCTTCGGTTGGCAGGCGGTAAAAGTGGCCGGTCTTGGCGCTGAGCCACTGGCAGTATTTGTTGGCCGCGTGCTGGGTCATGGAGATGGCGGGGAAGCCGTCCTTGCCCATGCCGAAGCTCATCTCGACGTAAGGCTGCGTGGGGTGCGTGATCGCGTCGGTCAGGGCGTTGAGCACGGCCGGGAGCTGCTTCGTCTCGCGCGCTTTTTTCTCCTCGTTCGGATACATGAACAGCTCGAACTCGCCCCACGTCACCTCGCACTTTTCCATCCAGAAAGGCGCGATCTCCACCTCGTGCTGCGGGCCTTCGTCGGGCTTGCGGCCCTGCTCGGTTTCGGGGCTGCCCATTTTGAATTTTCCGCCGGGAATGGGCACCATCTCAAAGGTCACATCCGTGCCCGGAATCTCGGTGGAGTAGGGCTTCATCTCGCCCGCGGTTTTCTCCTTCGACATTTCCGTGATGCGTGCAAACGCCTGCGCCACGAGCGCGGTTTCATCCCCGCCCTTCGCCTCCTTTTTGCGCGCCACCAGCGCGACGCCGTCCGGCCATTTTGCGCCTTCGTTGATCCAGTTCTTCAAAACCTCCGTCTCCTCTTTTGTGATCCGTTCCAAGGCGCCGGTGGCCTTGTTCTTGGGCGGCATCAGCTTCTTCGCGTCATCGGCGAGCACGGTGGTTTTGTAGAGTTTGCTCTTGTCGGCATGGCCCGCAACGATGGTGCCCGCGTCGGCGGTCGTGGTGGCGAAAGTGGTGAGATCCAGGTCGGTGTCGCCCTTCTCAAATTCCGTGCCCTTGGGGTTGTGGCAGCGCACGCAGTTGAATTCGAGGACGGGCTGCACATCCTTGGCAAAATCGACCGCGGCGGATGCGGGCAGGACGGCGGCGACGGTGAGGGCGAGGAGCGGGGCGGAGGTTTTCATGCGGGCGGTGAGCTAAGTGGAAAATGCGGCGTGGCGCAAAGTCGAAAGTGCGTTTCGTCGCGGGTTCGCCGCTGGCTTGCGCGCCGGTTTTCATTACGCTTCGCCGCCCATGTCCGATGCCCTCCACTACGCCTGCCAGCGCTGCACGAACTGATGCCGCTGGCCGGGCTTCGTGAAAGTGGGCGCCGCGGAGATTGTCGCCATCGCGTGTCATCTGGGGCTGAGCGAGGACGATTTCATCCAGCGCTACACGCGGCTGCGCCCGGAGCGCGACGGGCTCGCGCTGATCGACAAAGGCGGTTCGCACGAGTGCATCTTTCTCGATGGTCGCGACTGTGCGATCCAGGCGGTGAAGCCGGTGCAATGCGCGGGGTTTCCAAACACCTGGAACTTTCCCGCGTGGCGCGAGGTGTGCGAAGCGGTGCCTTCGCTGGCGTGAGTGGAGCACGGGTTTGCAACCCGTGTGGACTGGCGGGAATCCTTCCCGCCGAAGGGCTCAGCGGTCGGGACGACCGCTGGCCGCACGGATTGAAAATTCGTGCTCCTCGCGCGGTAGATTTTCAGCCGAGTGCGAGCTCTTCGAGCAGCGCGCGGTTGAGGCGGAGGCCGGCGTGGAAGTTTTCGAGCGGGAAGTTTTCGTTCGGCGCGTGGGCGCGGCAGTCGGGCAGCGCGAGGCCGAGGAGGAGGCTTTCGACGCCAAGGATTTTTTTGAAAGTGTTCACGATCGGGATGCTGCCGCCTTCGCGGATGAGGGCCACGTCCTTGCCGGGAAAAGCGGTGCGCAGGGCGCGCTGGGCGGCGAGTCCGCCGGGGGAATTCGGGTCGGTGACGTAGGGTTCACCGGCATGGCCGCCGGTGATTTCGAGGCGCACCCCGGGCGGGCAGTTCGTTTGCAAATGCGCGCGCACTTTCGCCATCACGTCGTCCGGCTGCTGCCCGGGGACGAGCCGGAAAGTCAGTTTGGCAAAGGCTTCGCGGGGCAGGACGGTTTTCGTGCCGATGCCCTGGAAGCCGCCGCCGAGGCCGTTCACCTCGGCGGTGGGGCGGCCCCAGGTCCGTTCGAGCGCGGTGTAGCCGGCTTCGCCGAAAAGCGCGGGTGCGCCGGTGACGGCGAGGATTTCCGCATCGCCAAACGGCAGCCGCGCCCACGCCTCGCGCTCCCACTTTTCGAGCGGCGCGACGCCGTCGTAAAAGCCGGGCACGGCCACGCGTCCGTCGGTGTGGTGCAGAGTGGCGACGAGCCGGGCGACGGCGGTGGCAGGGTTCGCGACCGCGCCGCCGTAGATGCCGGAGTGGAGGTCGGTGGCGGGGCCGGTGACGCGCAGTTCCAGTGCGCCGATGCCGCGCAGGCCGTAGGTGAAGGTGGGCACGCCGCGCGCGACCATGCCGGTGTCGGAAATGGCGATGAGGTCGCAGCGCAGTTCGTCGCGGTGCGTGGTGAGAAATTCCTCAAGATGCTTGCTGCCCACTTCCTCCTCGCCCTCGACGAGCACGATGAGGTTCACGGGCAGCTCCCCCTTTTCGCGCAACGTAGCGGCGATGCCGAGGATGTGGGCGAGGATCTGGCCCTTGTTGTCCGTGGAGCCGCGGGCGAAGACGATGTCGTTTTCAATCCGCGGCTCGAACGGCGGCGAATCCCACAGCTCCAGAGGATCGACCGGCTGCACGTCGTAGTGGCCGTAGATCATGACGGTGCGGCGGCCCGGCTGGTGGACGTTGCGCGCGGTGACGATGGGATGCCCGGCGGTGGGATGCAGCGTGGCGCTCAGGCCGCTCGCGGTGAGCTGCGCCACGAGCCAGTCGGCGCAGCGCGCGACATCGGCGCGGTGCGCGGGGTCGGTCGAGATGCTGGGGAAGCGGAGGAATTCGAGGAGCGTGGCGACTTCGGCGGTGGGCATGCGCGAACGCTACGGGGAAGGGACGGCGCGGCGCAATGCGGGTGGTTTCATTTTTAACGCAGAGACGCAGAGGCGCAGAGAGCGCAGAGATTTGGACAGCCGATTTATCCCCCAAACTGGCGCGCGGAAATTCTCCTCTCTGCGACCTCTGCGACCTCTGCGACCTCTGCGTCTCTGCGTTAAAAACAGACGACGAACTGCCTCGCCGCCGCTCACCCCGCGACGACCTCGATGCTGAGGACGGCGGTGAGTTTGTCGCGGAGGGCGTCGGGCTTGAAGGGCTTTTGCAGGAAGCCGGTGAGGCCGAGGCCGGCGAAGCGCGCGAGCGCCTGCGGCTCGGCGAAGCCGCTCATGAGCAGCACGCGCAGGCCCGGCTGGAGGGCGCGCATTTCGTGAAAGGCCTCGGCCCCGTCCATGCGCGGCATGGTGAGGTCGAGCAGCACGGCGCTGAGCCGCGGACCGGTCTCGCGCACCTGCTCCACGGCGTCGAGCCCATCGGTGGCGGTGAGGACTTCGTAACCGAGATTTTCGAGCATGCGCCGGGTGGTGCTGCGGACGGTCTCCTCGTCGTCCACGAGCAGCACGAGCCCGGCGCTGCGGGCGGTGGTGGCAAAGGGCAGCTCGGCCTGGAGCGACGGGGCGCCGGTGCTGGGCAGGAGGACGCGAAAGGCGCTGCCGACGCCGGGGTGGCTGGTGACGCAAATGGCCCCGCGATGTCCGCGCACAATGCCGAGGACGGCAGCGAGCCCGAGCCCGCGCCCGGTGAATTTCGTGCTGAAAAAGGGGTCGAAAATTTTGTCCCGGGTCGCGGCGCTGATGCCTTCGCCGGTGTCGGCGACTTCGAGAAAGACATATTCGCCCTCGGGCAGGTCGGGCGAAAGATGGGCGGCCGCAAAGTCGGCGCGCCCGGCCTGCACGGTGCCGGTGGTGATGGTGATGGTGCCGGGATTTTCGCCGAGGGCCTCCCCGGCATTGACGACCAGGCTCATGAGCAACTGGTGGAGCTGGGTGACGTCGGCGATGGTGGTGGGCGGGTGCTCGGCGAGGCGGAGATCGAGCACGGCTTTCCGGCTGAGCGAGGCGCGGAGCAGGCCGGCGGTGTCGCGCACGAGGGCGGAAAGATCGGTGCGTTTCACCACGAAGCGGCCCTGACCCGAGTAGGCGAGCATCTGCTGGCACAGGCCGGCGGCGCGCTCGGCGGCGAGTTCGATTTGCTGGAGGCAGGGCAGCGCGGGGGCGTCGGCGGGGGAGTCCATCTGGGCGAGGCTGGCGTTGCCGAGGATGGTGGTGAGCAGGTTGTTGAAGTCGTGGGCGACGCCGCCGGCGAGGATGCCGAGGCTGTCGAGCTTTTGGTTTTCCTGGAGCTTGTGGTCGAGCTGCGCGCGCTCGGCCGCGTGGCGCAGGCGCTCGGTGAGGTCGCGGCAGATGGCCTGGCGGCCGATGGGCCGGCCTTCGTCGAAGGCGGCCCGGGAGCTCACCTCCACGGTGACGCGGCGGCCGTCGCGGGCCAGGAGGTCGAGCTGGAAAAGGCTGTCGTTTTCCGCGGCGAGCGTGGGCGCCGGGGCGGTGAGGCCGCCGGTGGTTTCGCGATCGTCGCGGGCGAGAAGGTCGGAGATGTGGCGGCCCACGATTTCCGCCGCCGGCCGGCCGAGGAGCCGCTCGCCGGCGGGATTGAAGGAGGTGATCACGCCGGCGAAATCATGCGTGAGGATGAGGTCGGCGGCGTTGTCAAAAAGTTCGCGGTAGCGGGCCTCGAGGGCGCTCTCGCGTTCGAGGCGTTCGCGGATTTTTTCCGCCTGCCGGCGCACCTGCCGCCGCAGCGCCAGCCCCCAGGCCAGGGCCGCGCCCAGGAGCAGCGCGGCGGCGGCGAGCACGCGGTAGAGCCGCGGCGGCATCCACCACGGCTGCTTGCCGATGACGGTGAGGTCGCGGTGCGAGCGCAGCAGGAGGCGAAAGGGGACGGGCCCGGTGTCGTGCGCGCCGCGGACGGAGAGGATGGCGGTGACTTCCACGAGCTGGCCGGGCAGCAGCGCGGGCCACTGGCGGCCGTCGGGCTGGCCGATGAACTCGGCGGTGAAATTGACGCCGTCGGCTTGGAGCAGCACGGATTCGTCCGTGGCGGCCAGGGCTTTGCCGACTGCCACGCGCCCGCTCATGCGAACGAGATGCGCGTCGTTTTTTCCATCGAGCGCGGCGGCGGTGGTGAGCGGCCGGGCGAGCGGCTGCGCGCCAGGGCCGAGCACATGCGCTGCTAGCAGGTGCAGGCCGGCGCTCATGCCGCCGAGCACCGCGGGGCCGGAGACTTCCACGGAGTCGCCGAGGCGGAGGCCGCCGAGGCGCTGGTCGGCGGACACGAACATCGCGCCGGATTCGTCTTCGAGGAAAAAGGAGGGGCTGTTCCAAAACCCGGTGACCGTCCCGTGCACCCGCGCCGGCGTTTTCACCCACTGCGCGGCGGTCTGCTGAAACTGGGCAACAGTCAGCGCCGGCGGCTGCGCAGGTGAGGGCTCGCCCTGCCCGCCGGTGTCCGTGGCCAGAAGGATCGCGAGCAGCACGCCGCAGCGGCGGAGGAGGGGAGCGATCCAATGTTTCATGCCGGGAAAATTCGCCCCCCTTTTGGAGCAGGAAGGGTGCGGGGTCAATCGCGCGGGCGCGCGCCTAGAAGCCCAGCCCCGGCGGCAGCCCAAGCCCGGCGGTGACTTTGCCCATCTCGGATTCGGCCAGCGCCTTGGCCTCGGCGATGGCTTTCTGCACGCCACTGAGGACGAGGTCTTCGAGCATCTCCACGTCCTCGGGATCGACCACGGATTTGTCGATCTTGATGGCGGTGACTTCGCCCGCGCCGTTGGCGGTCACGGTCACTTTGCCGCCGCCGGCGGTGGCGGTCACGGACTGGTCGGCGAGTCCGGCCTGCGCGCTCTGCATTTGCTCCTGCATCTTCGCGGCCTGCTGCATCCTTTTTTTGATATTCATGGTGGTGAGGTGGTTTTAGGTGGAAACGATTTCGGCTTGGAAAAGTTCGAGCGCCTTGTGGATCAGCGGGTCGTCTTTGAAGGCGGCCATTGGGTCGGGCGCGGGCTCGGCTTTGGTTTCGGAGGGGGCGATTTTTTCAACGCTCAGGCCGGCGCGCGTTTCGCATTTGAGGCGAAGCGGCTGGCCGGCAAGTTCGGAGAGGAGGGTCTCGAGCTGCTCGCGGTTTTTGCCTTCGCAGGACTGGCGCGCGAAATCGGCATCGGGGGGAAAGGCTAGGATGGCGAGGCCATTGGCGACCTCCACGAGCTGGCCGGATTCGACGAAGGAGCAGACGAGGCCGCGGTTTTTGTCCTGTCGCAGACGCGCGACGAACTGCGGCCACAGCTCGGCGGCGGAAACGGCGGGGGCGGCCGGAATGGGCGCGGGCACAGGTTTCGCGGGCGGATCCTCGCGCACGGAGGCGAAGGATGGGACGGCGGCGACGTAGGTGGTCGGCGCAGGCTCGAGCGCGGGCTTTTTCTCGCCGAGCGAGGCGGCGACGGTCGCGCTCAGCGACATCCGCGGCGCGGGCGCCGCCGCTTCGGGCCGCGCGACCGGCGCGGGTTTCGGACTTCCGCCCTCCGCCCTCCGGCCTTCGACTTTCTGCGGCGCTGCGCCGCCGACGCGCATAGCGGTCAGCGTCTCCAGCACGTCCGTCAGCGTCGCCTGGCCGAGCGTTTGGATCGCGCGGATGGCGGCGATCTCGAAGTGCATCTTCTTGTTCGCCGCCCATTTCATCCGGCCCTCGGCGGCGGCAAACTGCTCGATCAGCTCCAGCAGCTTGTCCGTGGTGATGCGCCCGCTTTGCTCCGCGAGCGCCGCAACGGCCTCGGCGCTCAGCTCGTCCTGCACGCCCTGCGGGTCGTGCTGGACCACGAGCAGATTGCGAAAGTGCGCGATGAGATCGGCCATCAGCCGGCTCAGATCCTTGCCCGCCTCGGCCTGCGCATGGATGACCGCGAGCGCCGCCGCGGACTCGCCCGCGATCAAGCGCTCGCACAGCCCCGCGACTGTCTGCTGCCCGGTGAAGCCGAAAACTTCCTGCACATTTTCCTCGCCGATTTCCGTGCCGCAAAACGCCACGAGCTGATCGAGCATCGACTCCGCATCGCGCAAGCCGCCCTCCGCGCCGCGCGCGATGGTCTCCGCCGCCGCCGGGGCAAGCGCGAGGTTTTCTTTCCCCGCGATGTAGAGCAAATGCTTCGCGATTTCCGGCGCGGGGATGCGGCGCAGGTCGAACCGCTGGCAGCGCGAGATGATGGTCGTCGGCACCTTCTGCACGTCGGTCGTGGCGAAGACGAATTTCACATGCGCGGGCGGCTCTTCGAGCGTCTTGAGCAATGCGTTGAAGGACGAGTTTGAGAGCATGTGGACCTCGTCCACGATGTAGAGCTTGTACTTCGCCCCGCCGGTCGGCATGTACTTCACGTTGTCGATGATGATCTCGCGGATCTTATCCACCTGCGTGTTCGAGGCGGCGTCGAATTCCATCACGTTCAGCGACGTGCCCGCGGCGATTTCCTCGCACATCGGACACACCCCGCACGGGTTGTCCGTCGGCCCGTTCACGCAGTTCAGCGCCTTCGCGAAAAT
>JANPHJ010000146.1:0-20309 GCA_031424395.1 Chthoniobacter sp.
AGGCCGCGCAGCCGCAGGGGCTCGTGGCGTGGTTCGATGTGGTTTTCAAGTCCGGCCTCGAAGGCAAAGCGGCCCAGGTCGCGACCGAGTGGACCTTCAAAGTCTCCGGCATCATCTCGCTCGTGCTCGCCGCTTTCAGCCGCACCCTCCCGCACACTCCGGCGAAAAAGAAAACCGAAGGCGCGGCCGAAAGCCTCGCGTGGCTGGAGGCGCTGCGGCTGCTCAAGCACCCCTTCGTCCTCGTGCTGTTCCTCGTCACTTTCGCCGATTCCTTCGTCCACAACTGCTACTTCAACTGGACCGGCACCTTCCTCGGCACCCCGGCCACGGCGGGCGGCGTGGGCATCGCGGCCAACTGGATCATGCCCGTGATGACCATCGGCCAGGTGGCCGAACTGCTCACCATGTTCATCCTCGGGGCCACGCTGAAAACCCTCGGCTGGCGCACCACCATGATCATCGGCATCCTCGGCCACGCCGCGCGTTTCGCCGTCTATGCCTTCTTTCCGCAGAACCGCGACCTCATCATCGCCGTGCAAATCCTCCACGGCATCTGCTACGCCTTCTTCTTCGCCACGGTGTATATCTTCGTTGACGAATTTTTCCCCAAGGACGCCCGCTCCAGCGCACAGGGGCTCTTTAATGTGATGATCCTCGGCGTCGGCGCGCTGGTCGCCAATTCCATCTGCCCCAGCCTCATCAACGTCACTTTCAAGCACGCCGGGCTCGTGGATTTCAAAGGGCTCTTTCTGCTCCCCTGCTACATCGCCCTCGGCGCGGCGGTCACGCTCGCGCTGTTCTTCCATCCGCCGAAGTTCGCGGCCAAAGGCGGCGCGATCGCGCCGCCGCACTAAAACCGCACGCGCACTTCCTCCGGCGTAGCGCCCGCCGCGCGGAGGCCGCGCAGGCTGGTGGCGTCGTCGCGTTTCGCGAGGCGGAGGCCAGCGGCGTCGGTCATCAGCGGGGCGTGGTGAAAGGCGGGCGCGGCCAGGCCGAGCGCACGGTAGAGCAGGAGCTGGCGGCAGGTGCTGGTCAGCAGGTCCGCGCCGCGCACCACTTCGGTGATGCCCATGGCCGCGTCATCCACCACGCACGCTAGCTGGTAGCTCGGCAGCCCGTCTTTGCGCCACACGAGGAAGTCGCCGAAATCGCGCCCCGCCATCTCCGCATGCCGCCCGAGCGCGCTGTCGGTGAAAGCAATCGTCTCCCCGTCGGGCACGCGGAAGCGCCAGTTGATTTCGCCTTTCGCCTTTCGCCCTTCGCCTTTCCCCCTACACGTTCCGGGATAGACCGGCTCCTCCTCGCCCGCGTGCGGCGCGCCGAGCGCGCGCAGCACATCCTGCCGCGAGCAGTCGCACGGGTAGATCGCGCCGAGCGTGCGCAGCTTTTCAAACGCCCCGCGATACTCCACCATGCGCTCGCTTTGCACGTAGGGCGCATGCGGCCCGCCGAGGTCCGGCCCCTCGCTCCAGCGCAGCCCCAGCCAGCGCAAATCCTCCAGCATCCCTGCGCTGAACTCCGGCCGGCAGCGCGCGCCGTCCAGATCCTCGCTCCGCAAAATCAGCGCCCCGCCCGCCGCCGCCGCGCGCTCCTGCGCGCGCCAGAAAGTGCGCCCATGCCCGAGATGCAGCCAGCCCGTGGGCGAGGGCGCAAGGCGTCCGCGATAGCTGCGGGATTCAGTGGCGGCGTCGGTTTTCAAAACAGGTGCGAGGCCATGCCCCAACAGGTTTCGTATCTATTCGTGATCCTTGGCCGGCGTCACCGCCGCATCGCTGCGCAGCTCCGCATGCCGGATTTTGCCGCCGAGCCTGGCCGTCCACGCCAGCACGCCCAGCGCCCCCACCGACCACACCAGCAGCGCCACGGCCACCCACTGCGGCACGCCCTTTCCGCGCCGCATCACCAGCCCGGCCAGCGCCGCCACCCCGGATGCCGCCGCCAGCGCCAAGGCGATCTTCGCGGCGGCCTGATGCGGATCGACCACGGCCTCCGTCACGTCCGGCAGATCCATGATGAACATCTCCGCCGGCTCACCCGTGAGATACGTGGGGACGGTGAACGCGGCCACCACCACCAGCGCCCACAGCGCCGCCCGCTTCAGCTCCTCACTCCGCCGCAGCACCGCGCCCGCCAGCAGCAGCAGTGTAAAAAATGTCCCCACCACCGGGATGTGATTGAGGATCAAATGGACATGGGCGGCATTCATAGGCGTCGGCTCCTTCGCCGCTCAATCTGCCTCGATACGCACCGCCCGGCCATGCCAATGGTTGCCGAGGCGCAAAAATCGTGCGCCGTCATTTCCCTCCGCCGTTTGCCAAGCGCGGTTTTCCTCGTGCCCAAGCAGAGGATTTGGGCGCCATTGCCGCAGGCAATTCCATTGCGCGGCGGGGGGGCCGCGCCCTTGACGGGGCCTTGGATAGACCAAACTCAGACCTACGCCGGCAGCGGGATGCTTTGGGCGAAGTGAAAGACGTTATCGGGATCGTACTGCTGCTTCACCGCCTGCAGGCGCGGCAGGTTTCCCTTGTAGTAGGCCTGCGCCCAGTCGGTCAGGTCGAGATCGATGTAGTTCACGTAGGAAAAGCCGGGCAGATGCGGGCGCATGGCCGCATACAGGGCGCGCACCGCCGCCACTCTCCCATTCGTCGCGGCACTGGACGACCACTCGGCGAAATACTGGAGGCAAAAGCGCGTGTCCCCGCGATGCGGAAAGGCGGTGTCCGCCTCGGCCACGCGATTGATCGCGCCGCCATAGGCCTCGAAGATCGCGGCCACGGGCGACGCCGAGCCGCGCAGCGCGCTGATGAAAGCGCTCACCCCGGCGGTGCTCAGCGCGCCGATGGAGTAGTCGGATTTGCCCTTGAAAAAAACGCGGTCGGGATCGCCGTTGCCGGCAAAGAAACGGGCCGCCTCGAGATAGCTGAACGACCGCGTCGTGAGCGTCGGATTCCCCACGGCTAGCAGCGGCGCGAGCAGCGTGCGCAGCGTGCTGACGCTCGGCGTTTGCCCCGCAGTCACCGGCAAATACTGGCCGGTGCAGCGGATGCCGGTGATGCGCCCCTGGCTCCCGCTCATCACCAGCACGAAGCCGAGTTCATCCGGCGCCGACTGGGCAAACTTCTGCCATTCGCGCAAGGCGGCGGTCGGAAAGTTATTCGGCCACACCAGGCGAAAGGCGATGGCGCGATCTACCGGATGCACCCGAAACGTGAACTCGGTCACGATGCCATAGTTCCCTCCTCCCCCGCCCCGCAGCGCCCAAAAAAGCTCGGGGTTCTCGGTCGCGCTCGCGTTCAATTCACTGCCGTTCGCATCCACGAGATGAGCGGCGAGCAGGTTGTCGGCGGTCAGGCCAAACTTCCGCGACGAAACGCCGTGCCCGCCGCCCAGCGTGAGCCCCGCGATGCCCACCGGCTTGCAGGTGCCCGCGGGCAGCGCAAATTTTTTCACGAAGAGCTTTTCCGCCACGTCGCCCAGCAGACTGCCCGCGCCGATGCGCGCCGTCTGGTTCACCTGGTCGATGCCCACCGCGTCCATCTTCCGCACATCGATCATGATCCCGGCGCACGACGAAAACCCCTCGTAGGAATGTCCCCCGCCGTGCCCGCACAGCGCCACCCCATGCAGCCGCGCCCACTGCACCGCCAGGCTCACGCCGTGCGCCGTCCGGCACTGCGCGATGACCAGCGGGCGCACCGTCGTGCGCAGATTGAAAGGCAGCAGCCCGTTGAATTCCGCCGCCGCGGGCCGCAGGACTTTGCCATCCGCCGCGGGGATGACCAGGTCGTCGATCGGGTCGGCCATCGCGGCCAAAAGCGCGCGCGAGCGGGCTGGCGGGGCGCTTTTCAGGCTGCCAAGGATCGGAGCTTTGAGCGGGGATTTGCCGAGGAAGGGCACGGCTGGGAGCCTAGCCACCCCGCAGGATGCTGGCAAGAATGCCGGAAACCGTATGAGGCTGGCCGGGAAAGTTTGCGGGTGAAGAAACGGGCGGAGGCCGCTAGCGTGCCGCCATGACCAAGCAAACCCTGCTCTACGACGGCGAATGTCCGATGTGCGTTTTCCAGATGAAGACGCTGAGCTGGCTGGACTGGCGCGGCGCGCTGGCGCTGGTGCCGCTGGCCGATCCGCGGGCGCAGGAAATCGCCCCGCAACTCACGCGCGAGGACTTGCTCGAAGCCATCCACTGCGTGACGCCGGAGGGCCGGGTCTATCGGGGCGCGCGGGCGATCCGCTTCGTCGGGCTGCGGCTGCCGCTGCTGGTGCCGGTGGCGCTGGTGCTGTGGCTGCCGGGGGTCATTTTGCTCGCGGAAATCATCTATCGCTGGGTGAGCCGGCATCGGCAGCTTTTCAGCCGGGCTTTTGGCTGCAAGGACGCGTGCGCGCTGCTGCCGGCGCGGAAGCGGGAGCAGGACAAGCTCGCCTAAGTGGAAGGCGAAAGGCGAAAGGCGAAAGGCGATGGCGTGGACGCGGCGCTGCGGGTCGCGACCGATGCGCTGCTCGCGGAGCTGACGCCAGCGGGGCACTGGGTCGGGGAGCTTTCGAGCAGCGCGCTGTCCACGGCGACGGCGGTGGTGGCGCTGGCGCTGGTGGGGCGTGAAGCGGACGGGGACTTGATCCGGGGCGGGCTGCGCTGGCTGGCGCAAAAGCGAAACGCGGACGGCGGCTGGGGCGACACGGGGAAGAGCAAAAGCAACATCAGCACGACGGCGCTGGGTTGGGCGGCGTTCGGCGCGGCGCGGGCGGACGGGGAGTTTGCGGCGGTGGTCGCGGGCGCAAAGGCGTGGCTGGAAAAGGCGCGCGGGGCGCACCCGCTGCCGGCGGCGATCACCGCGCGCTATGGCAAGGACCGCACTTTTTCCGTGCCGATCCTGATGACGCTGGCGCTGGGCGGGCGCATTGGCTGGGAGCATGTGCTGCGGCTGCCGTTCGAGCTGGCGGCGCTGCCGCATCAGGTCTTCGGCGCGGTGCGGCTGCCGGTGGTGAGCTATGCGCTGCCGGCGCTCATCGCCATCGGGCAGACGATCCATCAGCACCGCCCGACGCGGAACCCCCTCACCCGCTTGCTCCGCGAGGCGGTGCGGGAAAAAACTTTGCGCGTGCTCGAGTCCGTCCAGCCGGAAAACGGCGGCTTTCTCGAAGCCACGCCGCTGACGAGTTTCGTGACCATGAGCCTGGCGTCGATGGGCCTCGCCGGGCATCCGGTCGCGCGGAAGGGCGCGGAGTTTTTGCGCACCGCAGTCCTGCCGGACGGGAGCTGGCCCATCGACACGAACCTCGCGACCTGGGTGACCACGCTCGCCCTCCACGCGCTCGACGCGCAGCCGCGCGCCCTTTCGCCCGAGCAACGGCTGACCCTGCGCGCATGGCTGCTCGGGCAGCAGTACCGCACCGAGCATCCCTACACCCACGCCGCGCCGGGCGGCTGGGCCTGGACCGATCTGCCGGGCGGCGTGCCCGATGCCGACGACACCGCCGGCGCGCTGCTGGCGCTGCTCGCACTCGGCACCGTGGATGCGGAGACGCGCACGGCCGGCAACGCGGGCGTGCGCTGGCTGCTCGGTTTGCAAAATGGCGACGGCGGCATCCCGACCTTTTGCCGCGGCTGGGGCGCGCTGCCGTTTGATCGCAGTTCGCCCGATCTCACCGCGCACACTTTGCGCGCGTGGAGCGCGTGGCTGCCGCAGCTCGATCCGGCTTTGAAAAAGCGCGTCGCCCGCGGGATCGCGGGCGCCCTGCGTTTCCTCGCGCAAGTGCAGCGCGCCGACGGCGCGTGGCTGCCGCTGTGGTTCGGCAACGAGCACGCGCCGGACGACGAGAACCCGGTCTATGGCACCGCGAAGGTCGTTCTCGCCCTGCGCGCGCTGCGCGACCGCGGCCTCGCCTTTCCCGACGCCATGCTGCGCAACGCCGTGCGCTGGCTGGCCGCGGCACAGAGCGGCGACGGCGGCTGGAGCGGCGCGCGCGGCGGGCTGGCCTCGGTGGAGGAAACGGCGCTCGCCACCGAGGCGCTCGCGGGCACCGCGGAGGTCGCGGCGGTGGAAATTGGCGTGCGCTGGCTGACGGCGCGCGTCGCGTCCGGCGCGTGGCGCGAGCCCGCGCCCATCGGCTTTTACTTTGCCAAGCTGTGGTACTACGAACGGCTCTATCCGCTGATCTTCACCACCGGCGCGCTCGGGCGCGCGGCCGCGCTGGAGCGTCAGCTTTCCAGCCCCGCGACCGCCGCCGTGTCGCGCCCGAGATAGCGCGCGCCGATGAGCCAGAACGCACTCGCCAACGCCGTGGTGATGCTGACCAAAAGGAACGCCGTGTTCATGCTCGTCTGCCCGGCGATCCAGCCGATGAGCGGCGGCGAGATGGCGTCGCCGAGCGCGTGGATGATGAGGATGTTCAGCGCAAAGGCGGTCGCGCGCGTGGCCGGCGGGGTGACGTTGGCGAGGGCGGCATTGGCCGGGCCGGTGTTGAAAAACAGGAAGAAGACCGCGAGAAAAACGAACACCCACGCGAAGGGAAACGGCGTGCGCAAAATCGCCACGATGCACGGAAACGCGAACAGGATGCCGAAGCCCGAAACGAGAAAATACGCGCTCGGATACCGCCGCCGCACGCGGTCGCCCAGCCATCCGCCGGAGAGCGTGGCCAGCAGCCCGGCGGCGACGGTGATCGCGCCGAAAGTGAGATTGATCGTGCCCAGGCTGGGCGCGCCGCCGAAGTCCGCCGCGCGGTCTTTATACAAATAGCGCGGCAGCCAGAACGAGATGCCGCCGATGGCGAAAGTCATCGCGGTCATGGCGGCGGTGTTGAGCACGTAGGATTTGATTTTGAAAAGCGCGAGAGCATCGGCGAGGCGCATCGGCAGCTTGGCGGCCGTGCCGCGGGCGCGGACGCCCCGCGGGTCGCGCATCGGCACGCACAGCGCGGCGAGGATGAGGCCGGGGATGGTCACGAGGTAAAAGGGCATGCGCCAGCCGTAGTGCTGCCCCACCCAGCCGCCGAACGCGTAGCCCAGCGCCGAGCCGACCGGGATCGCGAGATAGAAATACGACAGCATCCGCCCGCGCTTTTCCACGGGGTAGAGGTCGCTGATAATCGTCGGAGCGGCTGGGCCGTACGCCGCCTCACCGACGCCGACAAAAACCCGCGTCAGCACCAGCGCGGCGAACGTCCCCGCGAGCCCCGACCAGCCGCTCGCGAGACTCCACACCGCCACGCCCGCGGCGATGAGCAGCCAGCGCGAAAAGCGATCGGCCAGCCAGCCGAAGACCGGCGCGAGCAGCATGTAGCTGACGAGAAACGCCGTCGCCAGCGCACCCGTTTTCGCCATCGCCGTATCGTCCGTGGCGGAGAAAAAATGATCGGCGATCAGCGGCTCGACCGCGGCGAGGATGTAGCGGTCGAGGTAGTTGAAAAGATTGATCGCCAGCAGCAGCGCGAGCGCGCGGTGGGGCGAAAAGGAGCGGTCGGCGGCTGGCGGAGTGGCGGGCACGGGCCTGACGAATGACGGATGACCAATGGCGAAGAAAGCCGGAATGACGAAGGGACGGTGGATTTCGCGCGACGGTTCCGGGTGGAGCAGGCGACCCGCATGCCGTCTGGGGCGACCCGCCGCAGACATCGTGAACGCGCGGCTTCGGCTCCCCGCCGCCAAAGTTGCGCGGGCATCGCTTCCCGGCCGCGCGCTCCCGGTCTTTGCGGCGGGTCGCCGGAAAGCGCACGCGGTTCGCGTGCTCCACCCGGCGGTGGAGTGCGCAGCGACGTTTCGCCTTTCCACGGCGGACCGGTTCCCAATACTCCCGCGGCGTGTCTTCCGCACCCGCGCCCACCTTACCCGCCCGCCTTCTCCGCACCGTCGGCGCACTGCTGGCGCGGTGCGTCTATCGCGTCGCGGCGCATGGGCAGGAGCGGCTGCCGGCGGGCGGGTTTCTGCTGCTGCCGAATCACCTCACCTGGATCGACGCCATCGTCCTCCAACTCGCCTGCCCGCGGCCCATCCGGTTCATCGTTTTCGAGGACATCTACAATCTGCGGTTGCTCAATCCGATCCTCCGCGTTCTAGGCGCGCTGCCGATCAGCCCGCGCAAAGCGAAGGACGCGGTGCGCGCCGCGAGCGAGGCGATCATGGCGGGCGACATCGTGTGCATTTTTCCCGAGGGCGAGCTGTCGCGCAGCGGCATGCTGCTGAGGCTGAAACGCGGCTACGAACTCATCGCCCGCGCGGCGAAATGTCCGGTGGTGCCGGTGTGGACGGACAATCTGTGGGGCTCGATTTTCAGCTTCAAAGGCGGGAAGTATTTTTTCAAATGGCCGAGTCATTTTCCGTATCCGGTCACGATTGCCTTCGGCGAGCCCATCGCGGCGGAGCAAGCGGACATCGCCATCGTGCGCGAGCGGTTCCTCGAGCTGGGCGAGTTTTGCTACCAGCAGCGGCCCGTACTGCGCGGGCATCTCGGCGACGCATGTTTGCGCGGTCTGAAAAGGAACCAGTTTGATGTCGGTGTGATCGACGGCTCGGACCACTCCACGCTCACGCGCGGCATGCTGCTCGCCGCGGCCATCGCGCTCAGCCGCACGATCCGGCGCGAGTGCCCGCGGCATCGCGTCGCCATCGTGCTGCCGCCGGGGAAGGCGGCGCTCATCGCCAATCTCGCCGTGCTGCTCGCGGACAAAGTGCCGGTGAATTTGAACTTCACCGCGGGCCGCGCCGCGGTGGAGAGCTGCCTCGCACAGGCCGAGATCAAGCACTGCCTCACCGCGCATGCTTTTGTGAAACGGCTCGCGGATTTTCCGTGGCCCGAGCACACCGTTTTTCTCGACGACATCCTCCCGCCGATGAAGCGCCGCATCATCGCGTGGCGGGCAGCCGTGCTGCTCGCGCCCGCCTGGCTGCTGGGCCGGGCGCTCTGTGTGCCGCGCGTCGGCCACCGGCGGGAGGCGTTTTTGCTTTTCACCAGCGGCAGCAGCGGCGCACCGAAAGGCGTGGCGCTCACGCACCGCAACCTGCTCGCCAACGTCCAGCAATTCGCCCTCATGCTCGACCTGGAGCGCGGCGACAGCGTGCTCGGCTCGCTCCCGTTTTTCCACAGCTTCGGCGCCACGGTCACGGTGCTGTTTCCCATGCTCCAGCCCGTCGCCGTGGTCACGTATCCGAACCCGCTGGAGATCGCGAAACTCGCCGCGCTGATCGAGCGCTACAAAATCTCCCTCGTCGTCACCACGCCCACTTTTCTCCGCGGCTACATGCGCAAGGCGGAACGCAAACACTTCGCCTCGCTCAAGCTCCTCGTCACCGGCGCGGAGCGGCTGCCGGACGATTTGGCGAAAGCGTTTCACGAGCAGTTCGGCATCAAAGTCCTGCAAGGCTACGGCCTCACCGAGACCTCGCCCGTGGCCGCGGTGAATCTCCCCGACCCCGAGCCCTCGCGCCCCGGCGACGCCGTGCAGCCGAGCAGTCGCGACGGCTCCATCGGCAAACTCGCGCCCGGTGTCGCCGCGCAGATTCGCGATCCCGAAAGCGGCGCGCACCTTTCGCTCCACGCGACCGGCATGCTGTGGCTGCGCGGGCCGAACGTCTTCGAGGGCTATCTCGGAGACCCCGCGCGCACCGCCGAGGTCATTGTCGATGGCTGGTTCAAGACCGGCGACCTCGCGCGCTTCGACGAGGACGGGTTCTGCTTCATCGAGGGCCGGCTCGCGCGGTTCAGCAAAATCGGCGGCGAGATGGTGCCGCACGAAACCGTCGAGACGCGCATCGTCGAGCTGCTCGGGCTGGGCGCGGAAAGCGAACGCACCTGCGCGCTCACCGCCATGCCCGACGAGGCCAAAGGCGAAGCGCTCGTCCTGCTCACCACCCGCGATTTCGACACCGCCGACCTGCGCAAAAAACTCGCCGACGCCGGCCTGCCGAACCTGTGGATTCCGCGCATCGTCAAGCGGATCGACGCCATCCCCGTCCTCGGCACCGGCAAGCTCGACCTCAAACGCTGCAAGGAACTGGCGCTCGGCTGACCACGGCCGCAGCACGGCGTTTTTCCCCTTTGCCTACCGGCCAAAGGCGGGCATTTTCCCCGGCCATGCGTCCCGTCTCGCTCATTCTGCTCGCCCTTTTCACCATCCTGCTCGCCCCGCTGCGCGCGCAGGAAACCGTGCCGCCGGCCGCTAGCGGGGAATTCATCATCCTCACGGGCGGCGTCTCCATGTGGAAGTGGGAGAAGTGGAAGGCCCAGCCGCATGACAACTGGTGGATGAACTTTGTGCGCGCCTCGCGGTTGCGCATCGAGCAGATCCAAGCCGCCTCGCCGGGCGCGCAGATCACCTGGCTGGTCTATCGCCCCGCCTACCTCAACCGCGCCCAGCAGGACAGCGCCGATCTCATCGGCAATATCAACAGCGTGCGCGATGCCTACCATGTGCGGCTGATCTATTTCGACAAGGCGGACGAAGTTATCAGCTATCTCAATGGCGGACAGGACCGGTCGGTGAGAAAGATCGCGGACTTTGAGTTCTTTGGCCATAGCAACAAGAAGTGCTGGATGTTTGACTACTCCAACACCATCGACAGCGCCTCCAAGGTCTGGCTGCACGAGGATGACCTGGGCAAGCTGCGGCGCGGGATTTTCTCGCGCGATGCCCTGGTCAAAAGCTGGAGCTGCCACACCGGCGAAAGCATGAGCCAGCGCTGGAAGTCCGCGACCGGCACGGCGATGATCGGCGCCATCGGCAAGACCCAGTATATGACCGACGAACTACCCATCCTCTCCAGCCCCAATGGCCGCTGGACGCGCTAACTAACATGACTCTCGCCGAACTCCGCGCCATCTACGACCAGCCTTTTTTCGACCTCATCCAGCGGGGCCGCAACGCCTATCTCGAACACTGGAGTAACAATGAGGTGCAGCTTTGCACCCTGCTCTCGATCAAGACGGGCGGCTGCTCGGAGGACTGCGGCTACTGCGCCCAGAGCTCGCGCTATGACACGGAGGTAAAAGCGGGGCGGCTCATGGAAACGGAAGCGGTCATGGAGGTGGCGCGGCGCGCGCGGGAGAATGGCTCGACGCGCTTCTGCATGGGTGCGGCGTGGCGCGGCGTGCGGGATGGCGACGCGAAGTTTGAGCAGGTGCTCGGCACCATCCGCGAAGTCAGCAAGCTAGGCATGGAAGTCTGCGTGACCCTCGGCCAGCTCTCGCTCCCCGAAGCGCGCAAGCTCAAGGAGGCCGGTGTTACCGCTTACAACCATAACATCGACACTTCGCCTGAATACTATCCCGAGGTAGTGACCACCCACACCTTTCAAGACCGTCTGAATACTATCGAGGCGGTGCAGGCGGCGGGCATGGATGTGTGCTGCGGCGGGATCATAGGCATGGGTGAGACGGTACCTGACCGGCTGCGGATGCTAGAGGTGCTGACGAACTTTGACCCCGCACCCGAGAGTGTGCCCATCAACTGTCTCATGGCCATGCCCGGCACGCCGCTGGAAAGCCAGCCGCCGGTCGAGGTCTTTGAAATCGTGCGCCTTGTCGCCACCACGCGCATCGCCCTGCCCAAGGCCAAGGTCCGCCTCAGCGCCGGACGCACCCGCCTTTCGCGCGAAGCGCAGGCGCTGTGCTTCTTCGCCGGGGCCAACTCGATCTTCTACGGCGACAAGCTCCTCACCGCCAAGAACCCCGGCACCGATGAAGACCAGCAGCTCCTCGCCGAACTCGACCTCGTCCCGCAGTCCCCGCGCGCGGCGTGCCTGGCCGGGGCTGTCCACGCGGAGTAAGTCGGCGAGCGGCCAAAAAAATCCCGGCCCTGCGCCGTGAGACGCAGGGCCGGGAGGATGCGTGAGCCGAGGCTCTATTTCCGCCGGCGGCGGCCGTGCAGCGCGAGCAGGCCGGTCAGGACCAGGCCACCTGCACCGGGTTCGGGCACGACGGTGGCGAGCAGGCTGTTGCCCACGATGGCAAACGTCGCACCGCCGAACGGCGGCGTGGTGCCCACGGCGAAGTCCGTGACCTCGAGGCCCGACGGGGTCGCGCCGGTCCAGTCGAGCAGGGTGTAAGTCGCGCCGTACTCATAGCCGGGGCCAAACTGGAAGTTCACAATCGTCTGGCCGGGGCCGCTGCCGGTGAAGGTGCCGCCGGTGATGAGGATTTCGTCGGAACTCGTGCCGAGTTCGAAGTCGAGCATCCCGCCATTGAGCAGGCTGAGGCCGCCGGCAAAGGTCTCCACGCCAGGGCTGTTGCCGGGCGCGATGTGCCCGTCATTTTCCAAGTTGACGAGACCGGCGAAGGTGCCGCCGCCGCTGAGCGTGCCGTGGACATCGACCGGCCCCAGCACGGTGCCGTTGTTTTTCAAAGCCTGCGCCGCCCCGAGGGTGAAGGTGCTGGCCGTGGTCGTGACATCAAGGGCCGCGCCGCTGCCCACGTTAATGAGCACGCTGCTGGCGATGGACCCCGCGCCGTCGAGCTTCAGCATACCCGCGCCGATGTTCGTCGCGCCGGCGTAGGTGTTCACGGCGGTGAAGGTGACGGTGCCGGTGCCGGCGGCGATGGTCATGGTGGAGTTGTAGGTCGTGTTGTTGAGCGTGGCGTCTTTCCACGTCGTGGTGATGGTGCCGCCCTTGTTGATGTCCACGGAGCCGAAGTTTTTGATGACCCCGGCGATGGTCTGGCCGGCGGTGGTGTCGATGTGGAGCTGGTTGTTCGCGCGCGACACGAGGGAGGGTGTGATGTCGCCCTGCACGGTCGAGTTATCGAGCAGATACATGCGATAGGTATCGGAAGCGGCGGCGGTGCCGTTTTGCTTCGAGGCGTGCGCCCAGGTCTGGGTGTTGCCGGGGGCCAAGGCGTCGTAGTCGGTCAAGGTGCGGCCGTACTGGTCGGCAAACACTTCGGAGCGGGCGAGGGCGATGCCATTCGCCACGGCGGCGTAGTAGGAAAGCGGCGCGGCGCTGAGGCTGGCATCGCTTTGCCCCGAACCGAGGGCGTGCCCGCTGGCGGTGTCGTCCCAGACCACGCGGTTGCGGAGAAAGTCGGACCAGAAGAATTCGACGAAGTTGATGTCCACGCCGGGCGTCGCGGGGTTGCCTTTTTTGAAGCCGGCGATCTTGGCGTTGGCGGCGGTGGTGCCGGTCTTGATGATGCCGTCGGCCATGCCCCAGGTGAGGCCGCGGTATTTGTCATTGGTCATGCCCGCCTCGCCGGGGACCGTTGCCATCGCGAGCGTGCTCGGCAGAATCGGCTGAGTGGCCGCGCCGTAGCCGGGGTCGCCGGGCTGGGTGAGCTGGTTGCCCGCGGGGCCGTAGAGAAAGGCGTTGTTCGCGCTCTGCCGCGCGAGCCACCAGGCATCGTCGGGCGGCGTGCTCAGACCGGTGTAGAGGTTTTGCACGACGTGCCCGGTGACGACGTGATCCATGCCGGGAATGATGGTGCGCGGCAGCGGCGTGACCGCGGCGAGGTAGCCGGCGGTGGTGTGGTGGCCGTCGGTGATGTAGGCGTGGCCGTCCGGGCCGATGATGATGGGGAGATCCTTGCCTTTCCAAAAGCCGACCAAGTCGGTGGCGGCGGACTGCGCGGAGTAGTCGTAGGTGGTGACACCGAAGGCGTCGGTGGTCGGCACGACCTGGGTGAAGGCGAGGGTCGCGGAGAAGGCCGCCTTGTAATCCACTTCGCGGTAGCCGAGCGAACGCTGCGTCGAGCGGATGTCGGTCAGTGCGGGATTGTTGTCGGCATTGAGCCACACGGCGGTGCCGGCGGTGAGGCCAGTGGAAAAGGGCACGTAGCTGGTGGTGCCGACGAGGATGTCGATCTCCGCGCCAAAGGCGGTGGCGGCGAGGATGCTGGCGGCGAGCGCGGTGGCGGCGGCGCGACCGGTGCGATGGGCATGGCGGATGGTGTTTTTCATGGGTGTTGCTGGCTGATGCGTGGTTTGGTTTTGGGTGCGGGCCAGCCGGAGTCGTCCGGCTGGTGTTGCGCAGAGGGATTTAGGGGAATCGCCGGGACCGGTGGTGGCGACGCGCAGACAAAGAGGTGATAATCGTCGGGCGATCGTGCGCCGATTGGTGCGCGAGTCCGCCGATTCCGTGACGGTGGAGTGTCAGCCGCGTGAAGGCGGAATGCTGGAGCCGATTCCTACTTTGCCACCGGAGGCCAAGCCGCTGTGGCCTTGGGGGCGCAAAAAAAATCAGGCGGCCACCGCCCTCACCGCCCTAGGCCGGCAGGAGCATCTGGAAAACCGTGCGCTCCGGGGTGCTCTCGTATTTCAAAAGCCCGCCGTGCTGCTGCACGAAGCCAGCCGCGACGGTGAGGCCGAGGCCGGTGGCCGCCTGCTTTTTCTTGGTAGAAAAGAAGGGCTGAAAGATGCGCTCGCCGATGGCCTCAGGGACGCCGGGGCCGTCGTCGATGATGCGAATGGAGACCCATTTGGTCGCCTGATGGGCATGGTTGCCCGGTGGCCGCGGCTCGGCGCTCAGCTCGATGCGGACGGTGCCGCCGGTGGCAAAGGTGGCTTCGAGGGCGTTGCGCACGAGTTCGAAGACGGCGGTTTTCACCCGCACGGCGTCGGCGTGGATGGCCGGGAGGTCGTCCGGGCAGACGATCTTGAGCTTGGTTTTAGGGCCGCAGATGGTGTCGAACGACGGCTTTAGCATGCGGACGAAATCGCCCAGCCGCACCTCGCGCCAGACAACCGAGGGCGGGCGGACGATGGAGTTCGCCCGGTCCATGAGGTCAGACGCGGCTTTCGCGCCGGCCTGAATCTTGTCCAAGCCCTCGATCGTGGCTTTGTCGAGGCGCTTGTTGTCGCGGAGCAGACCGACGTAGCCATGGAAAAGCGTCAGGATGTTATTCATCCGGTGCGCGAGCCCGCGCACGAGCTGGTCCTGAAAATCCGAGTGTTCGATCTGCATTGGGCAATTTCTGAGAAAGCAGATGGTGTGCGCGTGGCGGCGGGTATTTTTTTGGCGGCAGAGCCAATCCCCCGGATTCAGCGCGCAATCACCGTGATCTCACCCGCGGTGAGTTTGGCGAGCGAGCCGTCGGCGTGGCGGAGGAGGAGGTGACCGTCGGCGTCGAGCTGCTCGGCAAGGCCCTCGGCGAGGGTTTCGCCGGCGCGGACCTGAATCCAACGCCCGAGGAGAAAGCTGCGGGCGCTGGCTTCGGCGATGAGCGACGGGAAATCGTCGGCGACATGTTGCAGGCGCGCGTCGAGGGCGAGGAAGATGGCGGTGGCGAGGGCGGGGCGGTCGAGGGGGGCGCCGGTGGTGGCGCGGAGGGAGGTGGCGGTGGGGAGGAGTTCGGCGGGGAAGTCGGCGGGTTCGTGGTTGACGTTCACGCCGAGGCCGACAACGGCGAAGGGCCGGCCCGCGGTGTCGGTGCCGCTTTCAGCGAGGATGCCGGCCACTTTTTTGCCCGCGAGGAAGACGTCGTTCGGCCACTTGATCGCGGCTTTCGCGCCGGTGCTTTCGTCGATGGCGGCGGCGACGGACACTGCGGCCCAGGTGGTGAGCCGCGCCCACTGCGCCTGCGGAAACGCCGGGCGGAGCAGCAGCGAAAACCACAACCCGCGATGCGCGGCCGAGGCCCAGCGCCGGCCAAAGCGTCCGCGGCCCGCGGTCTGGTGCTCGGCGAAAATGGCGAGCCCGCCGGGCGTGCCGTGGCGGCCGAGCTGGGTGGCGAGGTCGTTGGTGGATTCGGTTTCGGCGAAGACGAGGATTTCGCGGACGAGCGCGCAGGGGCCGAGGCGGGCGGTGAGGTCGTCGGCGATGAGGCGGTCGGGCGCCGCCGTGAGGCGCAGGCCGAGGCCGGGGCGGTCTTCGATTTCAAAGCCGGCGTCGGCGAGCACGGCGAGGCGGGCGCGGATGACGGCGGGGTTTTCGCCGAGCTGCGCGGCGAGCTCGCCCGCGGGCAGATGCACAGGCGTTTCGCGCAGGGCGCGGAGGAGGCAGACGTCGAGCGGGGTCACGGGGAAGTCAGCAGTGAGCAGTCAGCAGTTCAGGAGTTCGAGCGAGAAGTCGATGGCGGGGGCGGAGTGGGTGAGCGCGCCGACGGAGATGAAATCGACGCCGGTGGCGGCGATGGCAGCGACGGTGGCGAGCGTGACGCCGCCGCTGGCCTCGAACTGCACGCGGCCCGCGCCGAGCGCGACCGCTTCGGCCATTTGCGCGCAGGTCATGTTGTCGAGCAGGATGACATCGACGCCGGTGAAGGTGAGGAAGCGGCGCACCTGGTCGAGGGTGTCGGCCTCCAGTTCCACGCGGACGCCGGGGTGCTCCGCGCGAAACGCGCGGATGGCCGCGGGCAGATGATCCGCGGGCCAGTCGCCGGCGAGGTGGTTGTCTTTCACCATGACCATGTCGTAGAGCCCGAAGCGGTGGTTCACGCCGCCGCCGGCGACGACCGCGGCCTTTTCCAACGCGCGCAAACCAGGCGTGGTCTTGCGCGTGTCGAGGATGCGCGCGCGCGTGCCGGCGACGGCTTCGGCAAAGCGCCGCGTGAGCGTGGCGGTGCCGGAGAGGCGCTGGATGAAATTCAGCGCGACGCGCTCGGCGGTGAGGATCGAGCGCACGGGGCCGCTGACTTCGAGGACGGTGTCGCCTTTCGCCAAAGCCGCGCCGTCATCGCGCACCACGCGCACTTCGAGCTGCGGATCGACGCGGCGAAAAACCTCCGCGCCCGTGCCGATACCCGCGGCGACGGCGGGCTCTTTCGCAAAAATCCGCGCGCTCCTTCGCTCGTCGCCAACGAAATAGCGCGACGTGAGATCGCCCGGCCCGATGTCCTCGGCGAGCGCAACAGCGATGGGATCGTGCATGCGCGTGTCGCCTAAAACAGCTCCGGCTCCGGCGCGCGATAGACGCTCTGGCCGCGGACGAAAGTCTCCAGCACGGCATGCGGTCCGCCGCGGTAGATGCACACGCTGGCGAGGTCTTCGCCGGAGAGGTCGTTCACGGTTTTCGAGCTTTGGCGGTAGGGGAGCAGCGCGGCGTAATCCATCACGGTGAGGTCGGCTTCCTTGCCGATGTCGAAGCTGCCGATGACCGCACCTTTGCCCAGCGCCTCGGCGGCCCCCTGCGTGGCCATGTGCAGCGCGGCGGTGGGCGTGGGGACGAGCGCTTCCGGCTCGTAAAAGCTGCGCGCTTTCTGGGTCTCGATGGCGGAGCGCATGACCTGCCACATGTTCAGCTCGGGGCCGGCGGCGACATCGCTGCCGAGGCCGAGACGGAGGCCGGCGGCGCGCATTTTTTCCAGCGGGAGGAGGCCGCTGCGGAGGAAAAGATTCGCGGTCGGGCAATGCGCCACGCTGGCCCCGGCGGCGGCGATGGCCGCGCGCTCGCGGTCGCTGAGATGCAGGCAGTGGCCGAGCACGGTGCGCGGGGTGAGCAGGCCGCACATTTCATACACGTCGGTGTAGTCGCGCGCGGCGGGAAACTGATGCTTCACTTTTTCGATCTCCTCTAGGTTTTCCGCGAGATGCGTCTGGAGATACGCGCCGTATTTCGCCGCCAACTCGGCGGCGGCGCGCATAAGCTTTTCGCTGCACGCCACGGCAAAGCGCGGGCTGAACGCGTACTCCAGCAACCCGCCCGCCGCGCCGTGCCAGGTCTTGCAGAGGCGCTCACTTTCGTGGAGCGAGATCGAGCCGATTTTCGTCGGCTGGAGATTGCCGTAGCTGCCCACGTCCATCATCATTTTGCCCATGATGACGCGCAGCCCGCTGGCCGCGGCGGCGTGAAAGGCGGCCTCGCACGAGTCCTCGAAAACCGCCGTGTAAAGCATCGCCGTGGTGGTGCCGTGACGCGCGACTTCGGAGAAAAACGCGCTGGCCTCGCGGCGACCCTTCGCGCCGGTGAATTCACGCTCCAGCGGGAAGATGTGCTGGCGCAGCCACGGCAGCAGGTCGCCGCCGCCGCGCGCCACCGCCGGGTACTGCGGAACGTGCGCGTGGAGGTCGATGAGGCCGGGAAAAACCGCCGAGCGCGGCGAGTGCCGCCAGCGCACCGGCTGCGCGCGCGGCTGGCGCGAAAGCGAGGCGAAGTCGCCCACCTCGGAGATGAGCCCGCCGTCGATGATCAGCGCCCCGTCGCTCCACGAGCGGAGACGGCCAAACTCGGGGGCATCGATGAGAAAACCACGGATGCCGAGCAGCGGAGTGTCGGGGTTCATCGCGCGGAAAACGTGGACATGGCGCGGAGGCTAGCGGGTGAAAAAAGGCGGGTCAACGAAGCGCTCACCGGGAAAGAGAATCCGGGCCGCGCACGCTGAGGAAACACACAAAAATCAACGTGCACGACCCGGTATTAATTCCCCCTAAACAGTCATCTAAGACCGGCCATCCGGTGGGCCGTTCAAAACCGCGCAAAGATTATTTTTGACGCGCTTTTTTACTGCCCCGCCGCCTCGGCCGCGAGGGCGGCGCAGCCGATGATGCCCGCCTCGTTGCCGAGCGCGGCGGGGACGATGCGGAGGTTTTCGTGAAAAAGCGGATCGGTGCGCTTTTCCACGATGCGGCGGATGGGCTCGAACAGGAGGTCGCCCGCCTTGGCCACGCCGCCGCCGATGACGATGGCGTCGGGATTGAGAATCCAGATCGCGTTCACCAAGGCGCAGCCGATTTCAGCCCCGACACGGTCCCACATGGCGAGCGCGACGGGGTCGCCGTCGCGGGCCGCGACCTCGAGGTCGAGCGGGGTGCATTTTTCCGCCGGCACCTCATGCCCGGCATCGCGGTACATCTCCGCGGCGCGCTCGGCGATTTGCTGGTTGCCTACGTATTCCTCGAGCCCGCCACGGTCGCCATACGGCCCCGGCACGCCGCGGTAGTCGATGCTGGCGTGGCCGATTTCACCCGCAGCGAGCTGCGCCCCGCGGTAGAGACGCCCGTCGAGGATGAGCGCCCCGCCGACGCCGGTGCCAAGGGTGATGCAGATGACGTGGCGGCCATTCTGCGCAGCGCCGTACTTCCACTCGCCATAGGCCATCGCCTTGGCGTCGTTTTCGATGATCGCCGGCAGGCCGGTGCGTTCGGCAAGGATCGCGCGCAGCGGCACTTCGTCCCAGCCGGCGACGTTGGTGAGTTCGTGGACGATGCCGTTCACGCTATCGACAAAACCCGGCAGCCCCACACCGACCGCGGCGACCTCGGGATACTGACCGCGCAGGATTGCGATGACGCGCAGGATTGCGTCGATCAGCGATTTTGCGTTCGTGAAATTGTCGGTTTCGATGGGCTCGCCGTGCGCGAGCAGGCGGCCCTCGTGGACGACCGCCGATTTGATGGTGGTTCCGCCGAAATCAATGCCGATGGCTGGGCGCGTGGTGTTCATAAAGCGGCTGCGAGACTGCGGGAGGCGCGGTCGCGCGGTCAATCTCGCGGGTGACTGACGACGGGCGAAAACGACGCTCATCGCAAATGGCTGGAATCACGAAAAAGATAACACTACTGCTTTGCGCCCTATGCACGTCCGCCCGCTGCTCACGCCGCCGCTCGATCCCGGTTTCATCCCTGCGGAGCTGTGGAATCGCGCCTACCGCGAGCGCTGCGCGGGCGAGCCGGGCGCGCATCCGCTGGCCATCGCGCTGGAGCGAACGGACGGGACGGTGTCGCGTTTCGACACGCGGGTGCTGCCGCACGCGGGAGAAAACGAGGCGCTGAATCGCAAATACGTGGAGCGGCTCCTGAAATTTTTGCTGTGGGCGCGCGGCGGCTGGCGCGTGCTGATCGGCGGCGATCCGGCGATTGCGGAAATGGTAAGCGGCCTCTACGCGCCAGGCGGCGAGCGCGCTTTCGATCACGATTTCATGGGCGCGAAAATCTACGGGCGCGAGATGCTCGTGGAATCGCGCGAACTCGCGGAAATGCCGGCGGCGAAAGAAATTTCCATCCCGCTCGGACGGCACCTCGACGGCTGCCGCATCGGCTTTGATCTCGGCGGCTCGGATCGTAAATGCGCTGCGGTGCTGGATGGGCGCGTGGTTTTTTCCGAGGAGGTGACGTGGGATCCGTATTTCCAAAGCGATCCGCAGTACCACTTCAACGGTATCCACGACACGCTCCAGCGCGCCGCCGCGCATCTGCCGCGCGTGGACGCCATCGGCGGCAGCTCGGCCGGAGTGTACGTGAGCAACGAGGTCCGCGCGGCGTCGCTCTTTCGCGGGGTCGCGCCGGAGGATTTCGAGCGGCGCATCCGGCGCATTTTTTTCGACCTGCAAAGGGCGTGGGGCGGCGTGCCCTTCGAGGTCGTGAACGACGGCGAAGTGACCGCCCTCGCCGGCTCGATGAGCATGGGTGAAAACTGCGTACTCGGTATCTCCATGGGCACGAGCGTCGCGGGC
>JANPHJ010000147.1:0-15496 GCA_031424395.1 Chthoniobacter sp.
CGGTGCGGCGGGTCGTTTGACGGGCGCGTTTGGCGGCGGATTTGGTGTTGGCCATGTCGGATTTTTTTGTAAAAGGGCCGACAGAGTAGCGGCGGAGCCCGGCCTGTCAAGCGGCGCGATGCCATCGGCGCGTCGCCGGCAAATTCCGCCTTCCGGCTGGCGCGGGCAAACAGTAGCTTTGCGGTCAGCTGCTGTTTTTTGAACCTTATGAATCCCAAACGTCTCTTCCTCGCCATCCTCGCCGTTTTTTGCGCCATCTTTGCCACCGACCTCCTCATCCACGGACTATGGATGGAGCCGGTCTATAAAGCCACCATGCCGCTCTGGCGCACCGACGACGAAATGATGGCGCACATGAGCTGGCTCTACGCCGGACAGCTGCTGGCAGCAGTCACTTTCGTGCTGATTTGGGCGAAAGGATTCGCTGCCACGGGGTGCCGGACCTGCGCCATTCGCTACGGCCTGGGCATGGCCCTGTTCAGCCAGGCGACGACGCTCATCTCGTACGCGGTTCAGCCGCTCACGACGGAGATCGTCTGGAAATGGATGCTCGGCGGCGTGCTCCAAGGCGTTGTCCTCGGCCTCGTGGTATCGCTCGTTTACCGGCCTGCGCCCGCCCCCGTTACGCCGGGAAACCCTGTTGGATAAAGGGTTGGAGCGGGCGAAGAGACTCGAACTCTCGACATCTTCCTTGGCAAGGAAGTGCTCTACCAACTGAGCTACGCCCGCGACTGATGGCGCGGAAAGTAGAGGGGTGGTCGGAGGCTTGCAAGGGATTTTTTGCGCCGCGCACGCACGGGAAAATCGTATTGACCAGCGGGGGCGAATTCATAGCTTCGCAAAAAAATAATAAGCCATAACCCCTAGAACGCTTCTAGCTAAGCTGGTTGAGAAAATTTAAGAATGCGCGTTCATGTTTAGTCCCAAAAAAGAAAGCTGCCTCAACGGCGTGGCCCGCACCTCAGCGGGGGCGCTGGCCATGCCCCAGCCCGACGTGGGCTGGACGCTTGATGAACTGGCCCGCACGGAACGCTTGAAAATGCGCGACAAGGCGCTGCCTGAACGGTTGGTCATCACGAGCCTGCTGTGCGATTCGGCGGTGATCGTGTACGCGCTCGTCTTCAGCTTTTGGTTTCGTTTTCAAACGCCCATCCTTGAACTCGGGGTGCCGGTCACGATGACGCTGCGCAATTATTCCGGCTACATTGCCTTTGGGGGCATTGCGCTGATCTTCACGCTGACGGCGTTTGGAATTTACGAACGCCAGGCACTGCTGCGGTTTCACTATGTGGCGCTCCAAGTCTTGAAAGCTGCCTGCATTTGGGGGCTCGGCTTTCTCGGCTTTGCCCTGATTTTTAAATTTTCGCCGCCCATTTCCCGCGTCTTCGTCGCCATTGCCACGGTGCTGGTGCCCGGCGCGCTGCTCGGCTGGCGGGCGATTTTTCATGGCTTTCTCAGGCGTTCTTCGGTGGCCATGAGCCTGCGCCAGCGCGTCCTTTTCGTCGGCTGGAATGACGAGGCGGAAAAGCTGACGGGCTCGTTTTCGCACGAACCGGGCAGCGCATATGAGGTGGTCGGCTGCGTGAGTTCGATGCGCGCCCGCTTTCAGCGCAAGCCCAAGGTGCGAGTGCTCGGCGCGCTCGCGGAACTCACTGATGTGATTCACCGGCAGTCGGTGGACATGGTCATCCTGACCGACGTGAACGGCGTGAAAGGCGACATCGTGGGCCTCGCGAACACCTGCGAGCGGGAGATGGTACAGTTCAAAGTGATCCCGTCGTTTTTCCAAATCCTCGTCTCCGGCCTGCACTTGGAGACGGTCAGCGGCATCCCCGTGCTCGGCGTCTCGCGGCTGCCGCTCGATCGCTTTGTCAATGTCCTGCTCAAGCGGCTGGTCGATGTCGTGGGCGCGGTGTTGGGCCTGCTCATTTCGCTGCCGCTGATGGTCATTTTCGGAGCGATCGTCTATCGGGAATCGCCCGGCCCGATCCTCTACCGCCAGCGCCGGCTCGGACGGAACGGCATGGATTTCGACATCCTGAAGATCCGCAGCATGAAACTCGATGCCGAGGCTGACGGCAAAGCCGGCTGGAGCACCAAGGACGATCCGCGCCGGCTGAAAATCGGCACCTTCATGCGGAGATGGAACATCGACGAACTGCCTCAATTCTGGAATGTCCTGACCGGCGAAATGAGCCTCGTCGGCCCACGGCCTGAGCGGCCGGAATTGATTCACAATTTCAAACATGAAATCCCGCACTACAACGCCCGGCACAATGCCAAGCCCGGCATCACCGGTTGGGCGCAGGTCAAAGGATTGCGCGGGGACACCGACCTCGGCGAGCGCATCAGTTGCGATCTTTGGTATTTGGAAAACTGGAGCATTTTCCTCGATTTCCAAATCCTCGCGATGACCTTTTCCACCAACAAAAATGCCTGCTGAAACGACGACCGAAAAGCCGCCGGCGGTGATGGACATCCAGTATTGGCCCTCGAGCGAAGCGTGGGGACGATACCGGGAGTTCCTCGTCACTCTGATTCTCCAGCACGGCTGCAAATCCATCTGCGAGATTGGCGGCGGGGCAAATCCCTGGCTGCCGGTCGAGTTCGTTGAAGAGCACGGGATCGACTATCTGATCGTCGATATTTCCGAAACGGAGCTGGCGAAGGCCGACAACCGCTATCGGAAAATGGTGCTCGACATCACCAAGCCCGTCACGGGCGAACTGCCCGCCTGCGATTTCGTCTTCAGCCGGATGCTGGCCGAGCATGTCAGCGACCCGCTGAGTTTTCACCAAAACATCTACCGCATTTTAAAGCCGGGCGGACTGGCCTTTCACTACTTCCCGACATTGTTCGCGCCGCCCTTCCTGCTGAACTGGCTCCTGCCGGAAACGCTCTCCTACTGGCTGCTTGAGAAAGTGCAGTCCGGCCGCCAGCGCGGCGGCAAACGCTCGAAGTTTCCGGCATTCTACCGGTGGTGCCGCGGGCCGCTGCGTTCGCAAATTGCGCGCTTCGAGCAGCTCGGCTACCAGATCGCCCACTACCACGCCTTCTTCGGCAACGAAGGCTACTACAAGCGCATCCCGCCGCTCGCCTGGCTCGACCGCTGGTTCGCCGCCTGGCTCTGCCGCCACCCCTGGCCGTGGCTCACGAGCTACGCCTACCTCGTGCTGAGAAAGTAACGCGCTACCTTTTCAGCAAAGCGCGCACGGCCCGCCGCACTTCAAAGACGATCCGGCCGGGATGACGCCACAGGCCGCCGCGGATTTTCCGGGCCAGCTCCACGGCCATGCCGCCGCGCTTGCGCCACTGGCGTTTGCGGTCGAGCCCGGCGGTTTGCTTGTCGTGGTTCCAGTAGAAATCGCGCTGCCGGGTGCTGGGTTTCGGCGGCACCTCGAAGGCCAGGATGTAGGCGCGGCGCGGCTGGTCGGTCGCGTTTGGCCCGGCGTAGTGCAGGGTGCGGCCGTGGTGGATGGTCGCGCCGCCCGGCGGCAGCGGGCACGGCGTCGCGTCCGCGGGATCGAAGCCGCCCGCGCACTCAATGGCGTGAATCTTCGGGTCGCTTTTCGGCGAGCGGTGCGGCAGCACTTCGCCGCGGTTGGTGCCGGCGATGTATTGCATGCAGCCGTTTTGCAGCGTGGCCTCCTGTAGCGGCATCCAGATGCTGAGCTGCTCATACTCGAAATTCGCATCCACCCGCGTCGCCTCGTCCTGGTGCCACGGCGTGGCCGCGCCGTAGCGCGGCGGCTTGAGGATAGCGTGCTCGAAGGACGCCGTCACCTTCGGCCCCAGGAGCTGGCGCGCGATGGCCGCCGCGTTGGTGCGGAAAACGGTCGCGCGCAGCTCGGGCGCGAAGTTCACCGGATTGATGATCGAGGGCAGGGCCTGCGGCGCGTCCTCGTCATCGTCGTGCGTGACCATATCGAACTGCGCGCCCTCGGCGCGGCCTGCCTTTTGCGCGAAGAGTCGGTCGAAGATCTCGCGCAGCAGCTCGACTTCCGCAGGCGGGCTGATGTTCGGGATGGCGAGAAAGCCGCGCGCATGAAACTCCGCGATTTGCGCGGGCGTGAGTTCGACCGTGGGGGGTTGTGGAGTCGGCATTAAGAGAAATCGGTGGCGTTTTTCATCGACAGCCGGGCCGCCGTGGGCTGAGCCGCCGCTTTTTTGGCCAAGCGGAGGCGCGCGAGCGGGCGCTCGATGAGGAGATACGAGACCGACGCCATGCCGAGGGTGATAAGGAAAAAGGCGGCGGTGCCAACCGGTTGGGGCACCCGGGTGAGCAGCGGCTTCATGCTTGAAAGAATCACCGGATGCCAGATGTAGGCGCTGTAACTCACGATGCCGACGAAACGCAGCGGCTTCCACGCGAAGACCGCGCGGCACAGGCCGGTGCCGAAAAGATGCGCGAGCACAAATACCGACCACAAGATGCCCCACAGGATGAACTCGTGACCGCCGTCGAACGCCGGCCACCAGCGCGCCATCAGCACCCGGTCGGCGAGCGGGAGCGCAAGCGCGAGCGTGAGGAAGGCGACGGATTCGCAGCGGAGCGGCGTCAGCCAAGCGGGCCGCTGCCGCCGCCACGCGGCGAGTAGCGCCGCGCCGAGGCAGCCGCAGAGAAAGACCGGCAGGTAGTAGGCGGTGGTGAGAGCGTGCTTCGGCATCGCCGCGCTCGGATAAAGATAAACGGCCTCGGTGATAAGCGCCGCGGTCACCGCCACTTGCGACCACGGCCGCCCACGCAGCAGGTGCAGGCTCGCGCCGACGAATGGGAGGATGAAATAAAACCGCGTTTCGACCGCAATGGTCCAGAGGTGCCGGTAGCCGCCGCGCAGTGTCAGGTGGGTCCAGATGTTCGGCAGACTTTCGCGCAGCGGGTGGTGCGCGGCGAGCGGCTGCAGGACGAAGAAAAAGAACAGAATAACCAGGAACAGCGGGTAGATGCGGAAGAAGCGGCGCAGCGCGTAATTCGCCCAATGGCGCGGCGTCGCCAGTTCGGCGTCGGGGCTTTGGCAGATGGGCAGGGTCAGCAGGAAGGCGCTCAGGCAGAAAAAGAGAAACACGCCGACCTCGCCCGAGCCGAAATGAAACGCCGGGTGCAGCGACCAGCCGTGGGCGCGCGCGTGGTCGATCATGACCCACAGCACGGCCAGGCCGCGGAGGCCGTCGAGCGAATCCATTTGGAATTCGCGTTGCCGGGCGGAGCCGAAAAACCAGCGGTTAAAAAAATTCGGCGGGCGAGCGGCTGGAGGGCTCATGGTGGAGGGCGGTTTCATCGGGAAATGTCCCGGTAGACTGCAAGGACTGTGCCGTAGCATTTTTCCGCGCTAAAAAATTCGATGGCGCGCGCGCGGTGGTTGCTCGCGCGGGCGGCGGTGCGGTCGTCTAGAAAGGCGCGAAGGGCGCGGGTGAAAGCCTCGGCGTCCTCGGGCGGCGCGGACCAGCAGTGCGTGAGGCCGGCTTGCAAAATATCCGTCATGCCGGGCGCGGCGCTGATGATGAGCGGCAGGTCGCAGGCCAGCGCCTCGAGCAGCACGAGCGGCATGCCTTCGTAGCGCGAGGTCAGTACGAAGGCGTCCGCCGCCGTGTAGAAACTCCGCGGCTCTTCCAGGTACGGCACGCGGTGGATGCGCTCGGCGAGGCCGAGTTCGCCGATGAGCTGCGCGACTTCGCTTTCGAGTTCGCCGCGCCCGACGTGCAGCAGGGTTACATCCGCGCGCTCGCGCAGCACCGGCGCGACCGCGCGCAGCAGCGTCTGCGGATCTTTTTGAAACGACAGCCGGCCGATGGAGCCGAGCACAATCTGATTCCCGGGCAGACCCAGCTCCTGCCGCGTCCGCGCTTTGGCCGCGGCGTCGGCGGGCGCAAAGCGGACGGTGTCCACGGGATTGAAAATGACGCGCAGGCGCGCGGGCGGAAGATGCAGCTTTTGCGCGGCGAATTGCTGTTCGTCGCTCGAAGTGCAGAGCGTGGTGCCGATGCGGCCAAAGGCGGTCTCGAGGGCATTGAAGCACCACTCTTTCGCGCCGCCGCGCCGGGCGAGGCCGTAGTAGGCCTGCGGGGTATAGAGGTACGCGCCCGGCACGCCGGCGAGCGCGAGCGTGCGCGCGAGCACGCCGGCCTTTGAGCTGTGCGCGTGGATGATGTCGGGCCGCAGCCGGCGCGCCATTTTCCACAGCCGGAAGGCGGCGCTCGCGTCACCCGCCTCGGGGCTGTTGCCCACGCCGAGATTGAGCGTCTCGCCGCCGGCCTGCGCGACCGTTTTGACAAACTCGCCGAGCGCCGCGCCGCCGCGCCGGTCCGAGTAGGCCACATGCACCTCCTGCCCGCGCGCGCGCAGAAACGCGGCCAGCCCCTCGACGTAGCGAAAGACGCCGTCGATGCCCGGTTCGAGGACGAGAAGGATGCGCAGCGGGCGGCTCATGGCATGGCGGGATCGGATTCGCGGACAAAGGCGATGCCGACGAAAATGACGAACGCCATCATCACCGCTGTGGTCAACGAGGCGCTCATGGAGTTGCCGAAAATGGACATCACGAGCGCGAGGCCGGACAGCACGCGCACCGAGGCATCCTCGCTCAGGCGGCCGCGCGCGCGCAGAGCGCGGGCAAAAAGCTCAAAGGCGCGCCAGAAAACGGCGAGCGTGACCAGCCAGATGCCGATGAAGCCGCAGATGCCCGCGTCGATCCAGTGCTGGAGGAAAAGGTTATGCGCGTGATTGTGCATGAGGTAGTCCTCCGAGCGGCCGGGGCCGATGCCGGTGAACGGGTGGCGGCGGATAGCGTCCACGGCATCGTCCCAGACGTTCTCGCGATCTTCGAGGCTCTTGGTGCCGCCCGGATCGAGCACCGCATTGGTGATGGTCTTGGCCTCACGCGGCGCGATTTCCTCGAGGATTTTCACCCCGAAGACGCCGGCCACGGCCAGCAACGCGAGCATGGCTAACGTGAAAAAAATCCGCCGCGCGGCCAGCACGAGGTTGGGCAGTGAGATGAGAAAGGCCGCGCCGAGCCCCGAGATGACGACCAGAACGATGTTCGTTTTCGACAGCGACTGAAACAGGCAGAGGCCGTACACGCCGATCATGGCCACGCCGATCAGCATACGCAGCCGGTGGCGGGAAAAGACGAAGACGGCGAGCAGCGGCGCGGTGCTGGAGAGGAGGATGCCGTACTGGTTGGGATGACTGAGGAAGCCGCCGTAGCGCAGGCCGTTGATGGCGATCGGCAGGGGCAGGCCGGCGCGGTACAACTCCGTCGCAAAGGCGCTGGCGCAGGCTCCGAGGAAGACCCCCCAGATGACTGGCCGGTAGGGCACGCCAAATTTTCGCGCGAGAAAAAGAAACGCGATGAAGCAGTACGGCAGCAGCCAGCGAACCTCGAAGAGTACCGCATCCTTGCCGTAGGGGCCGGGGTGAATGTGAACGGCCGCGCCGAGCATGATGGCCAGCGAACCGGCGATGAACAGCAGCGAGCTGGGCGAGCGCACCATCATCTTGGGAAAGCGCGCGCCCGAGGTGCGCAGCACCCAGAACAATGAGAGCAGACCCAGCAGCGGATAAATCACCTGCAGCGGGCTGTAGGGCAGCACGTAGTCGTCGCCCGTGGCGGAGCGTTTCATTTTGAAAATCCACGCGAAGAAGCCCACGGCGCACAGCACGAGGCTGCACGCCAGCCGGATTTGCGCGTGCGTTTTCGCGGGCTTCGGGAGCGGCGGTTTTTCAGCAGTGGCGATCATGGGCGGGGCTCGGCCAGCAGATGGCTGAGCAGGTCGGCGGCGATTTTTTCGGGGTTGAATTTTTCGCGGACTTTGGCGTAGCCGCCCTGGCCCAGACGCTGGCGCAGCGCGGGGTCGGCGAGCAGCTTTAGCAACCGGTCAGCGAGCTGCCCGACATCCCCCTCCTCGACGAGGTAGCCGTCCGCGCCGTCCGCGATGAGATAGCGCGGCCCGCCGGTGGCGAAGGCGACCACCGGCTTCGCGTGGGCCCAGGCTTCGATGATGATGCGGGAAAAAGTCTCCGGGCCGGGGCGCAGCGCGAGCGAGGGAACGACGAGCACGGCGGCGGCCGCAAACACCGGCGTGAGATCGCGCTGGTAGCCGCAGAAAAACACCGCCTCGCCGAGCCCGAGGGTCTGCACCTGCGCCCGCAATTCCGCCGCGTAGCCCGGCTCCACCTCCTCGCCGTAGATGCGCAGCGTCGCCTCGGGAAACGCCGCGCGCACCTGCGGCCAGGCGCGGATGAGCAGGTGCAGACCTTTCCACCGGGCCAGCCGCGCGCAGGCGGCCACGAAGAGCGGCGGCGCGGCGCCCGCAGTTTCCGGCAGCGCGCTGCCGAGCCGGACGGCGTTGGGCAAAGCGAGCAGGCGGCGTGGCGCGACGAGCCCCCAGCGGCGGTAGCGCGCGTCCTCGAACACGGCCTCCGACGGGGCGAGATAAAGCGCGCCGGGCAGCACCCGCAGCACGAGCCAGAGCAGGTAGTAATTGAAGTCGCGCAGAAAAATGCCGGCGCGGGCCGGCGTGGGCAGGCCGGCGAGTTTGGCGAAAGCGAGCAGGAAGGAACCCTTGTGCCCGTTGGCCAGCACGGCGTCGGGCGGGTCCTCGCGCCAGCAGCGGCGCAGCGTTTGCAGCGCGCCCCAGAGCGCGCGCGGCGAGTTGCCCTTGGGCATGCGCGTGAGCGTGAGCCGCGATCCGGCGTGGCGCTGGAGGTCGTCGTGGTGGCGGTCGTTTTCCACAAAGACGCGCAGCCGCGCGTGCTCCATGAGGTGCGGGATGAGGGTGGCGATGCTCTGCTCGGCGCCGCCGGTTTCGCGCATGTTCGAGAGGATGAAAAGCACGGGCAGCGGGCGGGCGCTCATGGTCGGTACGGGCCGGCGGCCATGACTTCGGCAAAGGCCGCCTCGGTTTGCTCGAGGATGCGGTCGAGGGTGTAGCGCGCGCGCACGGTGGCGAGGCCGGCGGTGGCAAGGCGCTGCGCGAGCGCGGGATCATCGAGCACGCGAGCCATGTGGGCGGCGAGTTCGGCGGGTTCGTTTTTGCGATAGACGAGCGCGGAAACGCCGGGCTGCGCGACCTCCAGCAGCGAGCCGTCGTCCGCACCGATGAGCGGCGTGCCGCAGGCCATGGACTTGATGATGGTGCTCGAAAACGGCTCGCCATAGACGGAGGAAAAAACATAGGCGGTCGCGCTCTGCATTCGCGCGGTGACTTCCGCGCGGCTGAGCTGGCCGAGAAAGGCAATGCGTTCGCCGACACCTTCCGCCGCGATCTGCGCGTCGAGCTGCGCCTGGTAGTGCGGCCGGTTTGAGAGCCCGCCAAACTCGATTTTCCACGCCAGCTCCGGCCGCTGGCGCAGCAGCAGCCCGGCGGCGGCGATGACGTTGTGGACGCCCTTCGTCGGGTCGATGCGACCCGCGAGAAAAAACACCGGCGGCTGGGTGCGCGCGCGCGCCACATCCTCCGCGAGCGGAAAATCAATGCCGCGCGAAATGACGTAGGCGCGCTGCGGACGCAGGCCTTTCGCCGCGCAATCGTCGCGCAGAAACTCGCTGACGAAGGCGATGTGCCGGTAGTCGATCTCCTGCTCCATCCGCGCCCAGCGGCCCGCAAAAAGCCGCAGCGCCAAAGTGTAGCCGGGCTGCGTGCGCGGGAGGTGGTGGAGGTGCTGGGCCAGGTAGTTGTCGCCGGCGTGCCACAGAATGGGCGTGCCCCGGCGCACGAGCGGCTCGGCGAGCGCCAGCCCCACGCGGTGCAGGCCGAAGTGATAGGCGAGATCGTACTCGCGTCCGGCGAGATGCGCTTCGAGGGCGGCGCGGTTTTCGCCCGCCACATTCGTGCTGCGCACGCGCAGCACGACGCGCTCCACTTTGCGCCACCACGTCTTGCTCTGGCTCACGGGCACAAAGCGGAAGATGCGATGCACCCACGGCGGATCGTTTTTTTCGCCGTGAAAAGTGGGACGGTAGCGGCTCGTGACCACATCCAGCTCATGGCCGCGCGCGCGCAGCGCCTGGGCGATTTGGAAAGCCCTCAGCTCGTAGCCGCCGTCGAAGTCCGGCGGGCATTTGTTGGTGATGAGCAGGATGCGGAGTTTGCCCATGTCTTCGGTCAGCGGGCCGCCGCCGGGCTCTCCGCGTGCAGCGGGAAAGTTTCGCCGGGCCGGAGCGCGCCCATGTCGGCGGTTGCCTCGCGCAGGTTTTTGAGTTCCACGCCGCCGCCCGCGGCGGGGCTTTTTTTGGTGAGCGTCACGTCACCGTGCAGCAGGTCGGCGAGGCCCAGTTCCTTGGCGGCGCCGGCGCTTTTTCCGCCGCGGCCGGCAAAGGTTTCGCCGGGCCCGGGCCGGCGGTCGCCGGCGGCGACGACGCCGTTGCCGGCAAATTCCATCCCCGAAAAATCGAACGCGCGATAGGCCGCGGGCACGAGCCCCTGGGCCACGCAGACGTTGTTGAAGAATTTGAAATTGCGCACGGCGCGGTCGTCAAGGTCACCGAAGGAAAAGACGGTGCCGCTCGGGAAATGGAGGGTGTTGTTATAGACCGTGACGCCTTCGCCGGGCACGGTCACGACATCGCGCGGGGTGTCTTTCATCTGTGGGCGCTGCCAGTTGGCATCCGGCACGGCAAGGTGGAAGCAGCCCGGCGTCCAGTCCAGCCGCGCCCACAGCACCTGGGCGGCCTCGCTCTGGAGGACGACGTTCCGGTAAATCCACACTGGCCCCGGCCAGGGCGTGCCGTCCTCCGGTTTCCAGACGAAGGGCTGGAAGGTGTCCTGGAGCAGATTGTGGTGGATGCGCAGGCCGGCGGCGTGGTGGCCAGTGTGGATGGCGGTGCGGATGAGGCGTTCAAAACGGTTTTCGCTGACCTCGAGCTCGCGGCTGCTGGCAATGGACAACGAGGAGAGGCCGTTGACGGCGTTGTGGATGTAGTTGCCGCGGATTTTCCAGCGCGTGCCGATATCGAGCGCCAGCCCGAGGTCGTAGCCCTGCGGTCCGCTGCGGCGGTGCTGCCAGTAAAAGGCGGGCAGTTTCGCCTTTTCCACGGCGGCGCGGGCCACCACTTCCTGCACGTCCTCGTAGGCGGGGTACTGGGTGAAATTGCAGCTTTCGATGACGACATCGCCGGTGCGGCGGCCTTCCGCCGCGGCCGCGGAGCTGCCGGCCACGCCGGTGCGGCAGCCGAGGAACCAGCAGTGGCTCACGGTGACGTTGTCGGCCCGGGCAAAGACGCCGGCCAGCGCGGGCGTTTCAAAGGTGAAGCCGTCGAGCACCACGTACGCGGGGCCGTCGGCGAGCACCGCCCAGGCGGTGTTGTCCGGCGTGGCGAGGTTTGGGCGCGCGCCGCTGGCGGGCGAAACTTTCATGGTGCGCTGGTTCGGGTCGGGTTTGCCGAAGGCCACATGCAGCCGCACGTAGAGGGTGCTGCTCGCGGCATCGTAGGCAAAGCCGTGTGCGGGGCCAGGAACGCCGCCGTCGAGGGTGAAAGCCTTGAGCGCGGCGAGACTGGGGTAGGCGAAAAGATCGGTGTCGTCGCACAGCACGCGCACGGGCGCGTGGTCGAGCGCCAGTGAAAAAAGCAGCGGCTGCTTTTCCACCGGCACCCACTTTTTCTCGCCGGAACGGATGGCAGGATCGGCCCCGGAAATGATCACGCGGTTCTTGGCACGCTCGTCCGCGGCGAAGCGGATCGGCTTTTCCGCGGTGCCCTTTTTCTCGAGCGAGACCTGCTCAAAATAAACGCCCGCATGCACGATGACGGTGTCGCCCGGCGCGACTTCGTGGACGGCGTGGGCGAGCGTTTTCCAGGCGGTTTTTTCGGTGCCGCCGTCGTTCGCGTCGTCGCCATGCGGCCCGTCCACATGGCGGTCGGCGGCGGTGGCGGTGGCCAAGGCGGCGAGGCTGGCGAGGAGGAAGGCGGCGGTTTTGGGCAACATGGGGTGCGTGGTGGTTGGGGGGGCAGGTCAGGCGAGCTTGATGGCGAGGCGGCCCGCGTTGTCGATGCGGTTGAAGAGCGGCGGATTCGGGTGGTCGAGGAAGTATTCGTCCACCGCTTTTTTCGCGCCGGCCCAGTGGCCGTAGTCGTCGAGGATGAGCACGCCGTTGCGGCTGAGCAGCGGGTAAAGGACTTCGAGTTCCTGGCGGGTGGATTCGTACCAGTCGGTGTCGAGCCGCAGCAGGGCCACGGCCTCGGGGGCGCCGGCGGGCAGGCTGTCTTCGACCTTGCCCTGCACGAAGCTGATGTTCGCCATCGGGTAGCCGGTGGACTGCATGTTTTGCCGCACGTCGTCCAGGCTGGCCGCGCACCACCCGCGGCCGGCGTCGGTGACCTGCCATTTTTCCTCGGCCACCTGGCCGTGGACGCTGCGGTCGTGGTCGGTCGGTTTGCTCATGCCCTCAAAGGTGTCGAAGAGCCGGATGCGACGGTCGGTCGCGCCGAGCTGGATGAGAGTGTGGGCGATGAGCATGCAACTGCCGCCGCGCCACACGCCGCACTCGACGAACTCGCCGGGCAGCTTCAGCCGCACGGCGTGGCGCACGGCGATGAAGAGCGCGTACATGCGCTCGGGCGAAGTCATGGTGAAGGGTTTGCAGCGCGCGTAGAGTTCGAGGAACTCGGGCTCCATGTTGTGGGTGCGCAGGGCCTGCGGCAGGAGTTCGTAGCCGAGGGCGTGGATGACTTTTTTGATGAGAGCTTTCATGGTTTGGATAAAATCAGGGATGGATGGGCTGGACGCTAAAACCGCACCGCCGTCTAAGCAGGCGGAATGCCTTGTGGCGCCACGGCTCTCCTTCGGCTCCGAGAAAGAACCGGGGCCACGCAGCGGCTAGGAGCAAGGCGGGGAGCAGCATGAGGAGGCTGGCCGCTGGGAGCAGGGCGAGCGGCGTGAGCCCGTGCCCGCGCAGGCCGGCACAGACCAGCCAGCCGGCCAGGGCCACCACGGCGGTGAGGCGCAGCGCGGGGACATGCGCGGCGAGGAAATCGCGCCCGCGCAGGCCGACGAGCCGCAGGCTGATGGCAGCCATGATGACGAAGCAAATGGTAATGCCCAGCAGCACGCCTGTGCAGACGCCGCGGATGCCCCACGGCAGCCCCGCCGCGGCCAGCCCGAGCACGGCCACCCCGTACCAGACCTGCGACTGCGCGAGCAGAAAGACGCGGCCTTTCGCCCGGACGAGCGAGACGCTGAGCTTCATGCTGGTGCGGAAAAGCAGGCCGGTGGAAAAGACCTGGAGCGGGAAGATCACGGCGTCCCATTTCGGCCCGAGGAGCAGAGCGACCAGCTCGGGCGCGAGCAGGCAGATCATGGCGCTGGCGGGCAGCATGACGAGCGCGAGCAGCGTGGAGCCCTGGGTGTAAACGCGCGCGAGCTGCGCGTCGTTGCCCTGCACTTTGGCCATCGCGGGAAAGAGCACTTTGTCGAGCACGTTGCCCATGAGCGCGGCAGGCGCGACCATCAGCTGGTAGGCGCGGCTGTAGACGCCGAGCGCCTCCGCGCCGAGCCAGCGGCCGACGACAAAGTTGTCGCCGTTGGTGGCGATGTAGTTCGCCAGCCGGGCCAGGGTGAGCCCGCTGCCAAAATGCAGCAACTCGTGCAGCGCGCTTTTTTCCCACCGCCAGCCGGGGAGGAAAGGGCGGTAGCACAGGACCAGGAAACTTTTGGCCACGGTCTGCCCCACCTGCGTCCAGACCAGCGCCCACGCGCCATGCCCCGTCCACGCGAGCGGGATGCCGACGGTGCAGAACGCCACGGCGCTGGAGAGGACTTCGGCGCGGGCCAGCAGGTCGAAACGCATGGCGCGCTGGAGGCAGGATTCCGCGACCACGGCAAAGCCGGCGATGGGAAACACCACTGCGAGGACGCGCAGCAGCGGCGTGAGCTCGCCGATGCGAAAGAGCGCGGAAAAGACGGGCGCGCCGAGCCAGACGAGCCCGCCGACGAGCACGCCGAGCAGCACCGAGGCATGGAAGGCGGCGGTGAGGTGCGGAGCTTTGATCTCGGGCCGCTGCACGAGGGCGGGGCCCACGCCGAGCTGGGAAAACATGGCCGAGATGCCGACCACGACCATGGCCGCGCCGGCATCGCCGTAGTCCTTCGGCGTGAGCAGCCGCGCCATGACGGCGAGCACGCCAAACTGCAGCAGCGCCCGCGAGCCCGCTTCGCCGCCGGCCCAGAGCAGGCCGTGCCGGGTTTTCTGCCGCAGGGTCGGGCCGGTCTTCGGCGGCGGCTGCGCGGGCTCCGCCATCCGCTCCTTCGGCGTGCTCGCGGCCGCGGCGGCGGTACGGGCGGTCAACTCTGGGATCGCCCCGCTTTCCTGCGGAATGACCAGCCCTCTTTGGCAGTAGGGACACGCGATTTGCAGACCGGCCCCCGCTGCGTCCACGACGATTTTCTGCGCGCACTCGGGGCACTGAAACCTGAGGTCGGCCATGGGTGGCGGGCTCCCGGAAATCAACGCACTCCTCCGGGCCTTCGCCGGCGTGGCTCAGGTGCCATAGACCCCGGCGCTCGAATAATTCCCCGCGTCGTAATAGTAGTAGTCGGCCAGCTTCGAGGGGAGACGGTTCAGGATGAAGCCGGCGGGCGCGGCGTCTGCGCCGTCGAGCTGATGCAGGGCGCGGAGCAGGGCGCGGGCGGGCGTCTTGCGGCTGCGGACGACGAAGGCGGTGGCGTCGGCGTGCTTGACGATGAGCAGGGTGTCGCTGACGGCGTTGATGGGGGCGGTGTCGAGCACGACGCGGTCGTATTTTCCCCGGGCCTCGCGCAGCAGGTTGGCGAATCTTTCGTCGGCGAAAAGCTCGAGCGGGCTGGCGTTGCGGTTGCCCGCCGGCATGAAGGTGAGGCCGTGGACTTTTGTCGCATGGCAGGCGTCGTCGAAGTTCGCTTGGCCGCTGAGCACGTCGCTCAGCCCGTCGGCCGCAGAGGGCGCGGGGAAGATGGCGCCGAGGCCCGGTTTGCGCAGATCGGCGTCGATGATGAGCGTGCGGAGGTTCTGCTGGGCGAGCGAGGCGGCGTAGTTTGCGGAGCAAAAGCTTTTGCCTTCGCCGGGGACGGCGCTGGTGAAAAGCGCGACCTTGGGCGCGCCGGCGGGGAGGAGGGAAAGGGCGGTGCGCAGGCAGCGGAAGGCCTCGGCCTGCCGGGAGCTGGGTTCGTCGATGAGCGCGAGCGCGGCCCGGCCCCGGTCGCCGCTCGGGCGGCCTTTGGCCTCGATCTCCGGCACGGCGGCGAGCGAGGGCAGGTCGAGCGCGCTTTCGGCCTGATCGACCGAGCGCAGGGAGGTGTCCAGCGCCTGCTGCACCACGATGAGCCCGAGCGCGAGCAGCAGCCCTGCGCCAAACGCCACGGCGAGGATGAGGTTGACCTTCGGCTTGCTCGGCGTCTTCGGCACGAGCGGCTCTTGCACGATGCGGATGTTGCTCTTCTCCAGCCCTTCGGAAAGCTTCGTCTCCTTCGAGCGCGCGAGCACGGATTCATAGAGCACCTTGTCGGAGTCGGTCTGCCG
>JANPHJ010000148.1:0-9685 GCA_031424395.1 Chthoniobacter sp.
TAGCCGACGCTGAAACAGCGGACGCAGAGCCCGAGGTCGCACCGCCCGCGGGTGCAGCCGAAGAGCCCACCGAGTCGGTGATGCCGAGCGAGCCAGCGACTGGGCAATAGCTGCGGCTACTTTCCGGCGCGCGCCTTCACCTTCGCGCCGTCGGCGACGGCGTCGGGCGGGTGAAGGATCACGGTCTGGCCTTGGTCAAGACCGGCGCGCACTTCGGCGGCGGTGCCGTTGGAGTGGGCGATTTCGACTTTGGTCAGGCGAGCTTTTCCGCCGGTGAGGACGAAGGTCATCCAGTCATTTCCGCGCCGGAAAAGCGCGCCGGTGGGCACTTGCCGCACCTTGTCGCCGTGCCACGTGAGGATGCGTGCCTCGACACGGAAGCGGTCGCCGAGCGGGTGCGTGGCGGGGATCGGATCGGTGAAATCGACGCGCACTTTCACGCGCTGCTCCTCGACGCCGAGGGCGCTGATCTTCGTGTAGCCGCCGGGCTCGATGACGGTGACTTTGCCGCGCAGGGGTGCGTCGCCGCCCCACAGCTCGATGCTGACCGGCGCGCCGGGCTGCACGCCCACGGCGTCGCTGGAGAGCAGCTCGATCTCGGCTTCGAGGTCGGTCGGGTCGCCGACTTCCATGATCGGCGCACCGGCGAGCACGGTGCGCGCGCTTTCCTCCGCGACATTGAGGACAAAGCCGGTGACGGGCGCGGTGAGCGTGAGCGGTGTGGCGTTGGCGGTCGTGGGATTTTGCGCCTGCATCAGCGCGGCCTGGGCCTGCACGCGCTCGAATTCGGCGACGTTGATCGCAAACTCCGCGGAGTGCAGTTCGCGCGAGACCATCGCCACCTGCGCTTCGGCGCTGTCCCATTCTTTGGTCGAAATCGCGCCCTTGGTTTTCAGCTCAGCGGCCCGCACTTTTTCTTTGTCCGCGAGCTGCAAACTCGCGCGGATGCGTTCGAGTTCGGACTCGGCGCGCATCTTCGTGGCCGTGGCGGCTTTCACCCGCGCCTCGGCCTCGGCGGTGGTCCGCGGATCGAGGAAAGCGGCGGGCTGCGCCTGGATCGTGGCGAGCACGGTCTGGCCGGCCTCAATGCGGTCGCCAGCGCGCAGCGGGATGCGGTTGAGGTAGCCCGAGATGGGCGGCGAAATCATGTAGCGATGCCGGATGCGCGTCTTGCCTTCCTCGAGCACGGTCACGTCGAGCGGGCCAGCCGTGACGGTCGTCGTCTCCACTTCGGCGGGGCGCGGGCGGAGGCCGGCGACGATGGCAAAAAGCAGCGCGGCGACGATGCCGTACGGGATGAAGCGCCGCCACGCGCCGGGCTTGCGCTGCCGCGTTGGAGCCGCAGTCGTGGTCGTGGTCGTTTGGGTTTTCACAAAAGGAATCAGTCGCGCGCCTTCAGGACGCCGAGCAGGTCGAGCCGGTGGATGCGCCGGCTGACCACGGCGAAGGAAAAAGTCGCGGACGCCACCACTATGAGCACAGCCGTGGCGTAAGTGCGAGCAGTCAGCACCAGCGGCAGGCGCACGCTTTCCGTGCTCGCGGTGCCGACGATCCCTTTCGCCAGCAGGCTGCCGATGACCAGCCCGATGGGCAGCGCGAGGAGCGTGAGCAACGCCAGTTCGCCGATGAGCACGGCGGCCACTTCGCGGTGGGTGAAGCCCACGACGCGCAGCGTGGCGAGGTCGCGGCTGCGCTCGGAGAGGGCGATGCGTGCGCTGTTATAGACCACGCCGAACGCGACCACGACGGAGAAGGTGAAGTAAAGCGTCTGCACCATGCCGATCATGTCGGCGGTGCTTTTGCGAAAGCTCGCGCGCACCGCGCTTTTGATGCTGAGCGCGGCGACCCGCGGGGATTCTTTGACGGCGTCGAGAAACTCCAGCCAGCGGCTTTTATCGACGGTGAGAAATGCGCCGCTGACCGTCGGTCCTTCGCGCATGAGCCGGCGCAGCGCCTCCACATCCATGAAGACCGAGAGGCCCGCGTAGTCGGTGATGAGTCCTTGGATCACGGCCTCGCATGTAGGACGGCGGCCTTCTTGCACTTCGATCACGAGCTTGTCGCCGGGCTTTGCGCCGAGGATTTCCGCGAGCTTTGCGGAGATGAGCAAACCGTCCGGCGGCAGCGCGAGCGGCCGGCCATCGGCGTCGAGCTGCAGGTTCAGCGTGCCGTCGCGCGGCACGCCGGTGATGGCGAGGCGGCGGGTGCGGTGCCCGAAGCGGACCCGCGCCGGCACGCCGCGAAACGGCTCCGCTTTCACGACGCCGGGCAGGTGCTGCATGTCGCCGAGCGCGGAGGCGGAGCCGGGCTCAATGAGGCTGAGCGTCACGTCCTGCCGCTGCGCGTCCTGCCACTGCACTTCGATGAGATAGTTGATCGCCTCGCGCATCGAGCCCGGCACCACCGGGATGCCCGTGGCCAGCGCCAGCCCGAGCGCGGTGAACGCGGCCTGCCACGGCTTGCGCTCGAGATTTCGCAAAGCCATGCGGAACGACGGCGACGCGAGCCGCGCGAGGCCGAGCCGCTCAAGGAGCGAGGCGCGGAACTCCGCCGGCGGCTCCGGGCGCATGGCCTCGGCGGGCGGCAGCCGCACCGCCTGCCGCACCGCGCCGATGACGCCGAGAAACGCCGCGCCAGCGCTGGCGAGGAAGGCGGCGGCAATGGCCTGCGTGTCGGGATGAAAAAGCAGCGACGGAAAGCGGAAGAAGCGGTGGTACACGATGACGATATTCGTCCCCAGCCACACGCCGACCGCGCTCCCGACGAGCATGCCGAAGACGACGATGACGAGCGCGAACTTCATGTAATGCACCCCAACCTGGCGCGACGAATAGCCGAACGCCTTGAGCTGCGCGATCTGCTCGCGCTGGAGCCGCACCAGCCGCGTGAGCACGGCGCTGCTCATAAAGGCGGCGATGCTGAGAAAGACCGTGGGAAAAGCGAACGACAGCGTGCGCAGGATGTTGATCTCATCGTTCAGCCGCTTGGCTGAGGCGTGATCCTTGCGGTCGTAGGCGATCAGGCCGCCGTAGGGCGCGAGCGTGCGGTTGAGCGCATCCATGATCGGAGCCGTCGCCACGCCCGGCGCAAGGTCCACGAGCACGCTGTTGAAAGCGCCGTCGAGTTGGTAGGCGTTGGCGAGTTCGCGCTCGTTCATCCAGAAGACGCCGAAACGCCGGTTGTCCGGCAGCGTGTCGCCGGGCCGCGCCTCGAAGACAAACTCCGGAGACAGCGCGATGCCCGTGATTTTCAGCGTCTGCCGCGCGCCGTGGATGATGGCGGTGATTTCGTTCCCCGGCGCAAAGCCATGCGCCTCGGCGAAAGCCTCGCCCACCACCACCTCGCTCCGGCTGCCGATTTCCGGCAGCCGTCCGCGGCGGAGAAAAAGCGTGTGCAACTGCTGCGCGCGGTCGTCCGGGATGGAGATGATCGTGCCGTCCGCGGGCTCCGCGAGCCCCGGCAGATCGAGCGTCACCTTGCCCGCCACGCGGGTCTCCACCGCGGCCACGCCCGGCAGCTCCGCGAGCCGCTTCCGCACCGAGTTCGGCGCGCGCTTCAGCTCGCAAAAGACATCGGCGAAACGGTGCTGCGCGTAGTAGGCGTCGCGCGTCGTTTCGAGGGAGAAAAGCAGGCTGCGCGTCGTGATCATCATCGCCAGCCCGCACGCCATGATGATGCCGACGGCAAACATCTGCCCCTTCATTTTGCCGATGTCGCGCAGCAGTTTGAGATCGAGCGGCTTCATGGAGTGGCGAATGATGAGGGCATGACGTAACGGCTGAGCGTAACGTCACGCGCTGAAAACCGCCGCCCCATTTTTCGGCAGCGCGCGAGCTGGGCAGTCATGGCGATCCAAGGGAAATTGGAGGCGGCTGACGATTTCAACCCCACTCGGTTTAGTGCCGAGTTTCAGCGGGTTCGATACCGCTACCGCCACTTTCATTGACGATGCCCGGCGGAAAATGTTCATCGCTGGAACAGGCGGGTGGCACGCACGCTGCTAAATCAACTGCTGCGAGCCTGGGAGACACCAAGTCCCAATTGACCTTACCGTTTCATCCCGCAGCTTCGCACAAGCGCGATCAGCAATGATCGCGCTTCCTTTTTGCCCACAGTCGCCGCACCGGCCGCTCACTGGATTTGCAAGACCGCCTTGATCTCGGCGGCCACGATCCCGTCATCTCGCGGCGCCGTGCGATCCAGCTCGGTCTTCAGCACGGGAACGAGCGCCGGCACGAGATCGAGCCGGTTGGCTTTCCGCAGGAGCTTGCCGAGATCTTCGCTCAGCCGCCGCGGCGCGGCAAAGGCCGCGAATTCCGCGAACCTTTTCTGCGCCCGCAAGCCCGACGCCCAATAGTAGCTGGCCAGCACCCCATACAGCACCGCATGCAGAAAATGGCCGTCGCGTTCGAGGAAAAGCTGCAGCGCACGGTAGATGGCGCTGCGGTCCATGGCCACCAGTTCGGGCGTGGATGGCTGGGTGGGATACCCGTTTTTCAAAAGCTCGAAAAGCGCGTCCCACGCCTCTTCGCGCTGCCCGGCTTCCTGCAAATAGGCGGGCAGGCGCAGAAAGGTGGTGACGGTGTGGTTTTTGGAATCACTGGCAATCGCGGCATACGCCTCCCGCAGGGTTTCGATGGCTTCGTGCAGTTCGCCGCGCTCGTGCAAAGCGGTCGCGCGCCGAAGCAGACCGCTGGCGCTGGTGGAAAAATCATTCATGCGAAAGCCGGATAGCGATGCCGTATGCCGTGTCCGGCCAAACGGGTCAATCGTGATCTCCGGTCGGGCGCTGGCGGCTGGCCGTTGGCGGCGGGAAAAAACGCGCCGGTCTTGGACGAGCGGCCGCTTTCGACCCACGGCACCGTCCGGCGGCCCGCCCTTGTGAAAAGTTTCACACAATCCGCTTGCCCCTCTCCGAGTCGCGCACAAACTTCCCAGCCGCACTCCGCACCGCACTTTCGCCATGGCCCTCACTACCACCGACTTCGCACTTCCCGATGCCGCCGCCCGCCTCCAGCAGAGCGGCGAAGTCCACGACATCCTCGGCGAAAAACTCATCCTCAACATGGGCCCGTCGCACCCCGCGACGCATGGCGTGCTCCGCCTCATCCTCGAGCTCGACGGCGAGATCATCACCAAGGCCACGCCCGACGTCGGCTACCTGCATCGCGGCGACGAAAAGATCGCCGAGAACATGCACTACAACCAGTTCATCCCCTACACCGACCGGCTGGACTACCTCGCGCCCATCGCCAACAACGTGGCCTACGCCCTCGCCGTGGAAAAGCTCATGGGTTGGACGCTCCCCGCCCGCGGCCAGGCCATCCGCGTCATCTGCTGCGAGATCGCGCGCATCTCCTCGCACCTGCTCGGCGTCGGCTGCTTCGCCATGGATTGCGGCGCCATGACCGTCTTCCTCTACACCTTCACCGAGCGCGAAAAAGTGTACAACCTCGTCGAGCTACTCACCGGCGCGCGCTTCACCACCAGCTACACCCGCGTCGGCGGCCAGACGCGCGATCTGCCGGACGCCTTCCTCCCGCTGCTCGAGAAATTCCTCGCCGAACTCCCGGCGGTCCTCGACGAGACCGACAACCTCCTTTCCCGCAACCGCATCTTCGTCGATCGCACCAAAGACATCGGCACCATCTCGAAAGCCGACGCCATCGGCTACGGCCTCACCGGCCCGAACCTCCGCGCCTCCGGCGTCGATCACGACCTGCGGAAAAAGCGCCCCTACCTCGGCTACGAGCAGTACGAGTTCGACGTGCCCATCGGCTCCGTCGGCGACTGCTACGACCGCTACACCGTCCGCATGGAAGAGATGCGCCAGTCCCTCCGCATCATCCGCCAGGTCATCGACACCCTCCCCCGCGGCCCCATCAACGTCACCGACGCGAAAAACTTCCCGCCCCTGAAGACCACCGTGCTGACGAAAATGGAGGAACTCATCCACCACTTCATCGTCCACACCGAAGGCATCGACGCCCCCCCCGGCGAAGTCTATTTCGGCCACGAAAACCCCAAGGGCGAACTCGGCTTCTACATCAACAGCAAAGGCGGCGGCACCCCCCACCGCCTGAAAATCCGCAGCCCCTCGTTTGTGAACCTCTCCATCCTCCCGAAAATCCTCCCTGGCCACATGATGAGCGACGTCGTCGCCATCCTCGGCTCCCTCGATTTCGTCATGGGCGAGTGCGACCGGTAGGGTGGCAGCTTCACAATCTCACGCTCAGCGACAGCGGAGGGCCGCACGGGAGCTGCATGGTGGGTGGAAAGGCGGCGGCGGAACCGAGGTACGGTGTCGCACGGAGCTGTGCTCAGCAGCGCATGGTTAGGCGTTTCCGGTCTCGTTGGTGTTGGTGCTCAGAACGAGAATGCCACGCCGGTCATCACCAGGTTGTTATCGGTGCCGTCTCCGCGCAGGAGTTGAACGCCTGCAAATACCTCTAGGTTGGTGCCGAGCTTCACGGTTGGCGCGAATGAGAAAGAGTGCCGCGTACCATCCTGATAGCGGATCAGCGCGTAACGGCCCGTCAGCGTCAGCCAGTCGGTCGGGGAGTAAGAAAGCTCCCCGCCCACGGTGTTCCGGGCGAACCCGTCGTTGTTCTCGTAGGCAGCGAAGTGGGTCATCTCCTCAAGGTCCACATGGGTCTCCAAACCCACTGGATCCCGGCTGAAAAAAGAGTGACTGCCAAACACGGTGAACTCGACCGGCCCCGCCTCGAAGGCGATGCCGCCGAGCAGCATCAGCTGGCCGATGCTCACGGGTGATTCTGTTGCCTCGTCGAGAGCCCGGATGTGGGCGTAGGCAGGGCCAAAAAACGGCGTGATGGAAACATGGTCGCTGAAGGCAAAGCGGCGACTGCCACGCAAGCCGACCGCCCAGGCGCTTTGTTGTTTGACAGGGAAGTAGCCGAAAGAAAACGCCTCCAACTCGAAGCCGCTGCCGAAGTCGTGGATAAACTCCGCTCCGAGTGACGGGAAAATCTCCCCGCCGGTTTCCTCGCGCACAAAATGGCCGACAATGCCGAGTTTCTGTTTCGCACTGAGGGGCGCGATCACTCCGAGTCCGCCGTGAAGGTAGCCTCTCTTGCCAGCGTAAAACTCCGTTTCGATCTCGACGCCGAGGGGTTCCTTGAAGCCTGCTCTGCCCACGGCTTCGTGTGCGAAACCAGAGGTCACGGCGAGCATGGATGCAAACAGGGTGATGAGTATGGTCTTCATGTCTTGGATTATAGAGTGCGCGAGGAAACGCCTAACGACCCCAAGCTCAGCGACGGCGGAGCGTGGCGCGGTAGCGGCCTGGTGGGCGGAAAGGCGGTGGCGGAAGCAGGTGCCGTGACGCGCGGAGCCGTTCGCTGCCGCGCATGGTTAGGCCACTTCATCGAGTTAGAATGAGCTTCGTGCCTGCAATCAGCAGGACGACCGCCAACAGGCGTTTGATGGCTGTGTGCTGGAAATGCCGACTGCCGAAATGCGAGCCAGCCGTGCCGCCGATGACGGCTGCGACCGCTAAAACGATGATGAAGGATGGAAGGCGCTTCGTGCTGCTGAGATTGCCGAGCAGCCCGGAAACAGAGTTGACGAGAATGAACAAGGCGGACACCGCCGCAGCGGGTTTGGCGCGTGCCCAACGCATGAAAAGCAAGAGGGGCGTGAGAAAGATACCGCCACCCGTGCCCGTGAGACCGGAGAGCAAGCCCAAGCCCGCACCGAGGGAAATAGCCACCGGGCGCGATGGCTCGTGCGCCACGGAATCGTCAGTCGGGCGCAGGAGAAAGCGTGCCGCAGAGAAAAGTAAAACCACGCCTATGAGCACCTTGAAAACGTGTGTGGGAAGGCTGACGTAGCCGCCGACGAAAGCCATCGGGATGGCGAGCACTGCGAAAGGCCAAAACAACCGCCACGAGAAATGCCCGGCACGCCAAAACTGCCAAGTGGCAATGGACGCGACCAGAATGTTTAGAGTCAGCGCAGAGGGCTTGATGACGGCTGGCGCAAGGCTGAACAGCGACATGACGGCGATGTAACCCGACGCCCCGGCATGTCCCACACTCGAATAAAGAAACGCGACGACTAGAATAGCAACCGTGAGAAATGGGAGTTGTTCAGGCGTCATTTACTGGATGTGCGCGAAGTGGCTAACGACCCCAAGCTCAGCGACGGCGGAGCGTGGCGCGGTAGCTGCGTGGTGGAGTGAAGGGAAGGCATACGAGCTAGAGAAAATGGTGGCTCGGAAGAAACGGGTCCGCCAGAAATAGCAGCTACCGTGACACGCGGAGCCGTTCGCTGCAGCGTATGGTTAGGCGACTTCATGGTTTCGGAGGACGCATCAAAATACTGACGAAGGCAATGGCAACGCTCACGAGATTGGCAGCAAACAGAATCCAAAAACCTCTCCTGCCGAGAGCCTGCTTGAAGCCGTAACGGAGCACTGAGCCCTCTACGACTGCGTTGACGCCTGCCGCAAGAAGGAGCGTTGCTCCCCATGTGACGGGATTAAACGTGCCGACGTTGAGTAGCGGGTAAATGGTGAACGAAGCTAGTAGCTCCCAGACGAAACCGGAAAGCGGGATGAGCACAATGCCGAGAACTGTGGACGCCAAGTTCATTGACACGTCGGACGAAAAAGAACTCCACGATAAGCCCCGCCGCAATCGGCCAGACTGCAAGCATCCGGCCACCCAAGTAAAGCGCAGGCCTTACAACATTGGCGATGATGGGTGTCATTTCAGGGACGGCGCGCGGAGTCGCCTAACGACCCAAAGCTCAGCGACGGCGGAGGCTGGCGCGGCTCCTGCGCGGTGGGGGAAAGGCGGAGGCCGGAAGCAGGAGCCGTGACAGCCGTAGCCGTTCGCTGCAGCGCATAGTTAGGCGACGTTGGTTCAGAGTTGGGCGGTGAATTCCTCGACTGAAACGCCTGCCTGCCGGAGGACACCTGCGAGTGTGCCGGTCCTGACCTCGCGATGGTTGGGAACCGAACAGCCGGATGCGCCGCGCCGCATGATGATGTGGCTGCCGCGCTGGCGAACCACGGTAAAGCCGAGCCGCTCCAGGGTGCGAACAGCCTCTGAGCCGGAGATGCGAGGAAGCCTAGGCATGAGCCGCAACCTCGAAGGTCGTCAGCAACGCCTGGCCGGTCTGCTCCAGAGGAAACTCCTCCAGATACAGTTCCGTGGCCTCGCGGAGATTGCTGATGGCCTCGGGCACTGACTCGCCCTGAGTCGTGGTGCCGGTTTCGGGGTTGTAGGCGACGAAACCGCCCTCCTCGGCTGGAATTAAAACGGCGGTGAGAAACATGGGAGTAGTTTGCGGGAATCGAGCCGCGAGTCAAGGAGTGCGACTGCGGGCAAGAGCAGTCTGTCAGAAGTAGGATGGTCTGGGCTTCGTTCACGGGAGACGCGCGAAGTCGCCTAACGACCCCAAGCTCAGCGACAGCGGAGTGCGGCGCGGCACCTGCATGGCGGGTGGAAAGGTGGCGGTGGAAGCAGGTGCCGTGACGCACGGAGCTGTTCGCTGCAGCGTCTGTTTGGGTATCCGCAGAACTTACGTAAGTCTGCGATTTCATAGAGAGATACGCGATACATGGAATTGTGTGGTAGCACAAGATTCCGTTAATTCACCGGGCAATTTGCGTGGAATCTGTCTGGAATTGTCCGCCGTGCTGTCGTCACTGTGTAGG
>JANPHJ010000149.1:0-5880 GCA_031424395.1 Chthoniobacter sp.
GCCCGCAGGAAACTGAACGCGCTGCGCGCGTGAAGCTCAATGTACTGCGGCTTCATAGCATCCCTCCACGAACCACCGACCGTTTCGCCACCCCAGCCGGTAAATCCCATCCCCGGCAATTTCGATGTCCCACTCCTCCACGCCCCATGATTCCCCATCCCACCAGCCGCCCGAACCGCGATACGGCCCATGCGCCGCTGTGACCGTACCATGAGCCGTATCCGACACCACAAACGCAGGTTCGTGCCGCACGACCCTGACTTGCGCTGGCATCGCGGGGCGATAACGGCGGAGCGGCAAACCGACCGCCAACTCATCGCCCGCCTCGATTGCTTCGCTCAAATCTTCAAACCGCGGAGCCGCCAGCCGGAAGCCATCCGGGCGATGAGTGTTTTGCGTTTCCACTACCCCGACATTGCCCTCTCCCACCAGCGCGGTTAGCCGCGCCAGCGTCTCACCGAAACGGTTGGCATCGCGCAGCGGGTTTTCAAAAAACCGCGTCTGTTGATGGTCTGAATTGACCGCCTCGATTTCCAAACGGCAGCCGTTTGGACGCCCTTCGAGTTTCAGGGATTCCAGATGCGTGTCGAGAATCCGAAACAGCACCGCGCTATCGGCCGTCGGCGACGGAATCGAAAACATCCGCCGATGCTCGCCACCGTTTTCCAGCGGCAGAACCAGCACCATTTTTCCCGCAACGCGATTGACGCCGGCCAGCCGCAAAAGCAGTTGGTCCAAAAACCGGCGGAGGATGAAGAGCAGCGGTTCGAGCGTTTCAATCTCCCGCTCGAAATCAAAACTTTCCGAGAACTCTTCCGCTGGCCGCACGACGCGGAGCAGTCGTTGCGTGCCGCCCGCCGCCCGTTGCCAAAGCCAGTCGGCTTCTGGTCCCAGCCGGTCAGCCAAATCGCCACGCGGCAGACTCGTAAGCTGGCCCAGCGTATGCACGCCCCAATCTCTCAGCACCGCCAGCAGATGCGGCGGCGGGTCAATCTCCGCGACCGCCAGATGCGACAGGAAGGTTGCCGGGCTTTGCACCACCAGCACCGGCACCGCTCTGCGCGCCGCTAGGAAAGCCAAATCGGGATTTGGCGCGATGCCGACCAGCGCCGACAATTCCAGCGCCGCAAATCGCCGGGCGATTTCCGTCCCCCACGCCGACCAGTCAGTTATGCCACCCCGGCGCATGTCCACCGTGCAGTAGCCTTCCGCCGTCACCTCGACATCCGGCGACAGCGAGCAGGCCGCTTCCAGCAATGCCGCCTTGACGTTCTTTTCCTGCCCATGCGCCCGCGGCAGAATGACGAGATGAGGCCAGCGGGCGAGCGCCTGCACCACCGCCATGCCCGGACTCACCCCGAATCTTTCCGCCGCCTCAGTCCGTTCCATCACCAGCCCCTTCGCGTTTTCCTTATCCACCAACGCGACCGCCTTGCCGCGCAGCTCTGGCCGGTGGCGCAACGCCGCTTGCAGGCGGAATTCGGGCAGCAGAATGACCGCGAACATTTTTCCTCCTTTTACGCCGTACGCAGTTCAAGCGTGCCCGGCGTTGCAAGACTTCGACGCGAGGAAACCCGCGCCGAAAGCCCGGCGAGCAATTCCGTTCGCCGGTCTGCCATCGCCTCGAAATTCCAGCGCCAGTCGACAGAAATCTTCACCGATGCGCCTTCCACCAGCGGGCGCGGCGTGAAGATGGCCAGCGCCATGTTGCCTTGCTCCACCACCCGTTGAAACCGATGCCAGGTGCTCGCCGGGATGCGCCCTACGCCCCGGCATTCTGCCCCCTGCAAATCCACCGCCAGCAGGGAAAGATTTCCGTCACGCAAAAGCAGATCCGCCGCCTTGACGGCCTCAGCGGGAAGTCGGCACCGCACCCAAAGCAACCGTTTCAATCCGGCCACCCCGAACGAACCCGCATCGAAAAAGCTGCCGCAATCCACCAACGCCCCGAGCCGCTTTTCCTTCCCCAGCATCGAAATCAAAGCCGCGAGGAGCAATGCGCTTCCCGCGGGCGTCCCTGAAATTTCCGTCATCGCCCCGAGGCGCAAGCCTCCGTCCACCCGGTCAATCGCTTCAATCCCCGTCGCAAGTATCCCGCTCGTTCGTGCCGGCGCAGACGGGAATCTGTCCGCCAGCGCCCGGCGCAGCTCAATCAGCCGCGCCCCCCGCTCGGCTTGCGGGAGCGGCACGACTTTGGAGAAAGGGCGAGTGGTGAGGGCGATCGGCATGTGTTCTGGAGAACACTACACCCCTCCCGCGAGCGTTTTCAAGACGCTGTTTTTCTGCTGTCGCTTGCCCCCTCTCCAAACCCTTGAGAGTTTAGAGCAAACCACGGAGAAAATTCTTTTGGCCATGCCCATTGTGATTGAGAGCTACCGCAACCTTCTCGCCGAACTTGCCGGGCAGGGAATTTTCATCGGCACCAGCTCTTGGAAATATCCCGGCTGGCGCGGGCTGATTTACGACGAACAGCGCTACCTCACCCGCCACAAATTCTCCGAGGCGAAATTCAACCGCTCGTGCTTGGCCGAATACGCCAAGACCTACCGCACCGTCTGCGTGGACGCCGGCTATTACCAGTTCCCGACCGAGCAGTATATCGCCGGGCTTTGCGCCGACGTGCCGGAGGATTTTCGCTTCGGGTTCAAAGTCACCGACGACATCACCTTGAAGAAATTTCCGTCACTGCCGCGTTTCGGCGCAAGGGCGGGAACCTTCAACCCCAATTTTCTGAGCGCCGGGCTTTTCCCCGAACGCTTCCTCAAGCCATGTGAGCCCTGCCGCGGCAAAATCGGGCCACTCATTTTCGAGTTTTCCACGTTCCACAAACATGAATTTGCGCACGGCAGCGAGTTCGTCGCCGCCCTTGACGCGTTTCTCGCCGACCTTCCCCATGGCTGGGAATACGGCATTGAAATCCGCAACAAGAATTGGCTCGTTCCCGAGTACTTCGCCTGCCTTCGCCATCACGGGGTTTCCCATGTCTTCAATAACTGGACGCGGATGCCGTCCATCGCTGAGCAACTGGCATTGCCCGATAGTGAGACCGCGAATTTCTCCGTCGCCCGCTTTCTCCTAAAACCCGGCCGCGGCTACGAGGAGTCCGTGAAAACCTTCCAGCCCTACACCGCCACCAAGGAGCCAAACGAGGAAGCGCGAACCGCCGCGAAGAAACTTTTGAATGGCGCGCTTCAAAAAAAGCGCCGCTGCTACATCTACGTGAATAATCGCTTGGAAGGAAATGCCCCGCTTACCATCGACGCGCTCCTTTCAGACGGAGAAAATACTCCGCCGGCCAATCCGCCACTGCGCGAGACGTTATTCTGAATCTTCGGACCGTGGCTTAGGGGCGCAGCGCGCGCGGCGTCAAAGTTGGGTCTTGGCGCAAGGGCGGGTCATCCGCTTTCTTCCCCCGATGCTCCTGCTTCCCGGCTTCCGCGACTTTTTTCCCGACGACTGCGCGCGGCGCAACTACATCCTCGAAACGTGGCGCGCGGTGGCGCGGCGCTACGGCTTTGTGGAGTACGACGGGCCGGTGCTGGAGCCGATGGCGCTCTACGAAAAGAAGAGCGGCGGCGAACTCGTGGGCCAGCTCTTCGATTTCACGGACAAGGGGGCGCGCCATGTGGCCATGCGCCCGGAGATGACGCCTACGCTTGCGCGGATGGTCGCGGCGCGGGAGCGCGATTTCAAAAAGCCGCTGAAGTGGTTCTGCGTGCCGCAGTTTTTCCGCTACGAAAAGCAGCAGCGCGGACGGCTGCGCGAGTTCTATCAGCTCAACTGCGACATCCTCGGCGAAGCCTCGCCCGCGGCGGATGCGGAACTGGTGGCGGTGCTCATCGACATGCTGCGCGGGGTGGGGCTGGGGGAGCAGGATTTCGTGGTACGGCTGAGCAGCCGCAGCGCGTGGCAGGAGTTCTTCGCGCGGGCCGGCGGCAAGGCCGAAGAAGAGTACGAGTTTTTCCAAATCGTGGACAAAGCGGAGCGCGCGCCGGTGGAGAAGACGGACGCGGCGCTGGCGAAGTTTTCGCTGACCGCGCAGCAGGTGCTCGACTTCATGCGGAGCAAGACGGCGACGGCGGAACTCGCGCCCATCGTCGCCGACCTCACGGCGCGCGGGCTGGGCGGATTTGTGGAGATCGACTACGCCATCGTGCGCGGGCTGGCCTATTACACGGGGGTGGTTTTCGAGGTCTTCGACCGCAGCAAAAACGAACGTGCGCTGGCCGGCGGCGGGCGTTACGACAAGCTGCTGAGCCTGATGAGCGACGGCAAAACGGACTTGCCCGCGCTCGGCTTCGGCATGGGCGACGTGGTGCTCGCCAATCTCATCAACGACACCCCCGCCGCCAAGGCGCAACTCGACGCGTGGCTGGCGCGGGAGCGGGCCGCGGACGTGTATGTCATCATCGCGAAGGAAGATCGCCGGCCTGAGGCGCTGGCGCTCGTGCAGCGGTTGCGCGAGGCGGGACAGCGCACGGATTTCCCGCTCACGGCGGCGAAGATTGGCAAGCAGTTCCAGACCGCCGAGCAGCTCGGCGCGCGGTTCGCCATCCTGGTCGGCGACGAATGGCCGCAGGTGAGAGTGAAGGTGCTGGCGACCCGCGAGGAAACGCTGATGGCGACGGACGAACTGCTCATGCTGCTCATGCAACCGACCTGACAGGGTGGATTCAACCGCAGAGGCGCAGAGATTTTTGAGAGGAGCGCAGAGGAAAAAATTCAACCCTCTGCGGCTCTCTCCAAACCCTCTGCGCCTCGGCGGTAAAAATCAGCGCTTCCGCTTCGCGCCGAAGCTGTAGCCCCTTGCCGTGCGCACGCCTTTGCCCACGCCTCCCTGTGGGATCTCCGACTCGTTGAACAGCGCCGTGAACAGGTAGTTGAAACCATCGAGCTTCACTCGCTTGATCCCCGTCCCGATGAAACGCTCGATCGCCCGGACATGGTCGATCTCCTCCGCCGTGAAAATGGTCACCGCATCGCCCACTTGCAGCGCGCGCCCCGTCCGCCCGATGCGATGCACGTAATCCTCCGGGTGCTGCGGCACGTCGTAGTTCACCACATGCGACACTCCCGCGATGTCCAGCCCGCGCGCGGCGATGTCTGTGGCGACCATCACCTCGTATTTTCCGCTCTTGAAGCCGGCCAGCGCGTCCTCGCGTTCGCTTTGCGTGCGGTTCGAATGCAGCACGGCCACGGAATGTTTGAGGTCTTTGAGCTGATGCGCCACCCGGTCGGCCATCACCTTGGTGCTTGTGAAAATGATCGCACTGTCGAACTGCGTGTGCTCCAGCAGCGCGATGAGCAGCGCAAACTTCTGATCCTTCGCCACCGGATACAGCGCGTGCGTCACCGTCTCCGCAGGGGAGCGGCGCTGGCCGATTTCCACCTGCTCGGGATTGGTGAGCAGCCACTTCGTCATCGTCTCCAGCTCGGGCGGGAGGGTGGCGGAGAAAAAGAGCGTCTGCCGTTGCTTCGGCAGGCGGTCCACGATGCGCCGCACCTGCGGGAGAAAGCCCATGTCGAGCATGCGGTCCACCTCGTCGAGCACGAGATACTGGATGTCCTTGAGATTGGCCGTGCCGTCTTCGAGGAAGTCCAGCAGCCGTCCCGGCGTCGCCACCAGCACATCCACGCCTGTGGCCAGAAACTCCCGCTGCTTCCCATAGCCCACGCCGCCATAGACCAGCCCGACGGTCAAATCCATGAACCGCGCGAAATCCCGGAACGCCGTCTCGACCTGGGCCGCCAGTTCGCGTGTGGGCTCCAGGATGAGCGCGCGCATTTTCCCGTGCGTGCCAAGCTGCGAGAGAATCGGCAGGCCAAAGGCGGCGGTCTTGCCCATGCCCGTCTGCGCCGAGCCCATCATATCGCGCCCAC
>JANPHJ010000150.1:0-20432 GCA_031424395.1 Chthoniobacter sp.
CGCCATTTTGATTTGGCGCTGCGCGCGCAGGGCGTTCGGCGACAGGAATGTCGCCGCTCCCTGGCGCGTTTTACACCGTCTCGCTGCCGCCTTCCGCGAAGGCGGCGAGGTAGCAGAACTCGACGTGCAGACGCCGTTGCAGATGCTTCATCTGCGCCTCCAAGCGGTGGCGGCTGGCCTGCCCGCCAGCAGTTTCCAGCTCGGCTTCTTTGGCTTCTATGGCCTGCATCAGAAAGTCCAAGGTGGTGAAATAGAGATCGCGCGGCATGGTCGGGAAAACAGCAGGATGCAGGCCGCGGGCCGGACGGATTTGCGGGGCGTTGACTTCGTGCGGGCGGCTTTTACCTTGCCCGCTCTTTATGGCCGGCCTCGTTATCAAACCCCGCTCCCGCATCCTCCACGGCCACGACTGGGTCTATGCCAGCGAGGTGCTGAAGGCGTTTGGGGCGCCGCAGGATGGCGACGTGGTTTCGCTGAAAGACGGACAGGACCGGCTGCTGGGCTCGGCGATTTTCAACAGCAAGTCGCAGATCGTGGCGCGGCGTTTTTCGCGGCAGCGGCAGGAGGTGGATGCGGAGTTTTTCACGCGGCGCATCCGGCTGGCGGTCGAGTACCGGGCAAGGCGGGGCCTTGATCCGCGGCTGGGGCGGATGGTGTGGAGCGAAAGCGACGGGCTGCCGGGGCTGATCGTGGACCGCTACGGCGACCACCTCGTTTTGCAGACGCTGACGCTGGCGATGGATGCGCGGAAGGCGCTCATCGTGGACGCGCTGCGGGCGGTGCTGGAGCCGCGCTCGATCATCGAGCGCAATGATGCGCCGGTGCGGAAGGCGGAGGGGCTGGAGCTGCTCACGGGCGTGCTGTGGGGCGAAGCGCCAGGGCCGTTTGCGGTGACGATCGAGGGGCTGGAATTTGAGATCGATCTGCAGCAGGGGCAGAAGACGGGCTTTTACCTCGACCAGCGGCCGAACTACGCGGCCGTGGCGGCGCAGGCGCGGGGGCGCAAGGTGCTGGACTGTTTTGCGAACCAGGGCGCGTTTGCGCTGGCCTGTGCGAAAGCGGGCGCGGCGAGCGTGCAGGCGGTGGAGGTCAGCGTGGAGTGCGTGGAGCTGGTGAAAAAAAACGCCGCGCGCAACGGGCTCGCGGTGGACGCACAGGCGGCGAATGTTTTCGATTTTCTGCACGACCTGGAGCGGCAGAATGCGCGCTACGATTTGATCATTCTCGATCCGCCGTCGTTCACGAAGTCGAAGGGCAAGCTGGGCGACGCGCTGCGCGGGTACAAGGAAATCCACCTGCGCGCGCTGAAGCTCCTGAACCCGGACGGGCTGCTGGCGACCTTCTGCTGCTCGCACCATGTGAGCCGCGAGGATTTCCTCGGCATTATCAATGAGGCGGTCGTCGATGCGAAGAAATCGCTGCGGCAGCTCACGGCGTTTTCGCAGGGCGCGGATCATCCCATCGTCAGCACGCTGCCGGAGACGGAGTATTTGAAGGGCTTTCTTTTTGAGCTGATGCCGGGGCGGTAGGAAAATTTGAAATCCGAATGTCGAAATCCGAAACAAATTCTCAATGAGTGAAGGCGGGAAAACGGTGAAGACCGCGCCCTGCGGTTTTCAAGATTCCCAGCTTTTCGGATTTGTTTCGAATTTCGGATTTCGAAATTCGGATTTCATTCGCCCATGTCCCCGCTGACCACGCCGCGCTTTTTCCGCCTGCTGCTGTGGGTGCAGTGGCGCACGCTGCTTGCGCGGGTGCGGGGCATTCGACGGGAATCGCCGCTGCTGCTTTTCGTGCTCGGGGGTTTTGTGCTGGGCTATCTCGCGGTGGGCTACTGGCTGTTTCACGCGGGGCTGAACTACCTGCACAATTTTCCGCTGGTGGGCTCGCTGCTCATGCAGCGCATCCTTTTTCTGATCTTCGGGTTCTTCCTCGTGATGCTGGTTTTTTCCAACCTCATCATCGGCTACTCGACGCTCTTCAAAAGCCGCGAGACGACCTGGTTTCTCTCGCTGCCGGTGACGCACCGGAATGTGTACCGCTGGAAGTTTCTCGAGGCGCTGGTGGTCTCGAGCTGGGCGCTGATTTTCCTGAGCGCGCCGATGATGATCGCCTACGGCCGCGTGCATGAGGTGCCGCTGGCTTTCTACGGACAGATCGCGGTTGCCTACGTCCCCTTCGTGGTGCTGCCGGCGCTGGCGGGCTCGTGGGTCATCGTCTTCCTCGTGCGGGTGCTGGCGCGGCTGTGGGTTAAAAAGGCGGTGCTGCTGCTGGCCGCGGGCATCGTGCTGCTGCTCATCTTCGGGGTGCAGCCGGTGACGGATGCGGAGGCGGTGACGCAGCAGGACGTGCTGTCCTTTGACCAGCTCCTGCGGCACACGCGGCTGAGCGTGAACCCATACCTGCCGAGTGCGTGGCTCGCGCAGTCGGTGCTCTCATGGGGCGACGGTATGGGCCGGCAGGGCGCATTCTTTTTTCTGCTGCTGCTGAGCCATGCGCTCATGGGGCTGTTCGTGGGGTTCGAGTTTGTCGGGCGCTTTTTCTACGGAAGCTGGACGATTGCGCTGAGTTCGCGCGCCGAGCGGTTTCAGCGCGCGGCGGAAGCGAAGCGGACGCTCGTGCGGCGGCGCTCGCCGCTGGAATGGGCGACCGACCTCGTGCGCCCGCTGTCGCCGCCCGCCGCGGCGCTGGTGCTGAAGGACGCGCGGCTTTTCTGGCGCGATCCGGCGCAGTGGATCCAGTTCATGATCTTCTTCGGACTGCTCTGCATCTACGTGCTGAACCTGCGCAACGTGGCCTTCAATTTCACGAATCCGTTTTGGGAAACGATGATCTCGTACCTCAATCTCGCGGCGTCGGCGCTCACGCTCTCGACGCTGACGACGCGCTTCGTCTTCCCGCAGTTTTCGCTCGAGGGCCGGCGGCTCTGGATCCTCGGGCTCGCGCCGTTTGGCCTGCAAAAGGTGCTGCTGCAAAAGTTTTGGATGAGCTGTCTCGGGTCGATGGCGGTCACGGTCAGCCTGATGATCGTGTCGAGCGTGATGCTGCATCTCCCGGCGGCGCGGGTGGCGTTTTTCGCCGGGTCGATCGGGCTGATGAGCGCGGCGCTGAGCGGCCTGGCCGTGGGGCTCGGAGCGCTGTTTCCGAATTTCAAGGAAGACAACCCGAGCAAGATCGTGAGCGGCTTTGGCGGCACGCTTTGCCTGGTGGTGAGCTTTCTGTACATCGCGCTTTTCGTGGCGCTCGCCGCGCTGCCGGATGTGCGGCGCGTGGCGAAGGTGAGCTTTCCACTGGGCGATGGCGCGATCCGCGGCGCGGCGGTGGCGCTGAGTCTCGCGGTTTTGTTTTTTCCCCTGCTGCTGGCCATGCGGCGCGTAAAAAATCTGGAAATCTGAGCGCGGAAACCTAACGTCGCGCCCATGCCCGACCGGACGCTCACCGACGAACAATTTCTCGATCTCCCCGCCGAGGAAGCGCAGGGCGGCGAGCACCTCGACAGCCAGGTGCAGCGCGCCCAGGAACAGCTCGTGGCGCTGAAGCGGCAGCAGGATGTGATCGAGCGGCAGAAGCGCGAACTCGAGGAGCTGAGCCGGCGGCAGGAGCAGCTCCAGCAGGGCAAGGTGGAGATGGTGGAGAAATTCACGCGCTCGCTGGTGGTGCTCGAACGCGAAAACTACGACGCGCAGAAGCGCGTGGAGACGCTCCACGGCATCCACGAATCCTTCAGCCAGCACCTCGATGCGCTCGACGCCATCAACCTGAAATCGTGGGACGGCCCGGAGCTGAACAAGGCGCTGACCCAGGCGCTGAGCGCGGTGGACGATGCGCGCGCCGATTACGCGCGCTCGCTGCCGAAGATCAGCATGGAAAAAGACGGCGCCGCCGCGGTGGCCGGTGCGTCCGGGTACCAGGCGGATTTGGGGGCGGACGAGGCGCGGGATTTCGCCTACTGGCTGCGGGCGGGCTTCGCCTTCACGCTGCCGCTTTTCGCCATCGGCGTCGTCCTCGTGATCGTGCTCGTGGCGGTCCTCCGCCGGTAAACGCCATGCTCCCGAAACGCCGCAAAGCCGACGCGCACCGAGCGGAGTCGCCGCTGGACACAAAGCTCCGCGAGGTCGCCGAGCGGGAGGCGAGAAACCGCGCGGAGAGGGAGCAGTGCCAGCAGGTCATCAAGGACGCGCCGCTGCGCGCGAAAAAGAAAGCCGAGGAGCAGCGCGAGCAGCTCATCACCCGCGCCGCGCGCACCGAGACACGGCGCGGCAACCCGGCGGCGCTGCATGACCGCTGGCGCTCGCTGGAGGTGAATGTGGCCGCGCCCGCGCAGCACAAACGCCTGCGTGCGGAGCGCCAGCAGGGGCGGCTGATGTTTTTTGTGCTGCTTTTCACCCTGCTGGGCGTCGCCTACTGGCTCTATTACACGATCGCGCATTCGTGAGGCGGCGCGCGCGCGCCGGGAAAAAGGCGCGTCTTTCGTGGACTCCGCCGCAGCGCTCGGCTAAGCGCTGAGCCGCATGAATCTGCCCAACCGCCTGACCGTCGCCCGCCTGTTCCTCACGGCGGGTTTTGTCGCCTGCATGACGCTGGGCTGGCGCTGGCGTCCGCCCGAGGATCAGCCGTGGGGGCCCACGCCGCTGAGCTGGAGCTGGGGTTACTCGGCGGGGCTGGTGCTGTTCGTGGTGGCGGCGGTCACGGATTATTTCGACGGGGCCATCGCGCGGCAGCGGAACCTGGTCACTGATTTCGGCAAGCTCATGGATCCGGTCGCGGACAAGGTGCTGATGGCCGCGGCCTTCATCTGCCTGATTCCCGAGCACGCCTTTCCGGCGTGGGCGGTGATCGTCATCATCAGCCGGGAGTTTCTCATCACCGGCCTCCGGCTGCTGGCGGCGCACAAGGGCGTGGTGCTCCCCGCGGAGAAGCTCGGCAAACACAAAACCGCCTGGCAAATGACCACGGTCATTTATTTCCTGCTGCTGCTCGCGCTCTTGGAATTCGGGCGCGCGGGGGTGATCGGGGAGCTGGCTTGGTGGGCGCAGGCTTGGCGCTACGGCGGCGGCGTCCTGATCGCATGGGCCGTGGGGCTTACGCTCTACTCGGGCTTCGGCTATCTGTGGAAACACCGCGCGCTCATCGCCAGCGCGTAAGCCGTGGCCGGCGGCTCGTTTTTACTCCGGCACGATGACTTGGTCGCCGGGCAGCAGCCTCACGTCTTTGGCGGGGTCTTTTTGAATGTCCTTGTAGTTGTAAACCCCGAAGACCTTACCCTCGCGGATAATCCGAATGCCTTTGCCGTTGCCGAAATCACCGAGTCCGCCCGCATCGGTGATCGCCGAGCTCAGCGTCGTGTCGGCTGTCCAGAGCCGCCGTCCGGTTTGCCGCACGCCGCCGCTCAGTGAGACGGAGCGCTGCTCACCACTTTGGCGGACGTTGATGATGACCGTGGGCTTGGTGAAAATCTTTTCGGCGATGAATTTGGCCTGAATCGCATCCTCAAGCTGCGTCGGATTCAGTCCGCCGGCTCTCATCTTGCCGATCAGCGGGATGTTCACCGTGCCGTCGGGGCCGACGGTGTAGGCGAGGTTGGCGATGTCCTGAATGACCATGGGGTCCATGCCGGTCAGCTTCATTTCAAAGGCGTCGCCGGCCCGCATCGCGGACGAAGCGCTGCTGGCGGCGGGAGCGGCCACCGGGTTGGCGGCCGGGATCGGGATGGCGCGCGGTGCAGCGTGCAGTGGTGCGGCGAGGCTGAGGAGGGCGAGGAGGAGGCTGGGCTGTCGCATGGCGGTGGCAGTGGGGTTAATAGTCTTCGCGCGTGGTCGGGCGCGGGCGGGCGAGCTGCGGAGTGGCGGGCTCGAGGCGCGGGGTCTCGCGGCGCGCGCCGTAGTATTCGTTGTAGCTGTTGTAGTAGGAGTAGCCATCGTCGTGCTTGGAATCCACGTTGTTCAGCACCACGCCGATGAGGCGTCCGCCGACGCCCAGGACAGCCTGTTTCACCCTCTGGAGCATGGCGCGCGGGAAGCGGCGGTGCTGCACGACCATGATGGTCATGTCCACTTCGCTGGCGAGCACCGAGCCGTCGCTCACGCCGAGGATCGGAGGGGAGTCGAAAAAGACGAGGTCATACTGCTGCTTCAGCTTGGCGATGAGGTCGGTCATGCGCTGGGAGTTGAGGATGCCCACGGAGTCCGTGGGCAACTGGCCGGCGGGGACAAAGGAGAGGTTGTCGATCTTAGTGGTCTTAATGATGTCGTCGATCTCGGCGCGGCCCATGAGATAGTCGGTGAGGCCAAAGTCATTGCTGACATCAAAGAACTTGTGCTGCGTGGCGCGACGCAAGTCGGCATCGACAACGAGGACGTTGTAACCGCCTTTGGCACAGGTGAAGGCGAGGTTGTTAATCGTCGTGGACTTGCCCTCGCCGGGGCCGCCGCTGATGAGGGTGAAGGTATTGGCGTCGCGGAATGGTTTGTTAAATTCGATGTTAGCTCGGAGGATGCGGTAAGCCTCGGCGTCGGGTGAGTCGCCGGTGGTTTTCATGAGCACGGAGATTTCCTTCGGGATCACGGCGAGCACCGGTATCTGGAGGAAGCGCTCGACGTCGTCGAGGGTCTTCACGCTGGTGTCGAGGTACTCGATGAAGAAGGCGAGGGCGACGCCGATGAGGATACCGACGAAGGCAGCGACGATCATGTAGGCCGGGACGTTGGGCCGGGCGGGAGCGAGGGAAACCTCGGCCTTTTCCCAAATCTTCGCGGGCTCCTGCTCGATGAAACTTTTCATCTTTTCAGCTTTGAGGTTCACCTCGGCGCTTTCGAGGATGCGGCGCTCCTGGATGTACCGGTTCTTGGCGTCGATGTACTCCTTCATCGACGTCTGCTCGTCGATCTGCCCCTTGCGGGTGGCATCGGCTTTGACCCGGTAATCGTCGAGCTTCTTGACCTCCATGGCATAGCGGTTGGCCAGTCCGCTACGCTGCCCGTCGAGGGCCACCTGAAGCTGCGCCTGGTAAAGGCCAACCTGCCCACGCAGCGACTTGATGCGGGGGTGATTTTCACCCACGCCGGAGCTGAGAAGCCGTTGCTCCTCCACGCGGAATTCTTGAATCGAAGGAACCGCCTTGCTCACCGTGGGATCATCAAGCCCCATCATATGCAGCGCCTGCGGCAGTTCCTCCGGCTTTAACCGCTGAATCAGATCCAGTTGGAGCTTGAGATCGCTAACCCGGTTTTCCAGAACTTTCATTTCCTGTTCGTCGAAAGCCACGGTGATTCCTTTGCGCCCAAGTTGCGCACCATCCTTGTCAGGGTCGGAATCCACAATGTTGCCCTTAGTACGCAAATTGGCGGCCTCAGCACTCGCCGCGATCACCGTCTGCCGTTGTTTCGAGACCTCCTCCTGCACCTGTTCGAGACCGCGATTCACGCTTTTCACCAAGTCCGCCCGCCGCCGCTCCACATAGACGACGCCGATGGTGTTGGCGATATTCGCGGCGCGCTGATGGTCCACATCATAGATGCCGATGTCGATTAGCCCCGTGTTGCGCACCTCTTGGAGCTGCATGGCCCGCCGGAGCCGCCGGAAGACCTGCTCCATCTGCAGGCGCTGGCCGGGCGGGGAGAATTCCTTAACCAATTCCAGCCGTTCGATGACCGGATAGAGAATCTCCGTGGTCTGCAGGATCTGGAACTGCGTGGCCACAAACTGCGGATCGTAGCTGCGCGCCATGCCGCTGCCAAAAACGCTGATCCCGCCGGAGTTGTCAGCCTTCACCTCCATCCGCACGCGCGAGAAATACTCACGCGGCATGAAGTAAGTCGTGACCCCCGCGGTTACCATGACGAGGAAAAAGGTGAGCAGGATCAGACCCATGCGCAGCTTGATGGTGCGCCAGTAGTCGAGAAAGTGAAGTTTGACCTCGTTGGTATCGTTCATAGGGAAAGGGGTTGGCTGGTTGGTGGGGAACGGCTGGGCGTGGTCTGCGTCAGAAAAGCCTGCTGGCAGACGGCGGGAAAACTTGGATGGCCGGATGGCGAATCCGTTCAAAAAACATATTCCGCTCCGACGAAAACCCGGTTGCGGTAGTAATCCCGGAGCGAAATGGTTCCCATTTCGCGCGTATAGCTGTAGTTCGCATTCAGCGTCCAGTCGCGGGTCAGATTGTACTCAAAGCCGATGGTGGAATCGACCGTATTGATGGTCTGGCTCACCTCTGGCGCCGCGCTCGCGGGCGCGACGGCCAGCGGGGTGGTGGTGGTCTTCTGGCGGACGTAGTTGAACCCCAAGGTGCCGTGCAGACGGGGCGAAAAGGCCTGCACCAGACTAAGCCCTGTGCGGAGTGAGATCAGCTTGCTCCGCGCATCCGGCGGCTCTTCAAAGCCGAACCGGCCGTTGAAGCGGACGATGGTGGCCTTGGCCAGTTGGGAGTTGAGGGTCAGCTCGCCGTAGGGCGAGGTGGTGCTTTCGCCGCCCTCGTCAAAGGTGCGGATATTCGCCCCCAGGCGCGCCGTGGAGGTGAAGCGCCGGCTGAGCGTGATCTCGCCGCCGAGCAGCAGAAAGATGGTGTGCGCATCTCGGGCGGTGGTGGAGTCGTAGGAAACCGAGCTGTAGCGCACCTCACCCAGCAGCGTGAGGCGCGGGGAAAACAGATACCGCAGTTCCGTGCCGAAGACCGTCTGGTTGAAGTCGCCCAACTGCTGCAACGTCTCCTGATACCGCAGGGCATTGAAGCTCAGGCTGGCCACTGCGCTGATGCGCGGGGTGAAGCGGTAAGTCACATCGAGCTTGCCCCCGAGCGAGAGGAAGGAGCCAGCCTGGCGCGTCGAGGTATTGATCAGCGAAAGGTCGGGCTGCGTCTGGTAGCTCGCGTTCGCATTGGCCGTGAACTGCAGGCGCGGCGTCACCCGGCGCAGATACATCAGCGCCAGCGAACCCGTGTAGTCCACGTCCTTGCCTGGCCGGTCCCAGTAGTAGTCCGCCCCACCGCGGATGTCGAAAGTGAAGAGCGTTTTGCGCGAGGCAAACTGCACGTCCATCCCCACATTGGCCCGCGTCAGAAAGCTGCCGATCCTTTCCTGCCCCGGGGCTCCCGGAAACACCACTTTCCGCGTCCGCGGGGCGGTGCCTGGAATTACCACAGTCTGGATTTCGCCATTCGGCCCGACCCCCACTTCGGTCCTTGCCGCAGTGCCTGGGCTGGCCAGCACCGTTACCACGGTGTCGGGCGAGCCCGAATCTGTCGGGGTCTGGAAGACGTTATCGTCATAGCCGAATGAAACCGACGAAGTGTACCGAAACCGCGGCCGAGCCAGCCGCCCCTCACCTGCCGTGAACTGCTGCGCGGGCCGCCCGTAGCCGCCCGGAATCGAAAAAGTCGGCTCGCTGTCGCCCGTTTTTTTTGTCCCCGTAGCCCCTTCCCCAAAGGTCGAGGCCGCACCCGGCGCGCTGCCCGTGGTGCCAGTCTCTGTGCCCGTCCCGGGTTTGGCCGTGCCCGGTGCCGTCGTCGTGCCCGAGGGGTTGGTGCCAAAGGCGCTGCTGCTCCCGCCCGTGCTCGGAGTCGTTCCGCCGGTGCCGGCGCCCGGCGTAGCTGGTGGCGGGGAGCCAAAGGCCGAACTCGCCCCGCCCGGCGACGCCGTGGCCCCGCCCGGCGTCTCCTGCGCTCTAGCCGACTCGGCCAAACCACAGCCGATGGTGAGAAGGACACACAGGTGCCGGTGAAGGATCATGGGGGTGCGGTCGGAGCGTGAAAGGTGAAGGGGCTGTTTGGGCGGGAGGGGATTAGACGTGGGGGGCGCGCGAAGCAACAGATAAATTGCCCTCCGCAAAACTCGCCGGGCCTCAGACATGGCGGGGGCCGATTCCGTTGCTTCCCGCGGAAAATAATTCGCCCGCGCTCCGCCCTCAGCGCGGCGCGGCGCGCGGGATCGTGAGCGTCTGCCCCACCCGCAGCCGGCGTTCGTCGGCGCTGCGATTGGCCGCCTTCAAGGCGGCCACCGTCACCCCGTAACGGCTCGCGATCACCCCCAGAGTTTCCCCTTTCGCCACCACATAGGCGCGGGCCGGCCCGGGGCGGCGCGCCGGCCGCTCACGGGCCGCAGGCGCGGACGGTGCCGGGGAGGGCGGACGACCTGGCGCGTAGTTTTGCAGCGCCGGGTCCAGCTGCACGATCTTTGCCGCCAAGCGCCGGTCGGCATCCTCGTAGGCGGCGCGCACCTTCGGGTCGCGCAGCGCGATCTTCCGCACCTGCTGATACTCCTGCTCCTGACCGGCGGCGGCTGCCACGGCTGGCGACGGAAGAAAGGCGGGCACAGCGAGCGCGGCGAGGAGCAATTTTTTCAACATCAGCTACGCATGCCCGCCCGCGCTCCACACGGCGAGCCGCATCTGGCTTGTCTTGCACGACACCTGACGCTTTAGTGGAGAACTTATGCTGAACCTGCATCGCAGTGTGGTTGCTGAATTCCTTCTTCCCGGGCTGCTGCTGGGCCTCTTCCTAGGCGGGTGCGCGCTCCCGGTGCAGCGCACCGCCCGGCCGCGCAATGACGCCTTCACCGCCTACTGGCCGCCGCCCGCCGGCAGTCAGAAGCTGCGCCTCGCAGTCAAAGACAACATCGACATGCAAGGCCTCGTCACCACCGCCGGCTCCGAATATGTCGCCCTGCACAGCCGCCCCGCCGCGCGCGATGCAGCCTGCCTGGCGGGCGCGCGCGCGGCCGGCGTGCAGTTCGTGGGCAAGACGAAGCTGAGCGAATTTGCGGTGTCGCCCTCCGGCATCAACGAATACTTTGGCACGCCGAAAAACCCGCTCGACCGGTGGTGGCGGCGGCTCATCCCGGGCGGCTCGTCCAGCGGCTCGGCGCAAGCTGTGGCGAGCGGGCTGGCCGACGTGGCTTTCGGCACGGACACAGCGGGCTCCGTCCGCACGCCCGCGGCCTGTTCCGGCGTGGTCGGCCTAAAAACGACTTTCGGCCTCATTCCCTTGAAGGGCGTGTTTCCCATCGAGCCCTGGCATTTGGACACCGTCGGCCCCATGGCCCGCGACGTGGCCGGCGCCGCGCAGGGCATGGAGCTTTTGCAGCCGGGCTTCGCCGCTCGCTACCGTGCCGCCACTGCGGCTCAGCCCACGGGTCGAACCATCAAAATCGGCCGCCTTTACCTCAGCGGCACCGACTCGCAAATCGATCGGGCCGTCGATGAGGCACTCGCGCAAAGGCAGTTCCAGGTCACCCGGCTGGATCCGGCTTTCGTGGCCCAGTGGGTGCAGGCAGAAAAGGACGGCGTCACGGTGGCCGCCAGCGGCGCGTGGCTGAGCGAGGGTCAGTACGCGGCCCAACCGGGCGTCAGCGCACGCAGCAAAACAGCCATCCTTTTGGGCCGCGTCATGTACCCGGTGCAGTACCGGCAGGCCCTCCAGCGGCGGGCGCACTGGCAGGCGACGCTGCGCAAAGTTTTCCGCCAGGTGGATTTCATCGCCCTGCCGACCATTCAGCGGGCTCCGCTAAAAATTCCGCTCATCGGCACCATTGGCGTTTTAGAACCCCAGGTGCTGGCCCTCCAAAACACCGTAGCGGTGAATTTTGCCGGCAATCCCGCGCTGGCCCTGCCGGTGCCCGTGCGGCATGAGCGCGTGCCCGTTACCAGCCTGCAATTGATCGGGCCGCGGCGCAGCGAGGCGCAGCTCCTCAATGCCGGCCGCCTCCTCGAGGCCCGGCCCTGACCAGCGCCGGTCAATTTCATTTGCCGGAACGGAATACCGGGACAACCGCCGCTGCGCCCAGCCGCGATCAACCGGCGAGCTATGCGTCTTTCCCTTTCCATCCGAGCCGTCTTTACCGCCGTGCTCCTCGCGGCCGTCCCGGTCGCGAACGCGGAGTCGGCGGACGAGCTGATGAAAAAAGGCGACGTTTTCGATCTGAAATTTCAGCCCGCCGAGGCGCTGAAATCCTATCTGCCCGCGGAAAAGCTGGAGCCGGAAAACGTGCGCCTCCTTGTGCGCATCGCGCGGCAGTACCGGCACCTCATGCAGGATGCCGCAGGGCGCGCGGAAAAGCTGCGGCTCGGCGGTCTCGGGCTCGACTATGCGCAGCGCGCGGCGGCGCGCGGGCCGAATGATTCCGAGGCGCAGCTCTCGGTCGCCATCAGCTACGGCAAGATGCTGCCGATGGAAGGCGCCAAGGAACAGGTGGCCGCTTCGCCCCGCATCAAGGCCGCGGTGGACCGGGCGCTCCAACTCGATCCGCGCAATGATCTCGCATGGAATCTCCTCGGCCGCTGGCACCGCCTGCTCGCCGACGTGGGCGGGGTGAAACGCGCGCTCGCCGGGGCCATCTACGGCTCGCTGCCGGTGGGCTCGAATGAAACCGCGGCGAAGTGCCTGGAGAAAGCCGTCGCCATCAATCCCAACCGCCTCATGCACCACATTGAGCTCGGCCGCATCTACGCGCAGATGGGCCAGACAGACGCCGCCCGCCGTTCACTGAACCGCGGCCTCGCCATGCCCGAGCTCGAGAAAGACGACGCCGAGGCAAAGCTCCGGGCCCGCGAGGTTTTGGCCAAGCTGCGCTGAGCGGCCTTGCAAAGACCGGCGCCATTTCGGTGGCCATGCAGCACGCCAGCAGCGCCCGACATCGCAGCGCGCGCACCCGCGCGGCTCACCCTTTGCCCAGCGACGGCACCGGCACCTCGCACAGTCCGCCGCCCATATAGAGATGATGCCAAAGCTGCGTCGCCACTACCGCGGCCAGCCCCATCTCCACCGACAGCCGCGGCAGCGACCCGGCCCGCATTTGCCGAAAGGCCCGCCGCCAATGCGTCACCGCTGCCACGCCGAAGTAGCCCGTGCGGCGCAGCGACTCCTCGCTCAAAAGCTGCCCCACATACACCGGCTCCGGCTCCAGGTGAAAGCTGTCCAGCGGCGCACGGAAGATGACCTTGTGCCGCCGCGCCACACTCCGCGGCACCCAGCGCTCGGCCAGCAGCCGCAGCAGATGTTTGTCGCGGAAACCGCGCAGTTTCCACCGCGGATGCAGCCGCGCCGTGAAGTCGAAAACGTCCTCGTCCAAAAACGGATACCGCACCTCGACCGACGAGTGCATGGCCACGCGGTCGCCTTTCCCCTGGAGCAGGTGCCCCGCGAGCGTGACGCGGCCCGCCACCCACACGCCGCGGTTCAGCGGATGCCAGCGCCGCGCGCGCTCCACGGGCATTTGCAGGTCGGCCCACGGGTTCGCGGCCGCCAACACCTCGCGCATCTCTTCGCCGTAAAAGCGCAGCTTCGAAACCCCGAGGAGCCCGTAGGCGTCGATCCACGCATTCGGCCCGCCGACGGACGCCTCCTGCTCGCGCCGGAACTCCGCCGGAAACTGCGGCACATCATTCATCGCCAGAAAACCCCGCCGCGCGCGGTCGCTCAGCGGCAGGCCGGGAATGGCATCGAGCCAGCCGAGCACTTTCGACGCTTTGTACCACGGGTAGCCGATCAGCCACTCGTCCGCGCCCTCGCCGGTGAGCACCACTTTTTGCCCGCACTCATGCACCCGCCGCGCGAGCAGGAGCAGGGCTGCGGATGAGGTGTCGATGACCGGTGCCTCCGCCGCGTGAATGAGCGCCGGATATGTCTCCACCGCTTCGCGCGCGCCGAATTCCTGCACCACCGGCGGCTTCGTCCCGACGTGCCGCGCGGTCAGGCTCGCGGCCTCCAGCTCATCGAGCCCCGGCGAATCCACGCGAATGGTGTACGTGTTGATCGCCGCCCCTTTTAGGTGGCAGGCCATGGCCACGATCATGCTCGAGTCCACGCCACCAGACAGGTATGCGCCCACCGGCACATCCGCCCGCAGCCGTTCCTCGACCGCGTGCAGCAGGACTTTTTCAAAATTATCCACCAGCTTTTTCGGGTCGCCGCCGGGGTCTTCGTCGCCCGCGTCGGGGAAGTCCATCTGCCAGTACGCGTGCTCCTCGATCTTCGCCTCGCCCGCGCCGTCGGCGCCCGGCGTGATTTGCAAAAAGCGGCCCGGCGGCAGGAGTTGCACACCCTCGAAACCGGTGACCGGCCCCGGCATCGCGGCAAACGTGAACACATGATTGATGCCGCGCCGGTCAGGCCGCGCCGGCACCATCCCCGAGGCGAGCAGCCCCTTAATCTCCGAGGCGAAAAGCAGCCAGTCGCCCTGCCGCGTCCAGTACAGCGGCGCGATGCCAAAGCGGTCCCGCCCCAGCGTGAGTTGCCGCTTTCTCGCATCCCACAGCGCGACGGCAAACTGCCCGCGCAGCCGCTCGAACATGCCCGCGCCGTGATCTTCCCAAAGGTGCGGGATGATCTCCGTGTCGCAGTGCGTGTGCAGCCGGTGCCCGCGCCCCACCAGCTCCGCGCGCCGCTCGGCGTGGTCGAAAAGCTCGCCATTGAAAACCGTGAAAACGCTCTGGTCTTCATTCGCCATCGGCTGCTGCCCGTCGGCCAGCCCCACGATGCTCAGCCGCCGCGAAGCCAGCGCCAGCCCCGGCCGCACGAGAAACCCCTCCTCGTCCGGCCCGCGATGAAAGAGCGCCTGGGCCATGGCCCGCGCCACGCCCTCCGGCACTGCGCGCTGTCCGCCCAAATCAATAATGCCTGCGATGCCACACATGGGGTGATGCTCTAGTTTAGAGCGAAGGCGACACGCAATGGTTTTTCATATCAGAGGAAACGCAGCGCGAAACACATTGCGTGGAAAAAACAGCCGTGACGCTCCCACTTGTTGCGATTACAGAACGAACATTAACCGCCCGCACGCTTAGCAGTCTTCAATTTTACTCATGCACAAAGAAGGAATTGCCATCATCGGCATTGGCTGCCGCTTTCCCGGCGGCGTCAATGACACGGAGTCTTTTTGGAAACTGCTGAAAGAGGGCCGCGAGGCGGTCGGCGAAGTGCCGGCAGCCCGGTGGAATGTGGAGCGCTATTACGACCCCGAGCCGGGGTTGGCGGGAAAATCCATCGCCAAGCGCGGTGGATTTGTGGACGGGATCGATCAATTTGACCCGCAGTTCTTCGGTATCTCCCCGCGCGAGGCACCCTACGTCGATCCGCAGCAGCGGCTGCTGCTCGAGACGGCCTGGGAGGCGATCGAAGACGCGGGCCTCGTGCTCGATTTTGAAAAGGGCACGGACATCGGCGTGTACGTCGGCATCTCGCACAACGACTATCAGATCATTCAGGGCACGCCTTTCGACTCCGCGGGGATTTCCGCGCATTCGCCGACCGGCAGCGCGCATAGTATCGCCGCCAATCGCATTTCGTACTGCCTCAACCTTCGCGGCCCGAGCGTGGCCATGGACACGGCGTGCTCTTCCGCGCTCACCGCGGTGCATGCGGCGTGCGAGCACATCCGCTCCGGCCGTGGGCACACGGCCCTGGCCGGAGGGGTGACGGTGATGATTACGGCCGGCGGGTTTATCGGCTTTTCGCAGGCCTCGATGCTTTCTCCGGATGGCAAGTGCAAGGCGTTCGACGCCTCGGCCAACGGGTTTGTCCGCGGCGAAGGCGCGGGCATGGTGCTGCTCAAGCGTCTCTCGCAGGCCATCGCCGACGGGGATCCGATCCATGGCGTGATCGTGGGCACGGCGACCAATCAGGACGGGCACACCAACGGCATCTCGCTGCCGAGCACCGAGGCGCAGGCCCGGCTCATCCAGGATGCCTGCGCCGATGCGGGCATCGCGCCGTCGCAGATCGGTTTTGTCGAAGCGCACGGCACGGGCACCGCGGTCGGCGATCCGATCGAGGCCCACGCGCTTGCCGCGGCCTTGTGCGCGGACCGCCCGGCTGATGCTCCGCTGACGATCGGTTCGGTGAAAACCAACCTCGGCCATCTGGAAACCGCCGCCGGCGTCGCCGGACTCGTGAAGGCGGTGCTCGTGCTCAAGCACCGCCAGATTCCGGCCAATCTCCATTTCGAAACGCCGAATCCGCACATTGATTTCGAGGACTTGAAGCTCCGCGTGAACACCGCGCTGGAGCCCTTCCCCGAGACGGATGGCCGGCGCCTCGTAGGCGTGAATTCGTTCGGCTTCGGCGGTGCGAATGCCCACGTCATCATCGAGGAAGCGCCGCCCCACGCACCCCGCGAACATTCTAAAACTCCGACCGAGCGCGCCTGGCCGATCACGCTTTCCGCCCGCTCGGAGGAGGCGCTGCGCAGCTCCGCGTTGCAGCTCGCGAAGTGGCTCGACGAGCGCGCGCATGCAAATGGCGATTCTCCGCTCCTGCCCGATCTCGTTTATTCCCTCGGTGCCCGGCGCAATCACCATCCCTACCGGCTGAACGTCGTCACGAGTTCGATGACCGGGCTGGTGCAGGAACTCGACACGTTCGGGGTGAAGCAGGAGAGCCCGAAAGTCCGCACCTCCTTCTCCCCGCGTCGCGAACACGCGCCGCGCGTCGCCTTTGTCATGAGTGGTCAGGGCCCGCAGTGGTGGGGCATGGGCCGCGAGCTGATGCGCCACGAACCGGTCTTCCGTGAGAGCATGGAACGCTGCGCCGCGGCCATCAATCAGTGGGCGCGCTTTGATTTTCTCGAGGAGCTCGGGCGTGCGGAAAAGGATTCGCACATGCACCGCACGGAAGTGCTGCAGCCTGCGATCTTCGCCATGCAGGTGGCGCTGGCGGATCTGTGGAAGGCGTGGGGTGTGCAACCCGTGGCCATCGTGGGCCACAGCACCGGGGAGGTGGCGGCCGCGTGTGCGGCCGGCGTGCTCAGCCTGGAGTGGGCGGCCAAGGTGATCGTTCTGCGGGCGAGGTTCATGGAAGATTGCGCGCGGGATGAGGGCACGATGCTCGCGGTGGGCATGAACGCCGACGAAGCGCAGGCGATCATCGCCCGCCACGACCGCACCGTGTCCATCGCCGCGTTCAATGCGCCGCGTTCGCTCACGCTCTCGGGGCTGCGACCCTCGCTGGAGGCCATCGCCGCCGAGCTGGAGTCGCAGGGGATTTTCGCGCGCTTCCTCCGCGTGGCGCATCCCTTCCACCACGCCTTGATGCAGCCGGCGGTGGATCAGATCGAGGAGGCCCTGGCCGACATGGAGGCGCATCCGGAGACGGTGCCATTTTTCAGCACCGTGACGGGCCGGCGCTGCTCCGGTCCGGAATGTCTCGCCGCGCATTGGGGCCGCGGCATCCGCCAGCCGGTGCTGTTTGCGTCGGCAGTGGAGGCACTCGCAGATTTCGGCGTGGATGTGTGGCTGGAGATCGGCTCGCACCCCGCGCTCGTGCATTCGATTCAGGAATGCCTTTCAGGCCGGAACGCAAAGGTGTCCGTACTCTCCTCTGCGCGTCGCGAACGGGAGCATGAGTCACTGCTGGAAACCGCGATGGATCTGCACAGCGCGGGCGTGATGCTGGATTTCGCGGCGATGACGCCCTCGCGCCGCCTGCTCACATTGCCGGCGTACGCATGGGACAAGAGCCGCTGGTGGAGTGAAGCGAGTGACTGGCACGAAGGCCGCCTCGCGGCGGGCGGCCGAGGCTTGCTCAACTTCCGCCTGCCTCGCGCCACGCCCACCTGGACCGCCCGCCTCGATGGCCGGCACCTGGCTTTCCTCAAAGACCACAAGGTCGAAAGCCACGTCATCTTCCCCGCCGCCGCCTTCGTCGAAATGGCGCTGGAGGCCGGCGTGCAGTTGTTTGAGGGCCGGCCTTTTGTCATCGAGGATTTTGAAATCCGCAAACCGCTCATCCTGCCCGACCCGGCCTCCGGCGTGCAGCTCGAGCTGTCCTACGATCCGACCGAGCGCACCTTCGCCATCCAAAGCCGTTTTGATCAGGGCGCCTCCTGGTCGCTCCACGTCGTCGGCGCGCTGCGCGGCGAACGCACCGAGTCAGCCTTTGCCACCGCGGCCCCGGAAAGCCCGCTGGCCGAGGGTTTGGCGGCGGTGCTGGTGGATGAATTCTATGGGCGCATGAGCGACCTCGGGTTGCGCTACGGCGAAGAGTTCCGCCCCATCCGCGAACTCGCGGCGGGTGCCGGGCGCTCGGCGGGCCGCGTGGCTTTGTCGGAAAACATCGCCGCCCGCGCGGCGGAGTATCCCGTGCATCCGGTGCTCTTCGACGGCGCGCTGCAGGTCTTTTCCGCGGGCGCGCACACTATCGAGGATCGCAAGTCGCGGATGAAACTCCCCGTCCGTTTCGCCCGCATCCTTTTCCTCCGCTCGCCCGGCGCGGTCGCCGTGGTCCGCGCCGCAGTGCAGCAGTGCAACGACGAGTTTCTCGAAGGCCGCATCGCCCTCTTCGACGACGCCGGCCAGCCCTGCGTGGTCGTCGATGGTTTCCGCGCGATCAGCGTCGCCAATGTCCGCCGCGCCGGCGCGCCCGGCGGCACCCGCGACGTCCTCTACCACGTCGCCTGGGAGCGCACGCCAACCACGCGCCCGCCCGCGCAGCCGCCCGTGCCGCTGGCCCAGCTTCACGACGCCGCGCACCTCGCCCTCGATGAAGTCATCGCCACCCGCGGCCGCACCGAACTCCAGGCCGCCATGGCCGCCGGCGACGACCTCGCCGCCGTCCAGCTCGCCCGCGGCCTGCGCGCCATGGGCGCGGTTGTCGGCACACCGTTCTCCGCAGATTCCCTCCGCGTGAGCGCGCCGATGCAGCCCGTCTTTGCCCGCCTCACCGCCAATCTCACGCAGCGCGGTTTGCTGGAGAAAAAATCCGCCGGCTGGCAGCCGACCGCGGCTTTCACCCCGGCCGCCGACGCCGCGCCGGATGCGCTGCGCAGCTTCATCGCGCAACACTCTGGCCACCTCGCTGAGGGCCTCCTCTGCGCCGCCAACTGCGCCGAACTCGGCCCCATTTTGCGCGGCGAAAAGGACGCCGTGCAGGTGCTCTTCGCCGGCGTCGGCGCGGAGTTGCTCGATCAGTTTTATGGCGACGGCCTCTATACCAGCCACTGGCTCGCCGCCATCGCCGCCGCCGTGCAGGCCGCGGCGCGCGCGCTGCCCGAGGGGCGCGGCCTGCGCATTCTCGAAATCGGCGCGGGCACCGGCGGCCTCACCGCCCACGTTCTGCCGCTGCTCGAGCGCGGGCTGCACGCCTACACGTTCACCGATGTGTCGGCAGCCTTCTTCCCCGGCGCGCTGCAAAAGCTCGCCGCTTTCCCGGAGGTGGAATGCAAGATTTTCGACCTCGAAAAACCCGCCACCGCGCAGGGCTTCGACGCGGGCGCGTTTGACTTCGTCATCGGCACCAACGTGCTGCACGCGGTCAGCGACGTGCGCGCCACGCTGCGCGAACTGCACGCGCTGCTCGCGCCCGGCGGCAGCCTCGTCTTCATGGACACGGCCACGCCGCAGTTGTGGACGGACGCGGTCTTCGGCCTCACGAGCGGCTGGTGGCGTTTCACCGACCGCGATCTGCGCACCGCGCATCCGCTGCTCGACCGCGCGCAGTGGGAGCGTGTGCTGCGCGAGACGGGCTTTGGTGAAACGGCGTCGCTGCCCGGCCTCATCGGCCCGACCGGTGGCGAAGGCCAGATCGGCCTCCTCGCCCGCAAACCTTGGCAGGAAGCCGCTCCCGAGCCGGTCGGCACCGACGCGCCGGTGGAAAAATCGTGGCTCGTCTTTGCGGACGCTTCAGGGCTTGCCGACCCGTTGATTTCGCGGCTGCGCGCCGCGGGCCTCCGGTGCCGCGTTGCCCGGCGCGGGAAAAAATTCGCGCAGCCGGACGCGGACACTTTCACCCTCGCGGGGGAAACACCCGCCGACTGGACGCAGCTCCTCGCCGCCTGCGCCGACGACGCGCCGCCCGAGCGCATGGTCTGGCTGTGGACGCTCGACTCCACGGACGCCGACAGCGCGCTCATGGGCACCGATGCGCTGCTCCATCTCACGCAAGCGCTCGAAGTCGCGCGCCCCACGGCGAAGCTCCGCTTCGACCTCATAACCCGCGGCGCGCAGCCCGCCGGCCGCGAGGTGCACGCCACCGCCGTCGCGCAAGCGCCCGCCCTCGGCCTGCTGCGCGTGATGCTCAATGAGCATCCGAATTTCTCCTGCCGCGGCATCGACCTGCCGCCGGAAATTTCCACCGCCGACGACGCGCTGCTGTGGGGCGAGCTGCTCCGCGCGGACGCCGAGCGGGAGACCGCTTTCCGCGGCGAGGCGCGCTACGTGCAGCGCCTCGATCGCGGCCGTCCGGCGGATGAGCAGTGGCTCGATCCGTCCGTGCCGCTGCGCCTCGAATCGCGCGAGCGCGGGCATCTCGACACGCTGCGCTTTGCACCCTTCGCGCTGCCGCCGTGCGGGCCCGGCGAGGTGCTCATCGACGTTAAGGCCGCGGGGATGAATTTCCGCGACGTGCTCAAGGCGCTCGCGCTTTATCCCGGCGAAGCGCCGGACGCGCGCATCTTCGGCGATGAGGTCGGCGGCATCGTCACCGCCGTCGGCCAGGACGTGAAACACGTCGC
>JANPHJ010000151.1:0-17777 GCA_031424395.1 Chthoniobacter sp.
ATGTCCCGCCGACGCCCGCGACCTGCGCTTGACCGCCGAGCTTGCCTTCGGTTCCGACCTCACGGGCAACGCGCGTCACTTCGCCAGCAAAGGCGTTGAGCTGATCGACCATCGTGTTGATGGTGTTCTTCAGCTCCAAAATCTCGCCCTTCACATCGACCGTGATCTTCTTGGAAAGATCGCCGTTCGCGACGGCGGTGGTGACCTCCGCGATGTTGCGGACCTGCCCCGTCAGGTTCGACGCCATGAAGTTCACGTTATCGGTGAGATCCTTCCAAGTCCCCGCCACGCCGGGCACTGCGGCCTGTCCGCCGAGCTTGCCCTCGGTGCCGACCTCGCGGGCCACGCGGGTGACTTCCGAGGCGAAGCCGTTGAGCTGATCGACCATCGTGTTAATCGTGTTCTTCAGCTCCAAAATCTCGCCCTTCACATCGACGGTGATCTTCCGGCTCAAGTCACCGCGCGCCACCGCCGTGGTGACTTCGGCGATGTTGCGCACTTGGGCCGTAAGATTGGAGCCCATCGAGTTCACCGAGTCCGTGAGATCCTTCCAAGTGCCGGCCACGCCGGGCACCGCGGCCTGGCCGCCGAGCTTGCCCTCCGTGCCGACTTCCCGGGCCACGCGCGTGACCTCAGCCGAGAAGCTGTTGAGCTGATCGACCATGGTGTTGATCGTCTCCTTCAGTTCGAGAATCTCCCCCTTCACATCGACCGTGATCTTTCGCGAGAGATCGCCGCGCGCGACCGCCGTGGTCACGGCCGCAATGTTGCGGACCTGGCCGGTGAGGTTGGAGGCCATCGCGTTCACGGAGTCGGTCAGATCCTTCCAAGTGCCAGCCACGCCCGGCACCACCGCCTGCCCACCGAGTCGCCCTTCGGTGCCGACCTCGCGCGCCACCCGCGTCACTTCCGAGGCAAATGAGCGGAGCTGATCGACCATCGTATTGGTGGCCTCCTTGAGTTGCAGAATCTCCCCGCGCACATCGACCGTGATTTTCTTGGAAAGATCGCCGTTGGCGACGGCGATCGTCACGTCGGCAATGTTGCGCACCTGCGCCGTGAGGTTTCCCGCCATCTGGTTCACGGATTCCGTGAGGTCCTTCCACACGCCCGAAACGCCCTTCACCTGCGCCTGGCCGCCGAGCTTGCCCTCCGTGCCCACCTCACGGGCGACGCGGGTCACCTCAGACGTGAAAACCGAAAGCTGGTCGATCATCGTGTTGACGAGCTTGGCCGACCGCAGGAACTCCCCCTTGAGCGCGCGCCCGTCCACCTCCAGTTCCATCGACTGACCAAGATCGCCCTTCGCCACCGCGCCGATGGTCCGGGCCACGTCGGCCGTGGGCCGCACCAAGTCGTCGATCAGGGTGTTAATCGACTCCACCTTGATCGCCCATTCGCCGGTGGCGCCCGGCAGCGACATCCGCTGCCGGAGCCGGCCTTCCTTTCCGACCGTCGTCATCAGCCGCTTCGCTTCACGGGAAATATGATCCTCGTATCCGATGGCTTGGTTAAACGCCTCGGCAATCCGCCCTTCGTCGCCCGTCCAGTCCGCCGGGAGGCGCACCGAAAAATTCCCGTCGCGAAAGGCCACCATCGCGGCCAGCAGCAGGCGTGAACAAACATTGCCCGCAACCTCCCGGTCATTTTCCCGCTGACCTGTGGACTGGCTCGTCGCGCTAGTATCCGCGCGCGCAGGTTGTGGAGAGGGGAGGGGCAGCTTCGTTTTCATGGCGTTAAAAAGTCTTTGGTGCGACGCAGCAAACTACCTGCCGCCAGAGCGCAATGCTCTTTGCCGCGAATTTTGCGAATTGCAAAAAAAATGGGAGAACGGAGCCCCTAAAACAGGGGAAAGTTCAGCGATGCCTAATCCTCGCCGCCCGCGATGAGGCCGTTGATTTCGCGGATGAGTTTGCGGATTTCTTTCACCTCGTCAGGCTCGATGGGGGTGTTCACGGGCTTGGTGGTGAGGCGCTTGATTTGCTTGAGGTTTTTTTCGAGGACGGCGGCGAGTTTGGTTTTTTTGAAGCTGGGGTTCATCGTGCCGACGCGGTCGAGGAAGTAATCCATCAGCTCGGGCTGGATGAGGCGGCGGGCGCGCTCGGGGGTGTAGTTTTCGCTGACGATGCTGGTGGTGATTTCCAATCCGCGGAGCCAGCCGCCGAGGGCGACGAGGTGGGCGATTTCCTCATCCTTGAGGCCGAGCAGGGCGGCTTCGACATCGCCCTGGGTGCGGACGAGTTCGGCGCGGATGTCGTCCCACTGCGCGCGGGCGGCTTTTTCCAGGATGCTGCGGCTGTGTTTGTTGACGTGCTCGGCGACGCCGAGGCCTTTGGCGAGCTTGAGCAGGGTGCGGCCGACAGGTTCGATGCGGGACTGTTTCTCGGCGGTGACGGCGAGGAAGCCGTCGGCGATGACGGCGCCGGCGCTGAGGGCGAGGCGGGCGCGGTCCTGGGGAATGGCGTCGGGCAGGTCGCGCCAGGCTTTTTCAAAGGGGATGGGTTTGAGGGCGTTGAGCTCTTGGAAGATGAGCTGGATGGAGGGCGCGGTGAAGGAGTTGACGCCGAGTTCTTCGCGGATGTGGTCGAGGTCGGCCTGCGCGGGCTTTTCGCCGGAGGCGGAGGCGAGGGTGAGGAAGCCGAGGACGGCCAGGGCGGGCCAGCGCGCGGGGATGTGCATGGCGGACTCTTCCAAAGTCAGGCGTGTTTTGCAGCAGGAATTTTCTACGCGGTGTCGAGGCACTGGCGGACGGCGCGGACGATCTCGTGGGCGCGGTAGGGCTTGGAGACGTAGTGGATGCCTTGGGCGTCGAAGAGGTCACGGTTCACGACGTCGCGGCTGTAGCCGCTGGTCATGACGATTTTGAGCTTGGGGTCGTCCACGCGCAGGCGGGCGGCGAGTTCGCAGCCGGTGATGCCGCCCGGCATGATCACGTCGGTGAGCAGGAGCTGCACAGTGTCGCGGTGCTGCGCCCAGACGGCGAGGGCCTCGGTGGCGTGCGCGGCTTCGAGGACGTGGTAGCCGTAGTCTTCGAGGATGACCTGGACGATGCTGCGCACGGCGTCTTCGTCCTCCACGACGAGGATGGTTTCATCCCCGGAGATGGAGGGGGGCGCGGCTTCCGTTTCGGGATTTTGCGCGACCTGGCCTTCAATGGCCGGCAGGTAGATGCGGAAGGTGGTGCCGGCACCGAGGGCGGATGCGACCTCGATCCAGCCTTCCTGCTGGAGGACGATGCCATAGACCGTGGCGAGGCCGAGACCGGTGCCTTTGCCCACTTCTTTGGTGGTAAAAAACGGCTCGAACAGGTGGCTGAGCGTCTCGGGCGCCATGCCGGAGCCAGAGTCGGTGACGGTGAGGCGGATGAAGGTGCCGGTGCGGGCTTCGGAGTTGACGGCGGCGCGGGCGGCGTCCACCTCGGTCACGGCGGTGGCGATGGAGATGGTGCCGCCGCCGGGCATGGCGTCGCGGGCGTTGATGACGAGGTTGACGAGGATCTGCTCGATGTTGCCCTCGTCGGCGCACAGCGCGGGCAAGTGCTCGGCGAGGTCGGAGCCGAGCACGATGGTTTCGCCGATGAGGCGGGAGAGCATCTTCGTGAGGCGGCGGATGACGTAGTTCAGGTCGATGAGCCGGGGCTGGAGGAGTTGCTTGCGGCCAAAGGCGAGGAGCTGGCGGGTGAGGGCGGCGGCGCGGTCGGCGGCGAGGGCCACTTCGTTGAGCGAGTCGGCGAGATGGCTGTCGAGGTTTTTGGCGGCGAGCTGGAGGGTGGCGTGGCCCTGAATGACGGTGAGCAGGTTGTTAAAGTCATGCGCCACGCCGGCGGCGAGCTGGCCCACGGCCTCGAGTTTTTGGGAGCGGCGGAGCTGCTTTTCGAGCGCGAGCCGGGCGGTGATGTCCTCGGCGAGCAGGAGCGTGCAGCGGTCATCGCCCACGTCGAAGACATCCGCGGACACGACGACGTCGCGCGGCTCGCCGTGCTTGGAAAGGAACTGCCCCTCAAACGCGCGCACCGGCCCGTGCGGACCGAGCAGGGCCAGCAGTTCGTCGCGCCGCGCGGCGGGGCTCCAGAGCTGGATGGCGGGCGGCGCCCCGGTGATGAGTTCCTCGCGGCGGTAGCCGGTGAGGGTGAGAAAGCTGTCGTTCACATCGAGGTAGCGCTGGTCGTCCAGCCGCTGGATGGCGATGGGCACGGGGCTGGCGCGAAAGGCTTTGGCAAAACGCTCCTCGGAGCGCCGCAGCTCGGCCTGGGCGTGTTCGCGCTCGGCGGCCTCGGTTTCGAGCTTGGTGTTGGCCGTCACCAGGTCCCGGGTGCGCTCATCCACCATGCGGTCGAGGTCTTGCAGCCGGCCGTTGAGCCGGTGGCTGAGCGCCCACTTTTCCGTGAGCGCGTGGGCAAACTGGAGCACCTCCACGTTGTCGAACGGCTTCTTCAGGATGAGCAGTTTGTCAGTCGCGCCGAGCTGGGCGGTGATCTCATTCCACGAGTAGTCGGAGTAGGCGGTGCAGATGACGACCTGCAGCTCCGGGTAGCTGGCCCAGAGGTGCTGGATGGTCTCCACGCCATCCCAGCCGGGCGGCATGCGGATATCGACAAAGGCGATGGCATACGGGCGGCCCGCGGCCAGGGCGGCCTCGACCATTTTGAGGCCCTCCTGCCCCTGCATGGCGGAGTCGATTTCAAAGCTGCACTGCCGCGAGATGCTGGGCGCGTCGCCAAAGAGCGCGGCTTCGTCGGCGTCGAGTTCGTCGGCGAGCTGGGCGTCGCCGGGGCTGAGGATTTTGCGGAAGTCTTCGTGGATCGAGGGGTTGTCGTCGATGACGAGGATGCGGTTGTTCGGCGGGCTGAGAGTGGGCGGTTTCATGGGCGGGGCGGGGCGGCGGGCAGCGAGAGGGTGAAGGTGGCGCCGCGACCGGGGCCGGGGCTGGAGACGGTGAGGGTGCCGCCGATTTCCTTGGCAGCGAGCGCGCCGCTGTGGAGGCCGAAGCCGTGGCCGGTCTGCTTGGTGGTAAAGCCGTGGCCGAAGATGCGGGCGAGATTCTCCGGCGGGATGCCGATGCCATTGTCGGCCACTGCGATGCGCACGCACGCCCCGGCCGGCTCGATGGCGATCGCGATCCGCTTGTCCGGACGCGCCGTCTCATCGAGGGCCTGCCGGGCGTTGCTGAGGAGGTTGACGAGGATTTGCAGCACCTTGTGCCGATCCACACGCGCCAGCGGGGCGGGGCGGAAGCGGCGCTCGATGACGATGCCGTGGCGCTCAAAGGAGCCGGCGTGCATGCCGAGGGCGTCCTCGACGAGGCGGTCGAGCGGCAGATTCTCAAAGGCGCCGCTGACCTTGGCGTAGCTTTGCTGCATAGCCACGATTTCCTTGATGTGCTCGATGTTTTGCCCGAGCTGGCCGACTTCGCGCAGCAGGGCGGTGTTTTCCGCGATGAAATATTCGCCGAGTTTGGCCAGGTAGCCGGGCAGCTTCCGCCCGTCCGGGTCGGTGGTGAGGAAGTGCGCGAGGCTGCCGTTTTGGCCGGCGAGCAAGGCGGCGGCTTTGGCGAGGTTCGGGGCTTTGGAGCGGCGCAGTTTTTCGAGCACGAGGCTGGCGGAGACGTTCACGCTGTTGAGCACGTTGCCCACATTGTGCAGCACGCCGGTGGCGACTTCGGCCATGCCGGCGGCGCGGGAGGTTTCGAGCAGTTGCACATTGAGCTGCGCGAGCTGCGCCTCGGCGGCCTTGGCCTCGGTGATGTCCATCATGACGCCGTAGAGGGCGCACCGCTTTTCCTCCGCCTCCGGCACAAAGACGGCCTGGTCGCGGAACCAGCGCAGCTCGCCGTGGCGGGTGAACATGCGGTACTCGGCAAGGAAACTGCCGGTGCGCTCGGCGACGGCTTCGGCAGCGATGGGGATGGCGCGGTCGTCGGGGTGGATGTGCTCGAACCAGAGCCGGTCCGAGGCCAGCCATTCCCCGGTGGTGAAGCCGAGCAGGGAGGTGATCTGCGGGCTGACGTAGGACCAGGAGCAGGTCTCGCCGAGCGTGGCGTGGTAGGTGATGGCGGGGAGCTGCTCCACCAGGCCGCGGAACTTAGCCTCCGCCATGCGCAGGGCCTGCGCGGCCTGGCGCTGCCCGGTGATGTCGCGCATGACGGTGGAGAAATACTCGACCGCGCCGTTCTCATGCTTGTGCGCGATGATGACTTGGGAGACGTGAATCTCCCGCCCGTCGCGATGCCGCAGCGCCGTCTCGCCCGTCCACGAGCCGTCGTGGATCGCGCCGGGCAGACCTTCGGTGGAGACGATCCGGGCGGCCCATCCCGGATGGAAGTCCGACATGGTCATCATGGAAAAGTCCTCGTCCGGGCCGAGCCCCACCATTTCGCGGGCCGCGCGGTTCAGGTAAAATGCGCGGCCCATGGGGCTGGCGCTGCTGACGAAATCGGAGGTGCCTTCGAGGATCGCCGCCAGCCGGGCCTGCGCGGCCTCCGCGCGCTTGCGCTCGCCGACCTCGCGCTGGAGCGCATTCACCTGCTGCCGGAGCTTGTGCTGCGCGCCCTGGAGGGCGGTGTCCTGCGCCTGGAATTGGCCGAGCATGTCATTAAAAGCGCGCGTGAGATGGCCGAGCTCGTCCGTGCCGCGAGCATCCACCCGCACCGAAAAGTCGTGGTCGCGGGCCACCGCGGCGCTCGCTGCGGCGAGCAGCCGGATGGGGCGCACGATGAACTCCTGCAGCTGCATGGTGAGCAGGGCGACCAGAGCCAGCGAGCCGCCGAGCACCGCGGCGGTGACGCCGAGATAGACGCGCTGCAGCGCGGCGCGCGGGCCGGCGAAATCCACGTCCATGAAAAAGGTGCCGAGGCGCGTGCCGTCGAGCAGGATGGGCTGAACGACCGTCCACGTCCCGCCACGGTCGATGACGCCGGCGGGCGCGCCGGGCGGCGGCGGCGGGCATTCGTCGTCGCCCCCGAAGGAGGCAAACTCTTGCCCGTCGGCAGCAAGTACGCCGGCGTTTTTGATGTCGGGTTTGACGTGCAGCGGGGCCAGGACTGCCGCGGCGGTCCTCGGGTCATGGATGGTGAGCGGCGTGGCGCAGTTGTCCGCCATGATGGCTGCGAGCGCTGCCAGCTCGCGCCGGTGGGTTTCGCGGAAGTTCCGCACTTGAAAAAGATAAAGCCCCCCGGCCACGGCGAGGATCGCGACGAGACTGGCGGTGCAGGTCACGACCATGACTTTCCATTTGATGGGCAGGTCGCGGAAGCGGTTCTGGAGGGAGGCTAGCGGGTTCATCGTGCGGTCACGCAGCCCGCCAGCCGGAGCAGCGCCCGTCCAGGTCTGCGGGGCGGGACAGCGACCCGCCGCCCCCGCCTGCGGAGCCCGTGTAAAGCGGGCGGGGGCCGGTGAGGGAAATGCGGTTCATGGAATGGGACAGGGGTGGTGGCCCGGCCGGAGTCCCCGGCGGCTCCGAAGGGGAAATCAGCCTGCGCGGATTTGACTTGGAACCGGCCGAGCACTGAGCCGAGTCTCAACGCTGTGCCCGCAAGGGGCGTGCCACGGGGTGGGGGGCGCGCAAAGGGGCCTCAATCAACCCGGCGGGGCGCAAGGCGGATGGGCCCGCTGAAGCGGCGTCGCCCAATGGATTTCGGGGGAATTTTTCCCGCTTGACCATGAGGCGAGCGCCGCCATTATGCCGCGCTTGTCCGCGCCCGAATGGGCCAAAAAAACAACTATGTCAGGAAGTTTGGGTAACACCATTTGGAGCATCTGCTATTTCATCGTTCTATCGGGCCTTTCGCTCTATGGGCTGCATCGCTATGTGATCGTGTATCTTTTTCTCAAGCACCGGAACCGGCCGCCGCAGCCGCTCGCGACCTTTGAGCAACTGCCGCGCATCACGGTGCAACTGCCGATTTTCAACGAGCTCTACGTCGTCGAGCGGCTGCTGACGGCGGTGGCCGCGCTGGAGTATCCGCGCGACCGGCTGCAGGTGCAGGTGCTGGATGATTCGACGGATGAAACGACGGCGATCGCGGCGAAACTGGTGGCCGAGCTGAAGGCCACGGGGCTGGATATCGAGCTGCGGCACCGCACCGACCGGACAGGCTACAAGGCCGGGGCAATGGAGGCGGGCATGGAGTCATGCACCGGGGAGTTCGTGCTGATTCTGGACGCGGATTTCGTCCCCGCGCCGGACATGCTGATGAAGACGGTGCATTTTTTCACCGATCCAAAGGTGGGGATGATCCAGACGCGCTGGGGACATCTGAACCGGACGTATTCCGTGCTGACGCGGGTGCAGGCCATGTTCCTCGACGGACATCTGCTGCTGGAGCAGACGGCACGCAGCCGGGCGGGGCGGTTCTTCAATTTCAATGGGACGGCCGGGCTCTGGCGGCGCTCCTGCATCGCCGATGCCGGGGGCTGGCAGCACGACACGCTGACCGAAGACCTCGACCTCAGCTACCGCGCGCAGCTCAAAGGCTGGCGCTTCATTTTCCTGCCCGACCTGGTGACGCCCGCGGAACTGCCGGTGGACATGAACGGCTTCAAGTCGCAGCAGCATCGCTGGACCAAAGGCTCGATCCAGACCTGCCGCAAGCTGCTCCCCGCAGTGTGGCGCGCGAAGCTGCCGCTGCTCATCAAGCTCGAGTCCACCGCCCACCTGACCTCGAATTACGCGTATCTGCTGCTCTTTTTCCTCTGCGTCCTCATGCACCCGGCGACTGGCGGCGAGGGCGGCGCTTTCTCCTGGCACGCGCTGCTGATCAATGTGCCGATCTACCTCTCGGCCTCGCTCCCGGCGGCGATTTTCTACGTGGTGGCGCAGCGCGAATTGCATCCGCAGACCTGGCTGAAAGAGCTGTTTCTGCTGCCGATGGTGCTGGCGCTGGGCATCGGGCTGGCGATCAACAACACGCGCGCGGTGATCGAGGCCATGCTGGGCCATCAGTCGGAGTTCACGCGCACGCCGAAATACGGCATCCAGAGCAAGACGCAGGCTTGGAAAAAGGCCCGCTACATCCCGATCAAGAGCGTGGTGCCCTTCATCGAGCTGCTGTTCGCGATCTATTTCAGCTATCTGATCGGCTCCGCCGTGGCGCACGAGCAGTGGTTGAACGCGATGTTCCTCTCGCTCTTCCTCGTGGGCTTCGCCTACGTGGCGCTGTGCTCGCTCGTGCAGTGGATGCCGAGCCTGCGCTTCCCCGGCCGGGACACCGGTGCGCCGCTCGCGGCCTGAGGGGGTGCGCCGATCTCGGCTGGCGGCGGAACGCGGGGAGCGTGGTTATGAAAAGTATTAAAACCCGCGCGAGGCACAGTCGCTGCTAAACTGGGTTTCCCATGAAAATGACCTCATGGGCCGCCAAGTTCTGCACGCTTTTCGCCATCTGCGCCGCGCCGGTGCGGATGTTTGGCAGCACCACGCTCATCGTCAGCGTGACTGAGCAAAGGCTCGCCGTCATCGAAAACGGCCAGCGCGTCGCGCAGTTCCCGGTCTCCACCTCGAAGTTTGGCCTCGGCGACCGCCCGAGTAGCTACGCCACGCCGCTCGGGCTGCTGGAGGTGGCGTCGAAAGTCGGCGCGGGTGCGCCGCAGGGCGCGGTCTTCAAGAGCCAGCATTTCACCGGCGAAATCCTCCGCCCAAACTCTCCCGGCCGCGATCCCATTGTCACTCGCATCTTGCATCTCCGCGGCCTCGAAGCCAGCAACGCCCGCGCCTTCGGCCGCGGCATTTATATCCATGGCACCCCTGAGGAGAGAAAAATTGGCCGTCCCGCCAGTTATGGCTGCATCCGCATGCGCTCCCGCGATATGGTGCGCGTCTTCGACGCCGTGCCCTTGGGCGCGCGCATTGAAATCGTTCGCACCTCGATCAGCCGCGCGCTTACCCAGTTTGCCCTCGCCCAGCACCCTTTCCGGGGACGCGAACTGGCGGCGAACTAGCCCCGGGCCAGCCGATTTGGAGGATGTGATGGGAAACTGGGCGTTGCGCGCCGGCCGAGAAATACCGAGTAGCCCCACTATCCAAACGTGGGGGCCGGGCCGCACAATCAGCGGCATGACTATGTGGCCTGTAGCGGTTCCTATTTTTGCGCTCGGCGTCCTGGCGATTGTCGCCTTTGTGACGACGCGCGAGTAAGTGCACCCCTCGGCGGCAAGCCGGGCGGCGGCGCGGTCGCGAAGCGCGAGACGTGACAGCGGGGTCTTCCCGGTGCACATGGAGCGCCACCAAACGACATGCGACTTTCCGCCGACCATCCGCCGAACGCGGCCAGCCCCCTGCTTCCAGGGCGGCCACCCGTGGCTTTGGTGTGGGTGGGTTTCTGGCTGGCGCTGGTGCTGGTGGGGGCAAAGGCGGTGTCCCTAGGCGTACTGGGCACGTGGGTCTGGCCGCTGGAACTGGCGCGGGTTTCGTGGCGCGATGTGCTGTTTGCGCTGGCACTCGGCGCGGTGGGGGAAACGGGCGCGTGGGTTTTCGCGCGGCGTCCACGGGTGGCGGCGGCGGTGCGGACCGGGGTACTGGCGGGGGCGGCGGGGTGTGCGCTGTACGGGGTGGTGGCCTATGGCATCTTCGAGTCGCTGGACCGGCCGCTGAGTTTCGACCTGCTCCGACTGATGCGGGGCGCGGCGGTGAAGTCGTCCATTCTGGATCGCCTGACGTGGCCCATCGCCGCGGCGATGGTGGCGGTGCCGGTGGCATTTTTCGTGGTGGCGCTGCGCGGTTCGCGGCGGCGCGTTTTTTCGCCGGCCATGGTCTCGTGCGTGGGGGTGTGGATCGTGGCGGGTTCGCTGCAGGGGCCGGCGGCGGGGCTGGGGCGCAAGGCGCAGCGACTGGTGCTGAGCCCGCATGTGGAGCTGCTGCGCTCGACTTTGGTGGGGGTGGCGGGGCGGCGTCGTGGGGAGCTGCCGCGGGACTTTTTGCCGGAGGATCAGGATGAGCTGCAGCCGTTTGGCCAGCGTGGCGCGGGGCCGCGCGCGGGCTTTGCACCGGGGGCAAAGGTGGAGCGTCCGCGCAATGTGATCGTGGTGATCCTGGAGTCGGTGGGGACGAAGTATCTGAGCCTGTACGGCAGCCGCTATGCGACCACGCCGCACCTGGCCGAGGAGTCAAAGCACGCGCTGCTTTTCGACAATGTGCATGCGCATGCGCCGTACACGTTCTGCACTTTCATGGCGGTGAATTTTTCCATCTATCCCGGCCTGCCTTGGTGCTATGCGCCGGGCGTCCACGCGCCGGATGGCGGGCCGCGCGGGCTGCCGCCGACTTTTGCCGCGGTGCTGAAAAAGCGCGGCTGGCGCACGGCGTATCTGCACAATGGCGACATGGACTGGGGCGGCGAGAAGGTGATGCTGGCGGGCGCGGGTTACGACACGGTGGAGGATTACCACGATTTCAAAGCGCCGGAGCTCACGTCGTGGGGCGCGGAGGACCGCTACCTGATCGACCGGCTGATCCAGTGGATCGATGAAAAGCCGGGGCAGCCTTTCCTCGCCTACTGCTGGACGGATCAGACGCACAATCCCTACATGCAGCGGCCGGGTGCGGAGCGCGTGGATTTTTTCCAAGGCCAGCCGCCGCCCGCGCACGCCGAGGCGCTGGGGAAATATCTCAACGTGCTGCGCGAGACGGACGCGCAGCTCGGCCGCCTCTTTGCCGCGCTGCGGGCGCGCGGGCTGGCGGACGATACGCTGGTGGTGGTGACGGGCGATCACGGGGAGGCGTTCACCGATCCGCACGATCAGCAGGGGCACGGCTTTTCGGTGTGGCAGGAAGAGGTGAATGTGCCGTTCATGGTGTGGAATCCGCGGCTGTTTCCCGAGGGCGGACGGCGGTCGGCGGTCGGCGGCCATGTGGATCTGAATCCGACGGTGGCCGATGTGCTGGGCGCGGAGGTGCCGGACGCGTGGCAGGGCCACAGCCTCTTCGTGAGCGGGCGGCCGGAGCGCACGTTTTTCGTGGCGAGTGTGGATGACTACCTGCTCGGCATCCGCGAGGACCGGTGGAAGTACATTTACGAGGCGACGAGCGGGCGCGAGTCGCTCTTTGACCTCGCCGCCGATCCCGATGAGCTGCGCAATGTGCTCGCCGCCGAACCCGAGCGGGTGCGCCGTCTGCGGCAGCGGCTGGCGGCGTGGGTGGCGTTTGAGGACGGCTTCCTCGGCGGGCCGCCGACGGCCGCGGCGCGGTAAACTTTGCCGCCGTCTGGTTCGCATTGCCAATGGCAGAAGTAACAGCGTAATAATCGGCCAATGCTTGCCTTTGACGAAACTGCTATAGGCTCAATTCTAGAGACGATTGAGGAACGCGGATTTGCAATCGTCTCGCCGGCATTTCAAGACGGGTTCATAGCGAGGGTGTGCAGGTTGATCGAACAGCCGTTCCGAAGTAAAACCGTGAATGGAGAGCTTGGGTTTGTTCAGTATGGGTGCCGCCGTTTTCTGAAAAATCCTCTTACATGGGGAAAGGAAATCATTGATGTTTACACTAATCCAGTGTTGATAGAACTCTGTGAGCGCTACTCAGGCAGCCCTGTACATTTGACGTCGTACCGTATCTACCAAACGTATGCCTCACGTTCCGACAGGATGGACTGGCATGTGGATAACAAGACAATGCGTTTGGATGAGAACACAGGTGTTAGCAGAACGGTGATCGAATCAGAAGAGAAGAGTCTCAGTGCGATGCTTTTTCTAACAAATGTTGTTGATGGCGGATTGGAAGTGGTTTCCGGCAGTAATAAATGGTCTCAGGAAATGACATTGGGACGAGCCGAGATGCTGAATGAATGGGAAAATGAGTTTCGTGAAAAGGTCGTGACCTGTAATGGTCTCCGTCGAGGAGCGATGATTCTTTTCGACATCGAACTATCCATAGAGCGAGACCATTTGTTTCTGGGCCGTTACGGATGGTGTTGCTGGGCCAATATCAATCGGCACGAATGCCTCCCGGTGAAGCTATTTTGCTTGATACTCGGGATATGGCGGACTTGTCCGAAATGCAGCGGCGCGTTTTAAACTTTGGGCAATGCCCGACCAAGCCGAATTATCCAATCGGCCACCGTTTTGAGCTATTTGGGATGCCGGATTGGGTGAAAATGGGGGGATGGCTGGTAAAGGACAGCATTCGCAGGTTTGTAAAATCCATTCGATAATGGATTCTGGAATACGGCAGCGTCATCATCTTGAATAATTGGTTCATTGCAATGCTGCATGCTTTTGCAGACGAGTTAGTGTGCGGAATTCAACTGGTGTGTTTGCTTGGAAGTCGCCTTACTGGTCACAGATGAACGCGAGCCGTTCAAGAAATACGATATGGCAGAGCCGTATTTCCTTTCCGCGCCGGAGTCGTTGTTGCAAGGGTTTGCTAATTTACCTGACCTGGAGTTGCACATTGTTTCATGTATTCAACAACGTCCCCGTAGCTCACCAGCTAAACTCGCGGAAAACATCTGGTTCCAAAGTGTGCATGTGCCCAAGCTGGGTTGGATGCGAACGCTGTATCAGGGATGTGTCCGCGGTGTTCGTCGCAAGCTAAAAGAGATTCGGCCCGATATCGTCCATGCACAAGGCACTGAACGAGAGTGCGCGATCTCGGCCGTGTTGTCCGGGTTTCCCAATGTGCTGACGCTCCACGGAGTGATGCGGGCTCAGGCGCAACTCTGGAAATCCAAACTTTTCACCTTTTACTGGCTGGCACAACGCTTGGAAACGTTAGCGCTCCGTCGCACTGATGGGGTATTGTGTAATTCGCAATACACCGAAGACTTGGCGAAACCGTTCGCGCGCAGAATATGGCGTGTGCCGAACGCGTTAAGGGGAAAGTTTTTTCCGAACCGACCGGTTTGCCACCATCCGGTTCCTGCTAGCCGATTTTTTTAAATATTGGGGTCGTGAGTGTCCGCAAACAGCAGAATGAACTGCTGAAACTGGCGGGCGAACTCAATGAAGAGGGAATCTCTTTTGAGCTTCAGTTTCTAGGCGAGGCGGGCGGTTCGACTCGCTGCGCCAGCTTTGCCATCCGCGCGAAATTGCTAGGCGGCATCTAGAAATTTACCGGGAGGCAGTCGATTGCCGTGAAAGTTATTCGGGGCTGCGAATCGACCGGCAATTTGAATGATGAAGAGTGTTAGTTTTGGCTGACGCGATCACGCAGGTGGTTTTATTGGCAGTTTGCTACCGCGGGTGAAAGTGAAGACACATGTGAATGCATGCATATACAGGACGCAGGTTTTTTTGGCGACCGCAGGACGTTGCAGGTAGTGGCGTGTGATGTGGCTTGCTCAATGAGATCAGTGCATCGGTTGTTTTCACTCAGATTCCCGATGTGAGAACATCCAAAAGTGTCTATGAGGAAGTTGTGGCTTGCGGCCGGGAGTGCGTCTGGTAGAAGCCGCGCATGTCTGACAACAAACGATTCCGCGCGGGCGTGCTTTTTGGCGATGAAGTGAAAGCGCTGCTCGACTACGCCAAGGCCAGCCACTTCGCGCTCCCGGCGATCAATTGCATCGGCACCAACTCGGTGAACGCGACGCTGGCGGCGGCGCGAGAGCTGAAGTCGCCGACGATGATTCAGTTCTCGAATGGCGGGGCGCAGTTTTTCATCGGCAAAGGGGTGAAGGGCGAGAACCAGCTCGGGCCAGTGCTCGGGGGCATCGCGGGCGCGCATTACGTGGACGCGGCGGCGAAGGCGTATGGCGTGCCGGTGGTGCTAAACACGGATCACTGCGCGAAGAAGCTGCTGCCGTGGGTGGACGGGCTGCTGGCGGCGAGCGAGGAGCTTTTCGCCAAAACGGGCAAGTCGCTCTACAGCTCGCACATGCTCGATCTTTCGGAGGAGCCGCTGCACGAGAACCTGGAAATCTGCGCGCGGTATCTGGAACGCATGGCGAAGATGGGGATGACGCTCGAAATCGAACTCGGGGTGACGGGCGGCGAGGAGGACGGGGTGGACAATTCCGGCGTGGAGGAAGCCAGCCTTTACACGAAACCGGAGGAGGTCGCGGCGGCGTACTCGACGCTGAGCAGGATCAGCCCGAACTTCACCATCGCGGCGGCGTTTGGGAATGTGCATGGCGTTTACAAGCCGGGGAACGTGAAGCTGAAGCCGACGATTTTGCGGGACTCGCAGGACTACATCGAGAAGACGCTGAGCACGGGGCCGAAGCCGGTGAATTTCGTTTTCCACGGCGGCTCGGGTTCGACGCGGGAGGAAATCCGCGAGGCGATCAGCTACGGGGCGATCAAGATGAATCTCGATACGGATGTGCAGTGGGCGTTTTGGGACGGCGTGCGCGGTTACGAGGCGAAGAATCGCGACTATTTGCAGGGGCAGATCGGCAACCCGAAAGGGCCGGATGCGCCGAACAAGAAACAGTACGATCCGCGGGTGTGGCTGGGCGCGGCGGAGGACTCGGCGATGAAGCGGCTGCTGGTGTCGTTTGAGGATCTGAACTGCGTGAATCGCAACCTATGAAAACGCCGCGTTTGTTTTTCGCGGTCGTCGCGCTTGGGGCGTTCGCTTTCACCACGCACGCGGCGGACAAAGCGCCCGCGCTGCCGATCGAGGGTGCGTTGAAAATCGCGCAGGATTATTTGAAAGGGAAACCCGAGCCGCGGGCGATCGTGGCGCTGATGCTGGAGCATGCGACGCTGCGCGGGGAGACGTACTGGTTTGCTAAATGGGCCTCGCCGATTCTCGGCGGCGAAAGGCCGGAACTCGGGCTGCGCATCGACATGGCCGGCGAGGTCACGAAAGTCGTGAGTGGCGGCGCGGCGGCGGTGGCGGCCGGGAAGCAGCGGGTGGGCGCGCGGAATATCCGCTGACGCGCCGCATGGAGTTTCACGCGCCGGCGAAGATCAATCTGTCGCTGCGCGTGCTCGGACGGCGGGCGGATGGGTTTCACGATTTGGAATCGCTGATGTGTCCCGTGTCGGTCTTCGACACGCTGGACGTGACGCTGCGGGAGAGCGGCGGGCTGGAGTTCGCCTGCGATGACGCGTCGCTGCCGACGGGCGACGACAATCTCGCGGTGCGCGCGGCGCGGCTTTTCTGCGCGGGGCAGGGGCTGGAGCCGAACGTGCGGATCGCGCTGACGAAGCACATCCCGCACGGCGCGGGGCTCGGCGGCGGGAGCAGCGATGCGGCGACGACGCTTCTGGCGCTCGACCGGCTATTCGGGATGCGGCTTTCGCGCGCCACGCTCGCGGCGATGGCGGCGGAGCTGGGCTCGGATGTGCCGTTCTTCATCTACGAAAGCACGGCCATGATCCGTGGGCGTGGCGAGCGGGTGGAGCCGGTGGGGTTTCCGCACGCGCTGCCGCTGCTGCTGATCAAGCCGCCCTTCGGCGTGCCGACGCCGTGGGCCTTTTCGCGCTGGAAAGATGCGCGCGAAATCCCAGAGGTGCCGTACGGGGCGCAGACGTTTCCGTGGGGCGAACTGGCCAACGATCTGGAGCGTCCGGTTTTCGAGAAGTTCATCTTCCTCGCCGACCTCAAACGCTGGCTGCTGGCTCAGCCGGAGGTCGCAGGCGCGCTGATGAGCGGCAGCGGGGCGACGGTATTTGCGGTGCTGAAATCGAAGGACGATGCGGTGTCGCTGGGCGAGCGGGTGGCGGCGGAATTCGGCGAGGATTTGTGGGTCTGTGCGTGTGAGACGGTCGGGTAATCTTTGGGTAGGGTGGGCGTCTCGCCTGCCGGTTCGGGCGTCTCGCCCGAACCATCGAACGGGGTCAGACGCGCGCAATGTGCAAGGTCGGTCATCGACATTCGAGGTCTTCCGCAGGATGCGGCAGACGGCGGGCAGGATGCCCTCCCTACCCGCAAAACCCCACAGACGCCGGCGCTACACGCCGGCGCGATCGAGGAGGGAGGCGAGGACTTTGGTGGCCTCGAAGTACTCGGCGGCGACTTCGTAGGCGGCGCGGCAGTGGGCGGGGTAGTCGGCGTTGATCGCGCGGACGGCTTCGGGGATTTCGTCGAGGGTGCGGAAGGCGAAGAGGCCGCGGTTTTCGCCGTAGTGGCGGGTGAAGCCGGTTTCCTGCGTGATCGCCGGTCGGCCCGCCGCGAGGTAGCAGGCGGTGCGGTCGCTGAACCAGCCGGTGTTGAGGCGGACGTACTGGTCTTTCGCGACGGTGAATTCGCCTTTCGAGTCTTGGAGGTAACGGCGGTAGAGATCGTGGTCGATGCTCATCTGATCGGGGCTCGTGAACCGCCAGCCTTGTGCCAGCAAGAGTTCGCGGGTGGCGGCGTCCTTGATGTCGGTGGCGAGTTCGAAGGTCTCGCCGCTGCGCGCGGGGGCTTCGATGAACTTCAAAAACTCGAGCGACTTACTCCACAGATACTTGTCGCCGCGCCACTCGATGTCTTTGAGCCCGCCGGTGTTCCAATTCGCGACCGAGGTGAAAACCGCGCCGCCCGGCGGTGGCGCGTCGGTTTTCCAAAAGTCGGTGACGACGGGCTGGCGCGTGGGCAGCCATTGGAATTGGTGCGTGGGGATCGGCGAATCGGTGCCGATGTTTTCGCCGAAGGTGAAGAGCGCCTGGTGGCGCGAGAGATACTCGATGGGGCCGGGCTCGCCTTTATCCACGCGGATCTGCTCCACGCCGGGATCGCTCTCGACGTAAAGGATGCGCTCGCACTGCCGCACGTCGTCGTTGAGTTCCTGGGTGCCGCAGATGTTGAGGATGGCGTCGGCGGTGCGGTAGAGATCGAGCAGCTTTTCGCGCGTGAGTCCGTGGCAGGGATCGCCCGGCAGATACCGCGCGCAAAAGGCCCAGCGGCCCTCGAAGC
>JANPHJ010000152.1:0-23098 GCA_031424395.1 Chthoniobacter sp.
CCAGCCCTAGATCGCGCGCCACCGTCGCCTTCGTTTTCTTCTTCGGACGAAAGGGCAGGTAGATGTCCTCCAGCGTCGTCATGTTCTCCGCCGCGTCGATCCTTGCCCGCAGCGATTCCGTCATCAGCTTCCGCTCGATGAGCGAGCCGACGATGGACTCGCGCCGCTTGTCCAGCTCCTCCAACTGCTCCAGCCGGTCGCGGATTGCGGTGATCTGCACCTCGTCGAGTTCGCCGGTCTTTTCCTTCCGGTAGCGCGCAATGAAGGGCACCGTCGCGCCCTCCTCGAGCAGCACCGCGGTCGCGGCGACCTGGCGCGGCTGGAGCTTCAGTTCCTGGGTGATTTTGACGATGTATTTTTCAATCATGGCGTGGCAAAAGGGCGCGCATGATGCGCGGCGAAAACGCGGAGTCAATCGCGCGGCGCAAGATGAGAAAATTGGTGCCTGCCAGGGAGTTCGCGGTGGTGGCAAGTGGCGGGACGGGCGAGCGCCGGCGTGCGCGAAGAGGGATGATAATTTTTCTTGCCTCGGGCGCGGCAGCTGCCCACTTTCACCCACTCACCCCCGTTGGTTTCCCCTGAAGGCCCAACACCAACCAAACAGACTACAGAACCATGAAAAAAATCATCACCTCCAGCATGGCGGCGCTCGCGCTGGCTACCTCCGCTCACGCGGCCACCATCCCATTCGACCTGAGTGGTGCGGGCGGCATCGGCCTCCGCGGATCCAATGAAGTGCCAGCAGTCGTCGGGGGCGGCTCAGGCGGCGAAGTCGGGGCCGGCATCACCTTCAACGATGTCACCTTGCTCCTGACGCTGAACTTGGCCTGGGGTGCCACGAATGGCTTTACCAATCTCACGGGCAACGCCACTGCGGGCCATATCCATGGTCCCACCGCTGGCATTGCCCCCGTTTCATTTACGCAAAGCGCGGGGGTCCTGCTCGGCCTGGACACTCTGCCCGGATGGAACGCCAGCGCGTCCGCGGGTGGGCTCACCAATGGGCAAGTCACGCTCACTGCTCCCCAGGCGGCCAACCTGCTTAACGGCCAGCTATACGTCAACGTCCACACGGCCGCGAATGGCGGCGGTGAAGTGCGCGGCTACCTCGTGCAGGCGGCTCCGGAGCCCGCCAGCGCCGCGCTGCTCGGCCTCGGCACCCTGCTGCTCGCCGCCCGCCGCCGCCGCAACGCGCTGGCGTAGCCACCGAACTCAGCACCACTCCGCAACGCGCCTCGCCGGTGCAAACTGGCGAGGCGTTTTGCTGCCGTCGCTGAAAATGCGGCGTCAAGTGGGCGCGAGATTGACGAAACTATCATTCTGTTTTGATCGCTTCGCCCAAGGTGGCGGCTAGTCTCGCGGGCCGATGAAACTCCCCGTGCTTCCTTTTGCCAAAAGCTCCGCCGCCCTCGCGCTGGCTACGCTGGCGCTGGGCGGATGCGTCTCGTACCGCGCGGAACCGCTGTCGGCGGAGCGGGGCGCGGCGGATTTGCAGGGGCGGGCGCTCGGGGGTGGGGCGTGGGATCGCGGGCGGCTCGCGACGGAGGCGGTGAAGCTGCACCCGGACATGGAGATGGCGCGGGCGAAACTGGCGACGGCGCAGGCGGCGGTCATCACGGCGGGCGCGCGGCCGAATCCGTCGCTCGGTTTTTCGGCGACGAATATTTCGCGGCTGCTCGGCGGGGCGTCGCCGTGGGCAAACGGCTTCGCGCTCGACGTGCCGGTCGAGACGGCGGGCAAACGCGGGCAGCGCGTGGCGCAGGCGCAGGCCCTGGTGAATGCGGCGGCGCTCAATCTTTCCACGACCGAGCGCAATGTGGCGTCGCGGGTGTGCCGGAGTTTGTTTGCGCTTTTCGCGGCGCAGCAGCGCGAGGAACTGCTGGGGACGCAGCAGGCGGATCAGGAGGAGACGGTGAAGCTGTTCGACGCGCGCATCGCCGCGGGGGAAATCTCGCGCGTGGAGACGTTGCAGGCGCGGCTGCAGTTCAACCAAAGCCGGCTGCTGAGCCGCGACGCGCAGAAGCAAAAAGCCGAGGCGCGGGCCACGCTGGCCGCGGCGCTGGGCGTCTCGGTGCATGCGCTGGACAAGGTGCGGCTGTCCTTTGCCGGACTGGAAAATCTGCCGCCGCCGCCGAGCGAGCGCCTGCTGCGCCGGGCCGCGCTGCTCGAACGCACGGAGGTGCTCGCGGTGCTCGCGGAATACGCCGCTGCGGAGGCCGCGCTGCGGCTGGAGATAGCGAAGCAGTGGCCCGACCTGCATCTCGGGCCGGGCTACGCCTTTGACCAGGGGCAGGACAAATGGACGATCGGCTTCAACGTGGTGCTGCCGGTGCTGGACCAGAACCGCGGCCCCATCGCCGAGGCGCTGGCGAAGCGGCGCGAGGCGGCGGCAAATTTCAACGCCAGCCAGGCCAAGGCGCTCGGCGAACTGGAACTCGCGCTGGCGAGCTACCGCGGCGCCTTGACGAAGCTCGACACCGCCAGCCAGCTTCTCGCTTCGCAGGAAAAGCAGCACCGCTCGATGGAGGCGCTGTTCAAGGCGGGCGAAAACGACCGGCTCACGCTGGTCAGCGCGCAGGTGGAACTGCAGGCCGCGCGGCTGTCGCGGCTCGAGGCGCTCTTTGGCGCGCAGCAGGCGCTCAACGCGCTTGAAGACGCCGCGGGCGTGCGCTGCGCACGGGCGCGTGATTTTCACTCCACCCACCACCACGACAACCCATGAAACTGCATCCCATCGCCCTCACCCTCACCGCCAGCCTGCTTATCACGCTGTCATTGCGCGCCGATGACGCCGCCGTCGCCACCAAGCTCGCCAAGATTCCCGCTGCCGCCGCCGAGGCGCTGAAAAAAGCCGCGGGCACGGCGAGGATCGAGAAGGTCAACATCGAGAAAGACGGCAAGACGACGGTCTATGAAGTCGAACTCGTGGAGGCCGGACAGCCGAACCGGGAGGTTTCCGTGACCGCCGACGGCAAGCGCAACGCCGAGGAGGAAACCATGGTGCTCGAGAAACTGCCGGAGGCCGTGCGCAAAGCTGTCGAGACGGGTGCGAAGGGCGCTAAGATCGAGCGCGTGATGCGGATCAAGCGCGCGGGCGGCGTGACCTATGAGGCGGCTTATGTCGACAAGGGCAAGAAGTCCGAAGTCGAGTATCTCGAAGACGGCAAGCCAAGGCCGGAGGCCAAGTAAGGCCGGCCTGCGTGGCGGCTATGAAACGCTCGGTCTTAATCGGCCTGCTCGCACTCGCCAGTTCGCCGGGCCGGGCTGGTTCTCCAGCGCCGCCGCTGATTAAGATCGTCCACCGCTACAGCTGGCCGGGCGGGCCGGCCGATAGCTTTGCGACCAAGCCGAAGACACTTTACATCGGGGGCGGAAAATATTCGCGCGTCGAGGAGGAGCCCGATCCAGAAAGGCATATTCATGGGCTGACCATTTGCCGCGAGCCGGACATTTGGATGATCAATCTGGATGGGCATCGCGGGCAGCACCTCGTCGATCCGGGGCCGACTTATGTAACTCATCACGTCATCATCGGACGGGCAGCGCCGGGTGACTTGCGGGCGCTGGAGTTTGGCAAGGAGCGGGAGTTTTTTCAGCAGCACCGCGCCACGCGACTGGAGTCGCGAGTTCTCGAAGGTGTGTGGTGTGAGGTGTCTGAGTTAGTGCATGATAGTTACCGTCTCACCCTATGCCTCCGGTCAGACACGCACCTACCTTTCCAACTCGATGTAATCAAGGACGGCAAGGCGGAGTTTTCCGTCAGATACCTCACCTACGATACGGAGTTTCCCTTTAACTCCGCGCTGTTCAAGCCGCCGGGCGACATCGCGATAACCGAGGCGAAATCGAACCCGCCTTAGGCCATGCCGTGCCGGCAAGACGGGCGTGGAGGCGAATGACGGGATTGTAACTAGCCGCGTGCGGCCGGCCCGTTACCGTCGCCGCCCATGATTCCCACCCATCGCCGCTTTTTTCTCACCGCACTCTTCATCGGTTCCAGATCGAGCCTTTCTTTCAGGAGTGGGGCAAGCCAAAGGGCGGCACGTCCTTTTACGGCATGGGCGACTTGGAAATCACGCCGTCCTACATGATTGTCCTCGACGATGACAAAGGCTGGCGTCCCGCGGTGGTGCTCGCTTTTAAGGTCAAGGTGCCCACGGCGAAAAACCGGGACATTGGCTCGGGGCTGTTTGACTACTATCCGTACATTATTATAGGCAAGAAATTTGGCCATTGGATTCTCAATGCCAACCTTGGAGTTGATTTCATCGGCCGGCATAGGGACGATCAAGAGACTAGGAACCAACTTATATATGACTTCTCGGTGGAGCGTGAACTTACTGACAAGTGGAGTGTCTTTTCCGGAAGTCTTTGGCAACTCCAAGGCGGCGGTCGGGGAGCGTGGCACTTTTATCCGGCGCAATCGCCACGGAGTACGAGTTTACCGAGCATTTCAACACGTTCGTCAGCGTGGGCTACGATAGCGACCATCTGTTCAGCATCCCGCCCGGCTTCAATTTTGTATTTTAACCGGCCTTACCCGGTCCGCGGTTAAGCGGCGCGATTCATTTCTCTACTCAAATTCGGCGGTCGCAGGCATAATCGCGCACGCCATGCCCCGCCCGATTTTTCAAGCCGCCCCATGAAGAAGTCCGCCACTTTCATCCTCACCTGCTGCGTCGTCCTCGTCCTCGGCTGGACGCTGTGGACGGGCGTGCGGAAACAGCGCGAAAAATCCAACGCCGAGGACAAGGCCGCAGAGGGTGCGGGCAAGGAGGAGGAGAAACCTGAGGACTATGTGGTGAAGCTCGAAAAGGAAAAATGGCAGGCGCTCGAAATCGACAAGGGTGAGCCGGAAAAAACCGAGCTGAAGCCGCAGCGCATCGCGTTTGGCCGGGTGCTCGACCCGACGCCCATCGTCACGCTGGATGGCGAACTCGCCGCCGCGGAGGCGGCGTTCACCGCGTCGCGCGCGCAGTATGAGCGTTCGCAGGAGCTTTTCAAAAGCGGGGAAAACCTGGCGCGGAAGACTTTCGAGGCGGCGGAGGCTCAGTTTCGCGCGGATCAGATCAAGGTGGACGGTCTGCGGCGCAGCGCGTTGCTCGGCTGGGGCGCGGTGTTCTCCGCGCTCGACGCGGCGGCGCGCCGCGAATTTGTCGAGCGGTTGGTGCGCGGCGACTCCGCGCTCATCCGCGTGGACATCCTGCCGGGCGACGCACTCGCCGAGCAGCCGAAGCGCGCGCGTGTGCTGGTGCTCGGCCGTGAGGCGCAGCCGGTCGAGACGCAGCACCTCACGCCCGCCGCCGATGTGGACGCGAAGACGCAGGCGCAGGGCTTCATCCTGCGCGTGGACGCGCCGCCTTTTCCGCTGCGCCCCGGCATGGCGCTGACCGCGTGGCTGGAGCTGCCGCAGCCAGCGCGCGCGGGTTTCGCTGTGCCACGCTCCGCCGTGCTGCGGCACGATGGGCGCGCGTGGGTTTATGTGCAGGAGGAGGAGGAGAAATTTGTCCGCAAACCCGTGACGCTCGACACGCCGCTGGACGGCGACAAAGGCTGGTTCATCGCCGAAAGCGGCGGGATCAAGGCGGATGATTTGCTCGTCATCACGGGCGCGCAGGCGCTGCTGTCCGAGGAGCTGAAAGCGCAGGGCGGCGCACCTGAGGGGGACTAGATGCTCACGCGCATCGTCCAGATTTCGCTGCGGCATCGCGGCATCGTCATTGCGCTCGCGGTGGCGCTGCTGGCGTGGGGCAGCTACATCGCGGGCCGCGCGCCGCTGGATGTGTTTCCCGAGTTTGTCTCGCCGCAGGCCGCGATCCAGACGGAGTCGCCGGGCCTGTCAGCGGAGCAGGTGGAGACGCTGGTCACGCGGCCCGTGGAGAGCGCGGTCAATGGCGCGGCGGACCTCGCTTCCGTGCGGTCGGAGAGCATCCAGGGCCTGAGCGTGGTCACCGCGGTTTTCAAGGACGGCACGAACATCTACCTCGCGCGGCAGGCGCTCGCGGAAAAGCTCGGCACGCTCGCGCGCCAGCTTCCCGACGGCGTGCGCGCGCCGACCCTCGCGCCGCTTACGTCGTCCACGATGGACCTGCTGAAGGTCGGCATGCTCTCGGAAAAAATGTCGCCGCGCGACCTGCGCACCTTTGCCGACTGGACGCTGAAACCGCGCCTGCTCGCGGTGCCGGGCGTGGCGCGGGCGAACATTTTCGGCGGCGAAGTCGAGCAGCTCCAGGTGCAGGTGCTGCCGGAAAGACTTGCCGCTTTCGACCTCACGCTGACCGACGTGCTCGACGCGGCGAAGGCGGCGACGGGCGTGCGCGGCGCGGGCTTCATCGAGACGCCGGGGCAGCGCGTGGTCATCCAGAGCGAGGGGCAGATGTTCACGCCCGAGGAGCTGGGCGAGGTCGTGGTGCGCAAGGGGGCACCGGTCGTGCGGCTGCGCGACGTGGCGCGGGTGCAGCTCGGGCATGAGCCGAAATTTGGCGACTCGCTGGTGATGGGAAAACCCGGCGTGCTGCTCACGCTGAGCAGCCAGTACGGCGCGAATACGCTCACCGTCACGCACGCGCTGGAGGATGCGCTTGCGGAGTTGAAGCCGGTTTTCGAGCGGCAGGGCATCACGGTTTTTCCACGGCTGCACCGGCCCGCGACGTTCATCGAGACGGCGCTGGGGAATGTGCGTTCGTCGCTCATCATCGGCGGCGTGCTCGTGGGCATCGTGCTGCTGCTTTTCCTGCTCGATGTGCGCACGGCGCTCATCTCGTTCGTCTCGATCCCGCTCTCGCTGCTCAGCGCTGTGCTGGTGCTCGACTGGTGGGGCGTGTCGCTGAACACGATGACGCTCGGCGGCTTCGCCGTGGCCATCGGCGTGGTCGTGGACGACGCGATCATCGACGTGGAAAACATCCTGCGCCGGCTGCGCGAAAACGCCGTGCTCGCCGCGCCGCGACCGCTCTGGCGCGTGGTGCTCGATGCGTCCATCGAAGTCCGCAGCGCGGTCGTGTATGCGACTTTCATCGTCGCCGTGGTCTTTTTGCCAGTGCTCACGATGAGCGGAATCCAGGGCCGCTTTTTCGCGCCGCTCGGCGTCGCTTTCATCCTCTCGATCATGGCCTCGCTCGCCGTGGCGCTCACGGTCACGCCGGCGATGTGCCTGGTTTTTCTGAGCCGGGCGAAAGCGCACGACGAGCCGGTCTGGGTGCGCTCGCTGAAGGAAGTGCATCGCGACTGGTGCCTGTTCTTTGCCCGCGCGCCGGGCTTCACCGTGCTGGGTGCGGTGGCGCTGGTCATCGGCGCGTGCGGGCTCGTGCCGTTCTTCGGCGGCGAGCTGCTGCCGGAGTTTCGCGAGGGGCATTTCGTGGTGCAGGTCTCGCTGCGGCCGGGGACGTCGGTCGAGGAATCGCTGCGCGTCGGCAAGCGCATCTCCGACATGATGCTGGCGAACGGACACATCGCCACAGTCGAGCAGCAGATCGGGCGTGCGGAGGCGGGCGAGGACACCTGGGGGCCGCACAAATGCGAGTTTCACGTCGAGCTGAAACGCGGCACGACGCCGGACGAGGAAGTGGAAACGCAGAAGGCGCTGCGGGACATGCTGGAGGAATTTCCCGGCATCACCAGCGAGGTGCTGACCTTTCTGGGCGACCGCATCGGCGAGACAATCTCCGGCGAGACCGCGCAGGTGGTGGTGAATGTTTTCGGCGACGACCTCGACCGGCTCGACGCGACCGCGAAGCAAGTGGCGGCGCAGCTTTCTGCCGTCCGCGGCAACGCCGACGTGCAGGTGAAAGCGCCGCCTGGCGCGCCCGTGCTCGCCGTGCGGCTGCGGCCCGAGCGGCTGACGCAATTCGGCTTCCGCCCGCTCGAAGTGCTCGACGCCGTGGAGACCGCCTTCCAAGGCGCGGACGTGGCGCAGATGGTGCGCGGCAACCGCATCCACGAACTCGCCGTGATCCTCGCCGACGAGGCGCGGCGCGATCCCGAATCAGTCGGCGATTTGCTCCTCACCAATGGCGACGGCCTGCGCATGCCGCTGCGTCAACTCGCCGACGTGGAGCTGACCAATGGCCGCTACAGCATCCAGCACGACGGCGCGCGCCGCCGGCAGACCGTGACGTGCAACGTCGAGAAGCGCGACGTGTCGTCTTTCGTCGCCGAGGCGCGCGGGCGGGTGGAGGGAAAGGTGAAGCTGCCCGGCGGCGTGTACGTGGAGTGGAGCGGCGCGGCGGAGGAGGAGACGAAGGCGCAGCGCGAGTTGCTCGTGCATTCGCTTGTCGCGGGCCTCGTCGTCATTCTGCTGCTCTCGCTCGTTTTTCAAAAAGCCAGCCACGTCGCGCTCGTGCTCGCGAACCTGCCGTTCGCGCTCGTCGGCGGCGTGCTCGCGGTCTTCGCGGGCGGCGGGCTGCTGTCGATCGGTTCGCTGGTCGGCTTTGTCACGCTCTTCGGCATCAGCACGCGCAACTCGATCATGCTCATTTCGCACTACGAACATCTCGTCGGCGTGGAAGGCGCGCCTTGGTCGCTGGAAACGGTGGTGCGGGGCGCGACGGAACGTTTTCTCCCGATCACCATGACCGCACTCGTCACGGCGCTCGGCGTGCTCCCGCTCGCGCTCGGCAGCGGCGAGGCGGGCCGCGAGATCGAAGGCCCGATGGCGACGGTGATCCTCGGCGGACTCATCACGAGCACCGCGCTGAACCTGCTCGTCCTCCCCGCGCTTGCGTGGAAATGGGGCCGCTTCACCCTCGAGCCGGGCGCGGAAGAAGGGCCGTAGGCCCCCGGCCTTACGGCTTCGCCGCAGGCTCGGGCATGAGGCGGCGGACGTAGCTTTTGTCGCCTTCCGCATAGGCGATCCAGACGGCGTGCGTCTTCGGATCGACGGCCACGGAGCGGCAGCCTTTGGTGATGGCGATTTCGCCCGCCGGCTCCGCGCCGGTGGCCGTCTCCTGCACGACGGCGAGCTGACCGCCGCCGGGGCAGTAGATGCGGCCGAGCGCGGGGTCGATGGCGATTTGATCCACGCCGCCGGGGATGGCGACGGTCGTGATGACCCTGCCGCTCGTGGTGTCGAGCACGGCGAGTTTGCCATTTCCACCGGCGACAAAAAGGCGGTGCGTGCCGGGATCGAAGGCGATCCCGTGCGGGCTGTTGGCGGGCTGCACCGTCCAGTCGTGCTCGACCTTGTTCGTCGTCGGATCGATGACCGAGACGTTTGCGGTGGTTTTGATCGCCTGGTAGATGCGCCCGGCCCCCGCGTCCCACACGAGCACCTCGGGTGCTTCGCCGATGGCAACGCTGCCGACGATTTTCATCGTCGCGGGATCGACGACCCACACGTCCTTGCCGTCGTCGTGGCAGACATAGACATGGCCGTTTTTCGGACAAAAAAGCGCGTCGTCCGCCGGGCCGCTGAGCGCGACTTCGCCGGTCTTTTCGAGCGTCTTCGCATCCACGGCGACAAGCACCTTTTCCTTGCTCACGCCGACGTAATACTTCCCGCCCTTTTCGTCCACGGCCACGCCTTGCGCCGAACCGGTGGGGACGTGCTTGAGCAGTTTGCCGGAGTCGAGATCGAAGACGTCGAGCGTCTTGTTTTCCGTGTGGTTGGCGAGCAGGCGGCGCGCGGCGGTATCGACCTCGATAAAGTCGAAGCGGCCCTTCGAGTCGGGCACGACGATGGGCTCGTCGGCCTTCAGCGGCGCGGGTGCGGCGTGGCCGGCGGCGATGCTGAGGGCGAAGGCGACGGTGGCGAAGAACTGGGAGCGGATGGCTTTCATAGGTGGCGGCGATTCTTGGCGCGGCGCGCGAATTGGCGAGGGGGGAATTGGATTGTGACGGAATAGTAAGCGGGGCGAATAAAGCATTGCGCCGGGTGCGCGGATTTGCGGAGTCTCCCGTCCCCAAAATTTCCGACAACCCACACCGCACCATTATGAAAACACCCATCCGCATCGCCATCACCGGAGCCGCCGGGCAGATTGGCTACTCGCTCCTTTTCCGCATCGCCTCGGGCGCCATGTTCGGCCCGGAGCAGCCGGTCATTTTGCACCTCATCGAAATCGAGCCCGCGCTGCCGGCGCTCGGCGGCGTGGTCATGGAGCTGCAGGACTGCGCGTTTCCGCTGCTGAAAGGGATCGTCGCCACGGCTTCGCTGGATGAAGGTTTCGCAGGCGTGAATTGGGCGCTGCTCGTGGGCTCGGTGCCGCGCAAGGCGGGTATGGAGCGCAAGGATTTGCTCGGCATCAACGGGAAGATTTTCATCGGGCAGGGGAAGGCGATCGAGAAAAAGGCGGCAGCGGATGTGCGCGTGCTGGTGGTGGGAAATCCGTGCAATACGAACTGCCTCATCGCCATGAACAACGCCCGCGGCATCTCCGCCGAGCGCTGGTTTGCGATGACGCGACTCGACGAGAACCGCGCGAAATCCCAGCTCGCGCTCAAGGCCGGTGTGGACGTGACGAGCGTCACGAACCTCGCCATTTGGGGCAACCATTCGGCCACGCAATATCCCGACTTTTACAACGCCCGCATCGACGGACGCCCCGCCACCGAGGTCATCGCCGACACCGCGTGGCTCCAGGGCGACTTCATCGCCACGGTGCAGCAGCGCGGCGCGGCGATCATCAAGGCGCGCGGCCTTTCCAGCGCGGCGAGCGCGGCCAATGCCGTGGTCGATACGGTGCGCTCGCTGACCACGCCGACGCGCGAGGGCGACTGGTACAGCGTCGCGGTCTGCTCGACGGGCGACTACGACATCGCGCCGGGCCTCATCACGTCATTCCCCATCCGCACGAGCGCCGATGGCGGCTGGGAGATCGTGCAGTCCGTGCCCATCGGCGACTTTAGCCGCGAGCGCATCAACGCCACCATCGCCGAACTGACGGAAGAAAAGGCGCTGGTCGCGGAACTGCTCGGCTGAGCGGACGGGGGCACTCTGCCCGTGAAGAAGACGCTTCCCGAATTTCCGCACGGGCTTTTAGAGTGCGGGGATATGAGTGACATCAGCATCCGCATCCAGCAGGCCGTCAGCGCCGGCCAGCTTCTCGAAAGCAGCGCGCGCAACATCGCGCAGATGCTTGAGCGCAGCACGGAGCCGGTGGTTTCTGCGAGCATCGCCGAGCTGGTGGAAACGGGCGCGTGGGACGAGCTGAACGACCGTTTTTACAAGACGCTCGCCTTTGGCACCGGCGGGCTGCGCGGGCGCACGATCGGTAAAATCGTGACCGCCGCCGAGCGCGGGACGCCGCAGCCGCTGGACCGCCCGGAGCGCCCGTGCGTGGGGACGAACGCGATGAACTTTTACAACATCAGCCGCGCCACGCAGGGGCTGGTGGCCTACGTGCGCGAGTGGTTTGCGCAGAGCGGGTTGCCGGGCCGTCCGAAGATCGTGGTGGCGCATGACACGCGGCATTTCTCGCGCGACTTCACGGAACTGGTCGCGCGAGTCGGGACGGAAAATGGCTGCGACGTGTGCATCTTCGAGGGGCCGCGCTCGACGCCGCAGTTGTCTTTCAGCGTGCGGCATGAAGGCGCGCACGCGGGCAGCGTCATCACGGCCAGCCACAACCCGCCGCATGACAACGGCTACAAGGTTTATTTCAACGACGGCGCGCAGGTCGTGGAGCCGCATGCGGGCGGGATCATCGCGAAGGTCAACGCCATCGAGTCCGATGGGTACACGCCTTTACCCGCGGCAGAGCAGGGGACGCTGACCGTGCTCGGCGCGGCCAATGACGACGCCTACATGGCGCGGTTGGAGACGCTCATCCTCGACCGCCCGATGGTCGCCGCCGCCGCGCAGAGCGGGCTGCGCATCGTCTTCACCTCGATCCACGGCGTGGGCGGCACGATCATCCGGCCGATGCTCGACCGCCTCGGCTTCCGCTACGCGACGGTGCCGGAGCAGGATGTCGCCGACGGTCGTTTCCCCACGGTGAAATCGCCGAACCCCGAGAACGCCGAAGCGCTCGCGATGGCCATGCAGCTCGCGGACCAAGACGGCGCGGATCTCGTCATCGCCACCGACCCGGACTGCGACCGCATGGGCGTGGCCGTGCGCAATGCCGCCGGGCAGCTCGAACTGCTGACTGGCAACCAGATCGGCTCGCTGATGGCGTATTACCGGGTGAACAAGCTCATCGAGCAGGGCGTCATCACGCCGGCCAATGCCGCGCGCTGCGTGATCGTGAAAACTTTCGTGACCACCGATTTGCAAAAGGCCATCGCCGAGAAGCACGGGATGCGCTGCGTCGAGACGCTGACCGGTTTCAAATACATCGGCGCAAAACTCGGCAAATACGAGGCCGCGCTGCCCGCCGAAGTCCGCGCGAAATACCGCACGCTGCCCGAGCCCGAGACACGCGCGCTGCGGCTCGCGCAGTCGAGCTACTACGTCTGCGGCGGCGAGGAGAGCTACGGCTACAGCGCCGCAGATTTCGTCCGCGACAAGGACGGCAACGGCGCGGCGGTCGTCTTTGCGGAAGTGGCCGCGTATGCGAAGTCGCGCGGCCTCACGCTCCTCGCACTGCTCGACGAGGTCTATGCGGCCTACGGTTTCTATTTGGAGAAAAACGGTTCGCTCACCTTCGAAGGCGCGGACGGGGCGGCCAAAATCCAGCGGCTCGTCGAGTCCTACGCCGCGCAGCCGCCACCCGTGGCCGACGGCAGCGCCGTGAGCGGCACGCGCAATTTCGCGACCGAGACTTTCACCGACATCGAAGGCGACGCCATCGCCAAGGAAAAGATGCTGATGTTTGACCTCGCCGATGGCCGCCGCATCGCCGTGCGCCCGTCGGGCACGGAGCCGAAAATCAAGTTCTACCTCTTCGCCCGCCGCGCGCCGGAAGCGGGGAAGTCCTTTACAGCGGCGGAACTCGCAACGATCAAAGCTGGCGTGAAGGCGACGCTCGAACAGCTCTGGACGTGGGTTCAGCAGGATGTCGCGCAACGCCTTTTCGAGTGATTCATCCCGCGGCAACCCCCACTTTTCTACCCTCATGGCCAGCAGAGAAATCAACCTCGACGGCACGGAGATTTCCGTCATCAAAGCGCTCGGCTTTGGCAGCAGCGATACGCTGGGCGGCGACCTGATCGAACGCTGCGCCGACCTCCCGATTGCCGAACTCATCGACTGCGTGCAGGGGCTGATGAGCATCGGCTACGTGACCGCGGACAAAAGTGGGTTTTACAAAAAGGAGGACATGGAAAAGGTCTGGTTCCGCGTGAACTCCGGCTACATGAAAGACCTGCGTGACGCGCTCGATCCGCGGCCCGAGGTGAAGAAGAGCAAGCGCGTGCGGCGGGAGTAGGAAGTTTCTGATTTCTGATTGCTGATTTCTAATTGAAGCTCCGCGGCTTTTCGTCCGCGCATGTCCGAGCCATCACCGATCAGCAATCCACAATCCGCAATCGCCCGCCTCTGGCCGTGGCTTGCGGCGATCACTACCGGCGGCCTGCTGACGCTGTGCTTTCCGCGCTGGGATCAGGGCTGGCTCGCGTGGCTGGCGCTGACGCCACTGATTGGCGCGGTGTTTTTCTCCCACAACACGGGACGCCGGGTGGCGCTGCGCAAAGCGGCGCTGGGCTACGCGGCCGGCGTGGTCTTTTTTGTCGGCACGTTTTTCTGGCTGAGCACCACGCTCGCAGCGCTCTACGAAAACGCGTGGCTCTTCGCGCTCGCGCCTTTGGTGGCGATGGTCTTCGCCTGCTACTTCGCGTTCTGGGCGTGGTTTCTCGGCGCGGTGCTGGTGCGCGATGATGAGGCGCGGAAATTTCCCCGGTCGCTGCGCAATCTTGGCACCGCTGCCGCTGGAGCGTGCGCGTGGGTCGCGCACGAGTGGGTGCGCGAGCGGCTGTTCGGCGGCTTCGGCTGGAATGACCTCGGCGTGGCGCTGCACCGCGACCTGCCGATGATCCAGATCGCCGACCTCACGGGCGTGCCGGGCATCTCGTTTCTCGTGGCGTTTGGCAACCTCATGGCGGTCATCATTGTGCGTCGGATCGTCGGCGAACTCGGTCCGGTTTTCCTCAAGCGCATCCGCTGGGAATTCAGCTTCAGCATGGCGCTCATCGCGGCGGTCTTTGCCTACGGCGTGCGCGCGCTGCTGGCGAAAGACGCGGGCGAAAGCGTGGCGCTGCGCGTGGTCGCGGTGCAGCCGAACATCGCGCAGACGGAGAAATTCGACGCCCAGGCGGAGGCGAAAATCTTCGCCGAACTCGACAAGCTCACCGGCCTTGCCGCGCTCTCGCGCCCGGCACCGCAGCTCGTGCTGTGGCCCGAGTCGGCAACCCCGCGCAGCATGTTTGCCGACGACGTGAACTACAATTTCGTCCTCGACCAGGCGAAGCGGCTCGACGGCGCGCTGCTGCTCGGCACCACTGATTTCGACCCCGAGGCGAAAGAGGATTTCAACGCCGCCGTGCTGCTCACCGCACAGGGCGAAAAGCAGCAGTTCTACCGCAAGATGCACCTCGTCCCGTTTGGCGAATACCTGCCGCTGCGCCCGATTTTCGGCGGGCTCTGCGGGCAGATGGTGCCGGCGGACTTCACGCCGGGCCGCGAGGCCACGGTGCTCGCTCTGCCCGATCCGAAAATCCGCCTCGCCGCGCTCGTCTGCTTCGAGGACACGCTCGGCGAACTCACCCGTCGCTTCGTGCAGGGCGGCGCGCAGGTGCTCGTCAATATCACCAACGACGGCTGGTTTGCGCAGTCGCCCGCCGCCGAGCAGCACCTCGCGAACGCCGTCTTTCGCGCCATCGAAAACCGCCGCCCGCTCATCCGCTGCGGCAATACCGGCGTGACCTGCGGCGTGGATGCGCACGGTCGCGTCGAGCTATGGCTTAAGCCGTTTCAGCAGGGCTTCGCCGCGCGCGAGGTGCGTGTCCCGATCAACGGCCCGGTGACTTTTTACACCCGTCACGGCGACTGGTTTGCGCATGTGGCGATGTTCGTCACCGCGCTGGTTCTCCTGCGGAGGTTCGTCGCGAGTTGGCGGGCGAAAGCAGTCGCTCGAGCCGTATAGCGCGTCACGCGTTTGCGGCGCGGCGTGCAGCGGGTATCGTGGAAAAACTTCGCACCGATGGACGACGACGCTTTCGACCTCAACGCTCTGACCGGCGACCACCTCACGCCGCTCGACCGCCTCGACCGGGTCATCGCCGCACTGCCGCCGGGCGATGTCGTGCGCGGCGAACTGCTCGATCTGCGCATCGAATTTGGCGAGCAGGAGGACATGGTCGGCGAGGCGCGGGCGACGATCGAGAAGATGGATGCGATCATCAAGAAGGTAACCTCGCCGGCGAACCGCATCGGCACTTTCCTCAGCGCGGCGAACCGCGAGACGGCGCAGATCGTGGTCGGCGGCGCGGACTACTACTGCAACATCGACCCGCGCGTAAGCATGGACGCGCTGCGGCGCGGCACGCGGGTGCTGGTGAATGAGGCTTATGTCATCGTGGGCGACCTCGGTTTCGACAGGAGCGGGCCGGTGGTGAAGATCGCCGAGCTGCTCGGCCCCGACCGGCTGCGCGTGGGCACGGAGCACGGGATGCAGTCGCTCGTGCTCCAGCGCGGCGATTTGCTGATGAAGGAAAAGCTCAAGGTCGGCGACGAGGTGCGCACCGACCCGAGCTACAAGGTCGCCATCGAAGTCCTCGCGCGGCCGCACGCCGACGAATACTACCTCGACACCGTGCCCGTGCTGCCGTGGGAAAAAGTGGGCGGCCAGCAGGAGGCGCTTGCCGCCATCCGCGACGCCATCGAGCTGCCGCTGTTGCACCCGGATTTGTTCCGCCGTTTTCAGCACACCACGCCGAAAGGTTTCCTCCTCCACGGCCCGCCGGGCTGCGGCAAGACGCTCATCGGCAAAGCCACCGCCTACAATCTCACGCAGCAGCTCCAGCAGCAGACCGGCACCGAGATGCGCGAGTATTTCATGCACATCAAAGGACCGGAAATCCTCAACATGTGGGTCGGCGAAAGCGAACGCATGGTGCGCGAGATTTTCGCCACCGCGCGGGAGAAGCGGAAGGAAGGCTTTCTGCCGTTCCTGTTCATCGACGAAGCCGAGAGCATCCTCGGCACCCGCCGCGCGTCGCGGCACTCGAATATCCTCAGCACGCTCGTCCCGATGTTTTGCACCGAGATGGACGGCATCGAATCGCTCGCCGAAGTCGTCATCATCCTCGCCTCGAACCGCGCCGACCTCATCGACCCCGCGATCCTGCGCCCCGGCCGTATTGATCGCAAAATCAAAGTCCACCGCCCGACTAAAGACGGCGCGCGCGAAATCTACCGCATTTACCTCGCGGAAAACCTGCCCTACGACCCCGCGCTCGTCCGCGAGGCCGGCGGCGTGCCGGCGGCCATCGCGCAGGTCATCGACAAGCTCATCGACCTCCAGTTTTCGCACCGCGACGAAAACCGCTTCATCACCATCACCCTACGCAGCGGGAAAAAGGACACGCTCTACCGCGGCGACCTGGTGAGCGGCGCGATCATCGCCAGCATCGTCGAGCGCGCCAAGGCGCTGGCCATCAAGCGCGCCATCGCCAGCGCGCAGGAGGAGGGCATCAGCATGGACGACCTGCACGCCTCGCTCGACGCCGAGTACCTGGAAAACGACATCTTCCCGCCCGACGACCTGACCGAGGACTGGCTCCAGCTCATCGACCACGACCCCGAGAACGTCGTGAAAGTGACCCCCGTCCGCGCGAGCAGCCGCAGCGGTGCGCCGAGCGCGGTGGTTTGATCCATTGCCTCATTCCCGAGTTGCTTGCGGAACGAGAGCGAACTTGCCGGGCCTCCGCTCAGACCCGTTTTCCGACCCTTAACCTTCGTCCCCAGGTTGAGGATTCGGGAATGCAAGCTGCGCGGCGGAAGCTCCGCTTCGGGGCCGGGGCCTGAGCCGCTGCGCCTGCCGCCCCACCGCGGAAGCACCGCTTCCCCGGCAGTGTCCGTGCCCAAGCCCTGAGCTTGGGCACGAGGAGGAAAATCAAGGTCTGGCGTTATCTCGAAGCGCTCCACTGCGCGCCACGTATCGGCACACAAAACAACCGAGGGATAAATCACAAAGCCGTCATCCACCCTCGAAACTGATTCCACCGATGCCGACACCACTCGAACAATTCCAAGCGCTTCTCCGGGAGTTGTTCCAGTTTGAACAGGCCGACCTCGATTTCGGCGTGTATCGCATCATGAACTTGCGCCGAGAGCGCATGGAGCGCTGGCTGGATGACGACCTTCCGGCGCGTGCCCGCGAGATTCTCAAGCAGGGCGGCAATACGGCGGATGATGACCTTGGCGGGCGGCTGGATGTGCTCAAGGCGGCGCTGCTGGAACTGGAACCCGGCGGCGTGGATGAGGATGGAAATATCACGAAGGAGTTCCTGAAGGAATCCACCAAGGGCAAGGAATACCTAAAGCTCAAGGCCCAGCACGACCGCGCCCCGGCGCGCACGGCGGCGGGCATGGAGCGACAAAGCTTACGCCAATGCCGATGAAGACCAACGGGGGCGTTGGAAGGCGGGTGACTACAAATCCAACAAATCCGCCGACGAACGTCCGAGCCTCTTTTATCCCATCACCAACCCGAACAATGGTAAGGAAGTCTGGCCGCAAAGAAACGCTGTTTGGCGATACAACCGCGAGCAACACGGCCTTAATGTGGCCGAGAATCGCGTTTGGTGGGGCAAGGACGGTACCAATGATGTCCCCGCCTACAAACGCTTCCTGAGCGAGGTCGGCGACTTGGTGCCGCGCACTATCTGGAAGCACGATGAAGTCGAACACAATCAGGATGCCATTCGCCAGTTGCGGGATTTGTTGCCGGAAACTTCGTTCACCAGCCCGAAGCCCGTTGGACTCATTGAGCGGGTAGCGCGAGTGGGAAGGGCTTCAACATTGCTCGATTTCTTTGCGGGTTCGGGCACGACTGGGCACGCGGTCATCAATCTCAACCGAGAGGACCAAAGTAGCCGCAAATACATCCTCGTCGAAATGGGCCAATACTTCGACACCGTGCTCAAGCCACGGCTGCTAAAGGTGGTTTTCTCGGAAAATTGGAAAGAAGGCGCACCCGTTCGCCAAGCGAATCCGACCGCGCCCTACAACCCATACAACGGCGTTTCCCACTGCCTCAAAATCCTTCGGCTTGAAAGCTATGAGGACGCGCTCGACAACATCGAGTTCAACAGTGGTGCCGCTCCCGGTGCCGAGTTGGGGCTAGATTTCCGCCGCGACTACGAGCTGCGTTACGCGCTGGATTGGGAAAGCAAGGATTGCCCAACGCGGCTGGCTGTGCAGCAACTCGACACGCCCTTTGACTACACGCTCACGCTGCGGCGCGAGACGGGCACGGTGACGGTGAAGCCGGATTTGCCGGAGACCTTTGCCTATCTCATCGGTCTGCACACGCGGCGGCGCTTCCGCACCGAGCGCGATGGCGTGAGTTATCTCATCTACACCGGCACGCTGCACGCGGACGGCACCGAAGTGGCCGTGCTCTGGCGCACCTGCCGGGGATGGACGGAGGCGAACCTGAAAGCGGAGATGGACTGGTGGCGCGAGCAGCGCGAGACGCTCGCCCCCGGAGCCACGCGAGTCTATGTGAACGGCGCGAGCGCCATCGAGGGGCATCACAGTCTGGATGCGGAGTTCAAGAACCGGATGCACGGAGCCAACGCCTAACGCCATGCCTGCCGCCCGACGACCACGCCGCACCACCGCCACTCGTGCCACACACTCGGTGCAGGGAGAGAAGCTGCTCCAGCGCCTTTTCCTGCTGCGCTTTCTCCATGCCGAGTTGGCTTTCACCGCGATGTCGCCCAAGCCTACGACTTGCGCGGCGATGCCGCCACGCGGGTGCTGCTCTCGTCCCTCAAAGACCGGGAAGAAGGCTACGGCACCGATGGCCTGTCCTTTGTCGCTGCCGCGCTGATAGGGCAGGCCGGAAAGAAGGCCACCGCCGAGGACATCTCGCGCTACGACGCGAATGTGCGCTCGCATCTCTACCGCATTAATGAGCACCGGTCCGAGCCGCTGACGCTGCGCTATTTCCAAACGCTGGCCCTGCTCTACACAGAGCGGGTGCTGGACCGTCTCGACAAGGGGCCGAAGCAATTCTGCCGCGCGCTGAATGACTTCGTGAGCGCGACCAAATCCACGGGCTGGCGGGATTTTCCGCGCTTCACCGTGGCGTCACTCCGCAAGCTGGCGTTCATGATGGCGACGGGTTCCGGCAAGACGCTGCTGTTCCACCTGAACTATCTCCAATTTCTCCACTACAACGGCGCGAAGCCCATCGCGAACATCCTGCTCATCACGCCGGGGCCGGACTTGAGCGCGCAACATTTGCGGGAGTTGCAAGCGTCGGGCCTGCCGTGCCGCCTGTTCGATGCCGGGCGCTCGCGGGATTTCACGGACACGCCGCACACCATCGAAATCATCAGCATCAGCCGCTTCGTGGCGGAGAAGAAGGACAAGGGCACGCGCATCGAGCCAGCGTCCTTTTCCGGGCGGAATCTCATCTTCGTGGATGAAGGCCACCGCTCCAAGAGCGAGGAAGGCGTGCAGCGCCAAATGCGCGAGGCATTGGTCGGCGACGAGGGCTTCGTTTTTGAATACTCGGCCACCTTTCAACAAGCCTTTGCCGGGGACGACGACGACCAGCGGGCGCGGCGCGATGAATACGGCGCGGCGGTGTGCTTCGACTACTCCTACAAATGGTTCCTACACGATGGCTACGGGAAGGATTTCACGGTGCTCAACAGTTCCGGGGCCGACGCCGAGGCGGGCACATGGTCCTTGCTGGCGGGCTTGTTTGTCTTCGCCGCGCAGAGCCATGCCTACCGGAACAACCAAGCGGCGCTGAAGGAATACAACATCGCCCCGCCGCTGGCCCTGATGGTCGGGCGCGAAATCGCCGGGAGCACGCAGGACGATGCGACCACCCGCGCCGACGTGCTGGCGGCGCTGCGGTTCTTCCATCGCTTTCTGCGGAATGAAGGCGGCTGGTCGGACACGGCCCTCGATGCGCTGCTGGCCTGCACGTCGCCGATTGACGCCCACGGTCACGGCTTGGCGCTCAAGGAGGCGCGGGAGTATTGGCCGACGGTCGGCATGACGACGGGGGCGGATTTGTTCGCATGGATTACGGCCATGGTGCTGCATTCGCCGGGCGGGGGCGGCTTGGTGGTTCACCGCATCAAGGGCAACGAAAACGAAATCGCGCTGCGTGGCTCGGAGGACCAGAACCAGCGGCCCTTTGGCCTCGTCTATATCGGCAAGGCACCCGACCTGACAAATGCCATTCCCGCCGACAGCGGCATCGAGCAATCCGACGACCATCTCGCCGACGCATGGTTTCCCCGCATTGATGCGCCGGGGTCGCCGGTCAACTTCCTGCTCGGCGCAAAGAAGTTCATCGAAGGCTGGTCAAGCTGGCGGGTGAGTGCGCTGGGGTTGATTAACATCGGCAAAAGCGAAGGCTCGGAAATCATCCAGCTTTTCGGTCGCGGTGTGCGGTTGCTCGGCCTGCTTCGCTTGCTCAAGCGCTCAAAGTATCTCACAGGCTACACGCATCCGAAGAGCCTGCCCTTGCTGGAGCGGCTGTTCGTTTTCGCCATCGACTCGAAATATATGACGAAGTTTCGCGAGACGATTGAACTCGAAGGCGTGGATGGCGGCGGCTTTCTGGAGTTTGAGTTGGAACTGTGGCGGACGATTGACCAGCCGAATCCGCCCGTGCTGCCTCTGCCGGAATGGCCGGGCGAAGACCGCTTCAAAGGCGAACAAGCCGTGCGTCTCGATGCCGCGCATCTCGGCAACGTGCCCTCGCGCAGAACCATCACCGTCCGCCGAGAGACCCGGTTTGAAGGGTTGCAGAGCGATGAAGCGGCAACGGCGGCGGCCCGTGCGAGCGCGCCCGCAACTTCACTCGCCGACGCGCCGTGGTTCCGCTTTGTGGACCAGAATGCGCTTTATGTGCGGCTGTGCCGCCATGCTCGCGAGCATGGCTATGACAACATCGGATTCAGCGGGGCGGATGTGCGTGCGCTGCTCACCGCACAAGCCGCGGAATTGTTCGTGCAGGCGGATGCGGAGTTTCACGAATCGGATTCGTGGACAGCGCGGCGTCGCTGGGAAGATGCCGTTTTTGATTTGCTCAAGGGAGCATTCGACCGGATTTACCGCCGCGCTCAGCAGACTTGGGAGACGCACAACATGGAAATGCCAGCGCTCCGCGAGGACCACCCGAATTACAAGTTCACCTACAAGGTTCGGGTGCCGCAGAAGCTGGCGTCCACATCACCGCAGTTCATTCGCGACCTGCAAACGCTCATCGCCCATTGCCCAAAGCGGGACTGGACTGGCCACGAGGCAGTTATGGCCGTGGCGCATTTTGGTGAACACCTTTACCAGCCGCTTGTGTTGGACGCTGAGAATCCAGCGAACCGCACGACATCGAATGCCCCCGAGAAGCAAAGCCTGACCATCACACCGCCATCGCTGACCGCCAGCGAGCAGGAGTTTGTCGAAATGCTCCGTAATTACTGGACTGCAAACGCTGCCACGGTTCACGCCGGGGAAAGCATCTACATCCTGCGAAACCTGAGCCGGGGGAAGGGCGTTGGCTTTTTCGAGTCAGAGGGTTTCTATCCTGACTTCATCCTCTGGCACCGCAAAACGGACGGAACGCAGCGACTTGTTTTCATCGAACCGCACGGCATGCGCCAGGACGATGCGCCGGACATCAACAACAAGGTTCAGCTTGCGATGGAGATTGGAAATCACCTTGCCGACGTTCTCCAAGCACCCGGCTGTCCGGTGGATGAGGTCACGGCTTACATCGTATCGGCCACGCCGTTTGCCGACCTTCGCCGAAAGCATGGCGCGAACTGGGACACCCAGCGATACGCCGAGCATCACATTTTGTTCCCGTCCGAAATGCGGACGCAACCGCGTCTTGCGGGGCTTCTTTGACAATCGCTGCGAGCCGTTCCGCATAGTGATCGGTCTCGACATGTGGCTGACCGGTTTCGACGCGCCTTGCCTTCACACGGTGTATGCCGACAGGCCGATGCAAGGCCATGGCCTCATGCAGGCCATCGCCCGAGTGAACCGCCTGTTGACTCCCTCGCTGCCGCCGCTCGGTCGGGCTGCGCCCAATGCTTCGCATTGTCTGTCTCGCACGCACCGTGCGTGCTCGGCTCAAGGACAAGCCCGGCGGTTTGATCGTGGAGTTGGCTCCCAAGCCTGCCGGCGCGCGACATGCCAGCCAACCGGTGTCTCGCCCCTTCAGGGCTTGGTTTGTTTTTGTCCAGCGAACCCAGGACGTTGCCCTGGGCTGGCTGGTGGCTGGGCCTTTGGCCCGGCGTGGCCCCGCAAGACGAAAGTGCATAACAGGCTCTGGTCCGGTGGCGGGCTGTTCTGCCGGGCTAATTTGTTCGCTCGCGGGCGGTTGATTTGCGGTAAAGTCAGCACCGTTTGCCCATGTCTCATCACGATCACTCGCCACGTCTCGCCGACCGCTTTTTCACGCGCCGGGATTTTCTAAATCGCTGCGGGATGGGGATGGGGGCGATGGCGCTGGGCAGCGTGCTGGGGGAGGCGCTGACGGCGGGTGCGGCGGATGTTTCGGACCTGAATCCGCTGGCCCCGAAGGCGCCGCATTTTCCGGCGAAGGCGAAGCGGGTGATCCATCTTTTCATGAATGGCGGGCCGTCGCATGTGGACACGTTCGACCCGAAGCCGCGGCTGACGGAGTTCCACGGGAAGGAGCTGCCGATGGAGCATTTGGGCACGGAGCGGAAGACGGGCGCGGGGTTCAAGTCGCCGTTCGCTTTCAAGAAATACGGGAAGAGCGGGATCGAGGTGAGCGAGCTTTTTGCGAAGACGGCGGAGTCGATTGACGACATTTGCGTGGTGCGCTCGATGCGGGCGGATGTGCCGAATCATGAGCCGTCGCTGCTGCTGATGAACTGTGGCGACGCGCGGCTGGTGCGGCCGAGCATGGGCTCGTGGGTGACGTACGGGCTCGGCAGCGAAAACCAGAACATGCCGGGCTTCATTACGATGTGCCCCGGCGGCTACCCGATCCAG
>JANPHJ010000153.1:0-5769 GCA_031424395.1 Chthoniobacter sp.
GCCGGTGGTGCCGCCGTTGCCGATGTTCACGCGCATCGAGGGCACACCGGCCACCTGGATGTTTTGCCCGCCGATGGTCGTGGTGCCGTAGGTGTTGGTTCCCGTCAGGATTGTCGTGTAGGCGTTGTTAAAATTCGCCGCGTTAAACTCCACGTCGCCGCCGGAAATGTTGCCGCTGATCGTCCCGGTAGAATTATGCGAACCGATGCGCGCCGTGCCATTCACCGCGATATTGCCCGCCCAGACCGCGCCGGCGTCGAGCCGGAGCGCGCCGATGTTTCCCCCGGCCCCCTCGGAGAAGCCGGTGCCGCTGATGATGATCGGGTTATTATAGGTGACTGCACCCGAGACAAAGATTTGCGCGCCGGACTGCACCTCCACCGTGCCGGCGCCGAGCTGGGCCACGGTCGGTGTCGCGAGGCGGTAAGTCCCGGTCAGCGGAGCGAGCAGGCGGAGGCTGCCAGTGAAGCCGCTATTATCCCCGGTGAATGAGACCGCATGCGCCACGACCCCGCCGATGACGGAGTGAGGGTTCACATCCAGAAAGCCGGTCCCGGTGGTGTTGCGGCTGTAGGTGAAAGCGCCGTCGTCGCGGGTCAGCCGCAGGGTGGCGATGGGTGCAATGCTGACGCCGCTGCTGGCCGTGAGCACCTGATTGCCTGTGGCGTCGTGATCCAGCTCCAAGATGCCCGCGCCGACCGTGGTGGCACCGGTGTAGCTGTTCTGGGTGCGCAGCGTGGTCGTGCCGTCGCCCGTTTTCGTCAGCCCGGTGGTGCCCACGATTCCGCCCGCGCCAGTGACGGCATAGGTCGTCGCGACGGTGTTGGTGAAGCTGACCTTCGACGGAGCCACGTTGACCGGGATGTCCACGCTGCTGTTGGTCGGGAGGTCCTGAAAGATTACGTCATCGCTTTCGATGTAGTCCGCTCCGGCAAGGTTGGACAGGCGCTTCCAGTTCTGGGTCACCCCGGTCACCCAAGAGGTGGTGTTGGTGCCGTCCCAGATCACCTGGTCATTGCCGGTCACTTGCAGCGCAATGGCCGTGCCGGTGTCCACCAGCGTGGCGAGCGCATGGCCCACGGGCGCCAGCGAAAAGCCGGTCACTCCCGGACTGGTGCCGGTGTAGCCGATCAAGTTGTAAGTCCCGTTCGCGAGGATGCCGCCGAGCTGGAAGGCATTGACCGTGGCCGTCCCATTGGTCACCAGCGCGCCCGTCGAAATGAAATCCCCGCCCGCGCCGACATCCATGTTTAGCGTCGTGGCCCCCACGTCGAAAGTCACCGAGGCCGCGCTGACCGTCCCCACCGAGCTGCTCGTGCCCGGCTGGAGTGCCGCCCCGGCACTGACCGTCAGCGCTCCCGAGAGCGCCGTATTGCCGCCGAGCGTGCCGCCCGTGACCGCGAGGGTGCCGGTGTTCGTAACGTTGCCATTGAGGATGAGCGTGCCCGCCCCCGCTTTGCTGAAACCCGCCGAACCGGAGATGAGCGAGCCGATCGTCAGGTCATTCACGGCGGCGCCATCCGCCACGGTGAAGGTCGCCGCGTTGGCCCCGAGCGCGATCGCCCCCGTGCCCGTGATCGCATGCGTGCCGCTGCTCAAGGCGCTGAGATTTCCGGTCAGCGTGAGCGTCTTTGCGCCCAGTGCGGTGGTCGTGTTGAAAGCGAGGGTGAGACCGGCCAACTGCTGGTCAAAACCGTTGAGCTCCAGCGTGGCGGGGAGCGCAACCCCGAGGGTGACGCTGGCGGTGGAAGCAATGCCATTCGTCGCGCCAACCAGCGCCGTGCCGCTGACACTGAGGGCGGTGTAACCCGTGCCGCTGCCTTTGTAGATCACCCGTCCGTCGCGCTGCACGACCGCGACGGAAGAAGTAATCGCGCCGCCAAGCACGATTTCATTGCCCACGGTATTGGAGCCAAAGATGTGCCCGCCGTTCGTCGTGCTGCCGGAAATAGTGATCGGCCCGTTATAGGTGGCCAGGCCCGTGCCGGTCTGCTCCAGAAGCCCGGTGTTGGCGACGCCCACCAAGCCGGCGGGGATCGTGATCGGGTTGGCAATGGTGACGCCGCCAGTGACCCGCAGACGCGCCAAGGTGCCGGAGGCCCATGTTATGGCTCCTGAGCCCGCCGCCGTGGCATTGCCCAGGACGAGAATTGAGCCGGAAGCACCATCGAGGATCGTGCCATTGCTATAGGTGTTCGCGCCACTCAGCGTCAGCGTGCCCGCGCCGCGCTTGCTCAGGGTGAAGCCGCCGGACACCACGCCGCTGACCGTGCCCGTGCCGCCGCTGCCGATAGCCGCATTGGCGCTCATCACCACCGGGCCGGTGACGATGGAGCCGCCATCGAGCCGCAGGGCTCCAAACGGCTGTCCCGCGACTGTCTCCGCCCAGCCATTGCCCGCGATGTTAAAGGCATAGTTAATCGTCGCGAGAGCCGTGCTGGCAAACACCTGGCCGCCATTCTGAATGGTCACCGCACTGCCCGCGGCCCCGAGCGCGGTGTTATTCGTGGTGATGTTCACGCGCACGTCGGAAACCGTCGTGCCGCCGGTGTAAGTGTTGTTGCCAGTCACGAGGAATTGGCCCTGCAGCGCCGTCGCCGGATTCCCCACGCCATTGGTGTCGTTGTTATAGGTCAGTGTCTTGCCCGCCCCGGAGATGACCCCGCTTAGCGTTTGGATGAAAGCCACGTTGGAACGAATGACCCCATTGTCCACCAGCGTGATCGGCGCGCTGATCGTATTGCCGATGCCGCCGGTGAAGTCGATCGTCGCATCCGCCGTTCCCGTCCCGTCCAGATTCAAAACCGCGCCCCCCGAGGCGGCCAGGGTGTAGGCGCCAAACGTCGCCGTCGGATCGCCAATGTTCAGGTCGCCCACGCTGCGACTGGTCGTGTCGATGGTCACGGTACGCGCCGCGCTGATGTTGAAAAGCAGATTCACCACGTCGCCCGCCGCCGTGCCGGGTACCGCCACGGGGGTCCAGTTCGCCGTCGCTGACCAGTTGCCAGCAGCATCGATATTCCACGAACCGCCGGCCGCACGGGCGGTCGGACCGAGCGGGATGAGTGCGACCAGGGCAGCGGCAATGCTGCCCGTGAGGATGCGGCGAATGGGGTGAGGGAACGACGATTTCATAGGAGTAGTGGGAGGGAGAACGGCGGGGGAAAACGATGCTTGCTGGATGCCCAGCGCGAATTCGCAAACGATTCCGATAAATCGGATAGAATATTTTTCAATTCCAAGTTTCACCTTTGTTACTTTACCCGTATCCCGCAACCGGCAGAGGGCGCGCCGGTGCTATCGGCAGGGGAAAAAGGAGGGCGCTTTCAGCCGAGGCTTGCCCCGGCGAGACGCGTGCGCTTTTCTCCCCGCCGAAACTTCAACACACCATGAGCGACGCCTTTCACACCCAGCAGCAATTCGACCTCGGCAACGGCCAAAGCGGGCTTTTTCACTCGCTCCCAGCGCTGGAAAAAGCGGGTGTCGGGCCGGTCTCGCGGCTGCCCATCAGCATCCGCATCGTGCTCGAAAGCGTGCTCCGCAACTGCGACGGGAAACGCGTGCGCGAGGAGGACGTGCGCGCTTTGGCGAACTGGAATGCGCAGGCTCCGGCACCCGTGGAAATCCCGTTCGTCGTGGCGCGCGTGGTATTGCAGGACTTCACCGGCGTGCCGCTGCTGGTCGATCTCGCCGCCATGCGCAGCACGGTCGCGCGGCTCGGGCGCGATCCGAAAATGATCGAGCCGCTCGTGCCAGTCGATCTCGTAGTCGATCATTCCGTGCAGGTGGATTTCTTCGGCAGCGCGCAGGCGCTCGGGCTGAATCTCGACCTCGAATTCAAACGCAACCGTGAGCGTTACATGCTGCTGAAATGGGGCCAGCAGGCGTTCAAAACTTTCGGCGTCGTGCCGCCCGGCATCGGCATCGTGCATCAGGTGAACCTCGAATACCTCGCGAAAGGCGTGCTCGAAAAGGACGGCGTCTGGTACCCGGACACGCTCGTCGGCACGGACTCGCACACCACGATGATCAACGGCCTCGGCGTCGTCGGCTGGGGCGTCGGCGGCATCGAGGCGGAGGCCGGCATGCTCGGGCAGCCGGTCTATTTCCTCACGCCGGAAGTCGTCGGCGTCCACCTCACCGGCGCGGTGGCGGAAGGTGTCACCGCGACGGACGTGGTGCTGCACCTCACGCAGATGCTGCGCAAGGCCAAGGTCGTCGGGAAATTTGTCGAATTCTACGGGCCAGGCGCGAAGTCGCTGCCGGTGGTGGACCGCGCCACCATCGCCAACATGGCGCCGGAGTATGGCGCGACGATGGGCTTCTTTGGCGTGGATGAGGAAACGACTGCGTATCTCACCGGCACGGGCCGCCCCGCGGAGCACGTCACCGCTTTCGAGAACTACTACCGCGCGCAGGGTCTCTGGGGCATTCCGGTCAAAGGGCAGTGCGATTACAGCGTCGATCTTGAACTCGACATCTCGACCGTCGTCCCCGGCGTGGCCGGCCCGAAGCGCCCGCAGGATCACATCAATCTGCCGGACTTGAAAAAGACCTTCACCAGCCTGTTCACCGCGGCGCTGGCCGACGGCGGCTATGGCAAAACGGCGGACGATTTGGCGAGAAAAGTGCCCGTCCACATCAATGGCTCCACGCTCACCGCCGCGCCCGAGCCTTTCTCCACCGAAGCCAAGAGCGACTCCGCGCACATGCAGGAAGGCACGCCGCAGAATGTCGCGGAGATGATCACCAACCGCCCCGGCCCCACGCCTGCCGCCGAAATCACGCGCACCTCTTACCGCCCCGCGGACACGCACATCGGCCACGGCTCCGTGCTCATCGCCGCCATCACGAGCTGCACCAATACGAGCAACCCCAGCGTCATGCTCGCCGCCGGTCTGCTGGCAAAAAAAGCCGTTGCCCGCGGCCTCACCGTCAACCCCGCGGTGAAGACCTCCCTCGGGCCCGGCTCCCGCGTCGTTACCGATTACCTTACCAAGACCGGCCTTCAGACTTACCTCGACCAGCTCGGCTTTCAGACCGTCGGCTACGGCTGCACCACCTGCATCGGGAACAGCGGCCCGCTCCATCCCGCGCTCGAGGAAGCCATCGCCCAGCACGACCTCATCACCGCCAGCGTCCTCTCCGGCAACCGCAACTTCGAGGCGCGCGTGCATCAGAACATCAAGGCCAACTTCCTCATGTCCCCGCCCCTCGTCGTCGCCTTCGCCCTCGCCGGCCGCGTGGACATCGACCTTACTAATGATCCCATCACCCTCGCCGCCGATGGCGCGCCCGTCTTTCTTCGCGACCTCTGGCCCAGCCTCGCCGAGATCAACGACGCCATGCGCAGCGCCCTGAGCCCGGAAGTCTTCCGCCGGCTCTATACCGACTTCGCCACGCAGAATCCCAAGTGGAACGAAATCCCCTCCACCGTCGGCGACGTCTATGCGTGGGACGAGCACTCCACCTACATCCAAGAGCCGCCCTTCTTCACTAACTTCTCGATGGAGCCCGGCCACATCCACGAAATCCTCAACGCCCGCCCGCTCGGCATCTTCGGCGACAGCGTCACCACCGTCCACATCTCCCCCGCCGGCGCCATCAAGCCCGCCTCCCCCGCCGGCGCCTACCTCACCCAGCACGGCGTCGTGCGCGACGACTTCAACCGCTACGGCTCCCGCCGCGGCAACGACCGCATCATGACCCGCGGCACCTTTGCCAACGTCCGCATCAAAAACCTCATGGCCCCCGGCACCGAGGGCGGCG
>JANPHJ010000154.1:0-4260 GCA_031424395.1 Chthoniobacter sp.
GCTGGTGCTGGCCGGGGTCGGCGCGTGGCTCGGCGCGCGCCGGCGGCGGGCGGCGCGCGGCGCTCATTAGGCGGGCTTGCGCGCGGCGCTGAGCGCGGCGATCCAGGCGTCCATTTTCGCCGCGAGCGGCGGGTCGCTCTCTTCGGCGAGGGCGTGGATATTGGCCAGCATGCGGGTGAGGAACTGCGGCGGCGTGACTGGCTGGAGATGCGACGGCAGGAGGGCGATCTTTTGCTGCGCGAGGCGGGCGCGGCATTCATCGAGCCCCACGCGCGCGCCGCCGTGAAAGGGGTCGAAAAAATTCTGCCCGTGGCGGATGAGGAAATGCCCCGGCAGGCCCGCGCCGGAGATGGGAATGCCGGCGCGTTTGCCCACGAGGATGTAGATGAGCGAGAGGCTGATGGGGAGGCCGAGCCGGGTGTCGATGACCTCGGGCAGGAGCGAGTTGTTGAGGTTGTTGTAGTCCTCCGCGTTGCCGGTCAGGCGCACTTCGTCGCCGAGGAATTCCACGAGCATCTCGATGCGGTCGACTTCAGATTCCGCTTTGCGAAAACGCCGCGCGACTTCCGCGCCCCACGCGTCGAGCAGCCCGCGCTGGCGGGCAAAATCATCGCCGGGGAGAAAGGTGGCCGCGAGCTGCCAGGCCGCCGCCTCGAGGTCGCCGTCCAGCCCGAAGTCCGCGCACAGTTTTCCAAAAGCCTCGTCCGCCGCGCCGGCCTCGATCTCCGCGATGACCGCGCGCAAATGCCGCGCGGCCACGGCATCCGCCGCCGCCAGCCACGCGCGCAGCTCGGGCACGGCCGCCGGGCCGCGGCGGGCGAGCTGGCCTTTGACGAGCAGCAGGGTGGCCGGGTCGTCATCGTGCAGCAGGCGGAGCAGGGCGTCGCGTTGATCGGTCATGGAACAAGTCTAGCCGCGCAGCGCGCAGCGTCCATGCGCAGCTCGACTTTCCGCCATCCCGGGACGGAGCGGGGCGGGCTCGACGCGAGGCACCCGACCGTGGAAGGTCGCGCCACCCATGACGCTCCCTTCCATCCTCAGCGGCCTCGCGCTCGCCGTCACCGCCGCCGGCATTCTCACCGCGGTCAAAGCGCTCATGGAGACGCGCACGGCGCAGGGCACGATTGCGTGGGCCGTGTCGCTCATCGCGCTGCCCTATGTGGCGGTGCCGGCCTACTGGGTTTTCGGGCGGACGAAATTTGGGGGCTACGTCACGAAGCGGCGCGCGCAGTTGCTGAAGACCAACGCCGTGTCGCGCACGCTGGCCGAGGAATTCGACCGCCAGCGCATGCAGACCAAGGCGGGCCGCTCTGAGGAGCTGCTGCTCGAGCGGCTGGCGAAACTGCCCTTCACCGCGCACAATCGCGCCGAGCTGCTCATCGACGGCGAGGCCACCTTTGCCGCCATCTTTGCCGCCATCGCGACGGCGCAGGAGTACGTGCTCGTGCAGTTTTACATCATCCACGACGACGGGCTCGGTCACCGCCTGCGCGATGCGCTCATCGAGCGCACGCGGGCCGGTGTCCGCTGCATGGTGATCTTTGACGAAATGGGCAGCGGCCGGCTGACCGCCTATTGCGCCACGTTGCGCGCCGCCGGGGTGCAGATCGCGCCTTTCAACACGACCAAAGGCTGGACCAACCGCTTCCAGATCAACTTCCGCAACCACCGCAAGATCGTGGTCGTGGACGGCCGCACGGCCTTTGTCGGCGGGCTCAATGTGGGCGACGAATACCTCGGCCTCGACCCGAAGATCGGCCCGTGGCGCGACACCCATGTGCAGGTCGAGGGCCCCGTGGTGCAGTGCGTGCAGGTGGCCTGGATCGAGGACTGGTACTGGGCCACCGGCGACACCCCGGCCAATCTCAACTGGAAACCCGCCGGCGCGCGCGGCGGCTGCGTGGGCGCGCTCTGCCTGCCGAGCGGCCCGGCGGATGAGCTGGAGACGGCCACGCTGTTTTTCCTGCACGCCATCCACTCGGCGAAAGAGCGGCTGTGGATCGCGAGCCCGTACTTTGTGCCGGACGAGCAATTCATCTCCGCGCTCCAGCTCGCGGCGCTGCGCGGCGTGGATGTGCGCATCCTCATCCCGGAAAAGCCGGACAATGCCCTCGTGCGGCTGTCCGCTTTCTCCTACCTGCCAGAGACCGAGGTTGTGGGTATCAAATGGTTTCGCCATCAGCGCGGCTTCATGCACCAGAAAGTCATGCTCGTGGACGACGACTACTGCGCCATCGGCACCGCGAATTTCGACAACCGCTCCTTCCGCCTGAACTTCGAGATCACCATGGTTTTCTACGAGCACGCCTTTGCCCATCAGGTCGCCACCATGTTCGAGCGCGACTTTGCCGACAGTACGCCGGCCCGAGCCGACGAGCTGGCGGATGCGGGCTTTTGGTTCCGGCTAAAAGTGAGAGTCGCCCGGCTGATGGCGCCGGTGCAGTAAGGGCGGGCGCACGTCTGGCCGAACGTTTTTCAGGGCTTGATGATCCGCCCTTGGTAGCCTGCCCGCACGCCACTCACGCGGTCGTCCTCGAAGCTGATGACCAGCGTGTTCTTCGCGCCCGTAGCCGCGTCGCTCACCTTGTCCACGTAGCCAAACTCTGTCCCGTTCCGAAACGTCCGGTTCGGCGGTCCCAGCAGCTTGGCGACTTCGGCGGGCGTCTTGTTTTTGAAGAGCGGCGCGACTTCTTCCGCCGTGGCTGTGCCGTCCGCGAGGTACTGCAAAATCTCGCGCTGCTTGCGCCTGGGATCGGCCGTACCGAGGCGTGCCTTGGCCTCGCGCTCGGCGGTCGCGGCGAGCTGCGCCATGGCTGTGACGGCGTGCGCGGCCAGCGGGCTGTTCGGGTAGTCCTTGAGAAACTGTTCGTAACGCCCGAGCGCCACCGTGGTCAGGCCCTGCTGCTGAAAGCGGCTGATGTCGGTGAAGACCTGCGCCTCGCTTTTTTTCAGCTCGGCCAGCTCCGTCTGCACCGCGCGCAACTGCGCGTCCTTTTGCCCGGCGGTTTGCTCGCGCTCCACCGCCTGCTTTTTGCCCGCTGCCGCGGTCTCGGCGGCCAGCGCCACCGCGTCCTTTTGCGCAGCCATACTTTTCTCCGTCGCGGCGAGCTTTTGCCGCAGGCCCTCCGCCTCCGCGGTCAGCCGCGTCACCTCCGTCGTGCGATCCGGCTCCGCCTCCCGCCGGCAGCCGGCCAGGAGCCCGACGAGTGAAAACAAAATCGCATGAAGTGCGCGCAGGTGCATAAGCCGGCAGTATGCGCCCCGGGTGCTGCGCGAGAAAGCTCAATTCCGCCCCTGCGCCGTCCCAGTTTGCCGCCCACGAAAGGCCCGCGAGAACACGAAAAACCCGCTCCGCCGTGCGTGCCTTCTCGGGTCTTGCGTGGACATCACCGGAACGAACCCGTAACCCCAGCGCCACCCATGAGCGATTTCGCCCAGACTGGTCTCATCTGCACGCTCCAGCGGCTCAACGACTCGCATCTCGCGAAGCTCGAGCGCGCGCTGGCGGTGCTGGCGCACGAGCGGCCCATCGCACTGGTGCTGCCGTGCCACGGAGCTGATTTGGAAAAGCCTGCGCTGGCGCACATCGTCGCCGAACTCGGCGAGGGGCCGCACTTTGTGAGCGAAGTCGTGGTGACAATGAACGGCCTCGACGACACCGGTTTCGCGCGGGCGCAGGAGCTTTTCGCGGCGCTGCCGATGCGGCGGACCTTGCTTTGGAATGACCGGCCAGGCTCGCCCGCCGGGCTCGGCGGCAAAGGCGGCAACGTGGGTGCGGCGCTGCGGCATCTCGTGGGCGAGGGGACTTGCGCGATCATCGCCACACAGGACTGCGATGTGGCGAGCTTCCGGCGGCAGGATCTGGCGCGGCTGTGCTACGCGGTCGCGGAGCCGCGGCTCGGGTTTGAGTTTGCGAAGATGTATTACCCGCGCGTCACCGACCGGCTCTATGGGCGCGTCTCGCGGCTCTTCCTCGCGCCGCTGCTGCATGCGCTCCTGCGCGTGGCCGGGCATCAGCCGCTGCTCGATTTCCTGCTCAGTTTCCGCTACCCGCTCTCCGGCGAAGTGGCCATGACCCGCGCCACCGCTGCCGCCCTCCGCACCACGCCCGGCTGGGGTCTCGAGATCGGCCAGCTTTGCGAAGTCTTCCGCCACCTCGATCCGCGCACCGTCTGCCAGGTCGATGGCGGCGCGGGCTACGACCACAAGCACCAGCCCGCCGCCACCGCCCTCGCGCAAATGGCTGCTGAAATCGCCGCC
>JANPHJ010000155.1:0-7750 GCA_031424395.1 Chthoniobacter sp.
ACCCGCACCGAGCACATGTTCTTCGAGGGCGACCGCATCGACGCCATGCGCGAGATGATCCTCGCCGACAAGACCGACGACCGCATCGCCGCGCTGAAGAAACTCCTGCCCTACCAGCGCGCCGATTTCACCGGCATCTTCAAGGCGCTCAAAGGCTACCCCGCGACCATCCGCTTCCTCGACCCGCCGCTCCACGAATTCCTGCCGCATGACCACGCCGCGCAGCAGGCGCTCGCGCAAAAGATCGGCATCCCGTCCGAGAAAATCGCCCAGCGCGTGAAAGACCTCCACGAGTTCAATCCCATGCTCGGCCACCGCGGCTGCCGCCTCGGCATCGCCTATCCCGAGATCAACGAGATGCAGGCGCGCGCCGTGTTTGAAGCCGCCGCCGATGTCGCGAAAAAGAAGATCAAGGTGAAGCCCGAGATCATGATCCCGCTCGTCGGTTTCAAAAAGGAGTTCGATCTCCAAGCCGAGATCGTCCACCGCGTCGCGAAGCAGGTCATGGCCGAGAAGAAAGTGAAGTTCGACTACCTCGTCGGCACCATGATCGAAGTCCCGCGCGGCGCCCTCACCGCCGATGAAATTGCGCACACCGCGGAGTTCTTCAGCTTCGGCACCAACGACCTCACGCAAACCGCGCTCGGCATCAGCCGCGACGACATGGGCAACTTCATGATGCCTTACATCGAGAACGAAGTGTTCAAGAAGAACCCCTTCGCGACCCTCGACACCGTGGGCGTCGGCCAGCTCATGCAAATGGCCGTGGTCAAAGGCCGCGCCTCGCGCCCCGGCATCAAGCTCGGCATCTGCGGCGAGCACGGCGGCGACCCGGACAGCGTAAAGTTCTGCCACAAGCTCGGCCTGAATTACGTGAGCTGCTCGCCCTTCCGCGTCCCCGTCGCCCGCCTCGCCGCGGCGCAGGCGGCGATTGAGGAAAAGCGGGCGGCGAAGAAGAAATAAGCGCCCGGCGTTTAGCCGATCAAATCAACAAAGCCGCTCCGGGAAACCGGGGCGGCTTTTTTCATCGCCGTGCCTTGAATCAAATCCGGCCTAACCGGACAAGGCAAAGAGGGACACGCGGAAGTTAAAGGGGGCCGCCCTTTCGAAGCAGGAAAGCAAGAAATCCGAAACCGCCGGAGCAGTTTCGGATTTCGGGAAGGGGACTGTGCTTTTTCCCGCCGAAGGGCGGAAAAACTAGGCGGCCTCGATGGTGAGAACCTGGCGGCCTTTGTAGTAGCCGCAGGAGGGGCAGGCGCGGTGTGAGACGACGGCGCTGCCGCACTGGCCGCACTTGTTGAGCAAGGGGGCGTGCCAGCGGTTGGCGGCCTTGCGGGTGCGCAGGCGCATCTTGGATGTTTTACGTTTTGGAACTCCCATAATTCAGTTGGTCTTGTTGATTTTTAGCTGGTCCAGCGCGCCCCACACCCGGCGGGTGGTCTCTGTCTCATCGGTCTCGGTGCGGGAGTCGGTGGCGGCTTCGGCTTTGGCCCGAAGCAGGGCGCCCTGGCAGACTCTCTCGCCGTTCCAATCGCAGTGCGGGTGGGGCGGAAGGGCGAGCAAGATGTCTTCCCTCACCAGCCCTGTCAAGTCCACCGTTTCGGCGCCGGTGAGTTCGGTCTGGCAGGCGAAATCCGCGACCTCCAGCGGGTAGCGGAAGCGCTCGAGGCAGGCCACGCATTCGAGTTCAAGATCGACGCCGACGGTGCCGGTGGCAAAGAGCCCGCCGTCGCTGAGGCCGATGTCCAGCGCGTAGCGGATGTCGCTCACAGGCTGGATGCTAGCGGCGTGGAGATCGTGGAGATCGAGCGCCTTGCTGCTTTCCTCGCCTTCGACGTGCAGCCCGTCGGCGGGGATTTGGTGGAGGTGGATTTTCATAGAACCGGCTTTCTAAGCGGCGGGCACGGCGAGTTTTTTCCGCAGTGCCGCCGCCACGGAAGCTGGCACGAAGGCGTCCACATTGCCACCGAGCCGGCTGATTTCTTTGACGATGCGGGAGCTGAGGTAGGTGTATTTTTCCGCGGGCATGAGGAAAATCGTTTCGATGTGCTCGTCGAGTTTCCGGTTCATCAGAGCCATTTGAAACTCGAACTCGAAGTCCGAGACGGCGCGCAGTCCGCGGACGACGGCCCCCGCGCCCTGGGCGCTGGCGAACTCGACGAGCAGCCCGTCGAAACGCGAGACGCGGACGTTTTCCAAGCCCGCGACCGAGCCGGCGATCAAGGCGGTGCGCTCATCGGCGGTGAAGAGGCTGCGCTTCTGATCGTTGACGGCGACGGCGACGATGACTTCGTCGAAGAGCCGGGCGGCGCGCGCGATGACGTCGAGGTGGCCGTTGGTCACGGGGTCAAAGCTGCCGGGATAGATTGCGCGTCGCACGCCGGTGAGGCTGCCGCAGCGCGGCGCATTTATGAAGATGAAACTTTGCCGGCTGCGCGGCCCGCGAGCGTTTCCTCAATGATGCGGAGGAGTTCCGCGACGCGGTAGGGCTTGGTGAGGTAGCCGCTGGCGCCCTGGCGGAGGAACTGCTGGATGCGCTCGCCCATGGCGTCGGCGCTGACCATGATGACGGGGATGTCTCGGGTCTCGGGGTCGGCCTTGAGCTGGCGGAGCACCTCGTCGCCGGAGATGTCGGGAAGATTGAGGTCGAGCAGGATGAGGTCGGGATGCTGCGCGCGGGCGAGATCGAGGCCGAGCTGGCCGAGCATGGCGGTGAGCAGCCGGCAGTCGAGGCGCGGCTGGAGGATGCGTTCGACGAGCCGGAGATTGAGATCCTGATCCTCGATGTAAAGCAGGGTGTGGGTGGTGGTGGCGGTGGCCGGCGGCTGCGGCGCGGTGGCGGCCGGCGGCGGGGAGGCGCTGGCGGCGCTGGCGGCGCTGGCGGCGCTGGCGGCCGGCTCGGGTTCGCCGGACTCGAGGCGCGACATGTCGAGCACGGTGTTGATAAGGGCGAGGAGGTTTTTCCCGGCACGGGAGATATGCTCGATGCTTTCTGCCTGGCTGGGCGAGGGAGTGTCGATCTCGAGGAGCTGGGTAAAGCCGAGGATGGCGTTCAGCGGCGTGCGCAGCTCGTGGCTCATGCGGGAGAGAAACAGGCTTTTGACCCGGCTCGCCGTCTCGGCGCGCGCCTGGGCCTGGCGGATTTTTTCCTCGGCGCGCTGCCGCTGGATGGCCTCGGTGAGCACATTGGCGATGGCCTGGAGAAAATGCACGTCGTCCTGGGTAAAGGTGTGCGCAACCTTGGTGAAGACGCACAGCACGCCGAGCGGCGCCTCGCCGGCCTCGATGACCACGCTCACGCTGCTGGTCACGCCGCTCGCCGCCACCACGGCCGAAACCTCGAAGCGCGTTTCCGCCCCCATGTCCGGCACGATCACCGGCTCCCGCACCTGCAGCGTGTAGCCGGACTGCGAGCGCGGGCCCGTCGGGATGCGGTTGCCGGTCGCGGCATCCGGCCAGCCCACCTGCGCCGTGGCTACGAGCTCCGTGCCGCCGGGCGCGAGCTGCAGTACCGAGCAGTAGTCCACGCGCAGGATCGTCCGCACCAGCGCCACCGTCTCGTCGAGCAGCACGCTGAGCGTGGCCCCGCGCAGCGCCTGCTGGCCGAGGTGGGCCACCGCCTCCTGCTGGAGCGCGCGGTCCTGATTCACGAGATAGGCGGTCGCCAGCTCGGCGGTGCGCTCCTCCACACGGGCCTCGAGCCCCTCGCGCGCCTGGGCCAGCGCCTCCTGTGCGTGGCGCTGCGCGGTCACGTCGGCAAAAAAGCCCACCATCCGGCCAATTTGCCCCTGCCGGTCGAGAAAGAAAAACCCCTTGGCCTCGATGCTGCGGTAGTCCCCGTCCTTGTGCCGGACCCGGAATTCCAGGTGAAAGGGATCGCGGGTGACGGTGACGCGCTGCACCTCCAGGTCAAAGGTCTCGCGGTCAAACGGATGGATCAGCCGCCGGAACGTATCCAGCCCGCCGCTCATCTCGCCCATGCCGTAGCCGAGCAGCCGGTCGAGGTCGCCCGCGTAGGTGATTTCATTGGTCCGCGAATTCCAGTCAAACAGCACCTGCCCGCTCGCCCGGATCGCGGCGTCGTAGCGGTTCGCCCACTCGATGCGCGCCACCTCCTCGCGCTTCCGCTCGCTGAGGTCGCGCATGATCGTGGAAAAGAACTCGATTTTCCCCTCCGCATCAGCATGGGCGAGGATGACCTGTGAGACCGGAATCTCCGCGCCGCTGCGCGTGGTCAAAGCCGTCTCGCCCTCCCAACTGCCGTCGCGCACCGCCGCGGGCAGCGCTTCCTTCAGGATTTCCTGCGCCCATTCCGGATGCTGCTGGCTGACGTGGCCCTGGAGGGGTTCCTCGGGGCCGAGGCCGACCATCCGGCGGCCGGCGGCGTTGAGGAAAAGCGGCTGCCCGTCCGCGCCCGACATGCCCACGTAGTCGGTCGTGGCCTCCAGGATGCGTACCAGCCGCGTGCTCTCGCGGCGCAGTTCATCGGCGGTGTACTGCACCGTCACATCGTGCGCTACGCCCACGTAGCCCACCACCTGGCCGCTGGCATTGCGCATCGGCGCGCCCCGGTCCACCACCCGCCGGTACTCGCCGTCGTGCCGCCGCATGCGGAATTGCAGCTCAAACGGCGTCCGCTGGCTGAACGCCGCGTGCATCGCCGCAAAGCACTGCTCGCGGTCCTCGGGATGCACCCGCTCGTACCAGTCCGCGCCGGCCTGCGCCGCCGAGCTTTTGCCGGCAAAGGCGAGCGCCGCCTTGCTGAAATAACACGCCGTCCCGTCGAGCCGCATGCCCCAGACCATGGCTGGAAAATCGTCCATCATCGCCAGGTCAAACTGGATTTCGGACAGCCCCTCGGAGCCGGTGTTTTGCGGAGAATTCATTTATTCAGGCAGCGGCTGCCCGCGGGTTTCGGGAGCGAACCAGATCGTGACCATGCCCACGAAATAAACCAGCACGATGGTGGCGCCCGCCCGCTCATAGCCGCCGCCCAGACTTTTGACCAGCGTCCCCATTTGCAAGGCTCCGAAGCCCGCCAGCACCCGCCCGAGATTGTAGCTCAGGCCCTGCGCCGTGGCCCGCACCCGCGTGGGAAAAAGCTCCGGCAGATACAGCGGCAGCCAGCCGTAAAAGGCCCCCGTGAATGCGCCCGCCAGCAGCACGCAGAGGAAGAACTCCAGATCGTAAAAACGCGTGACCCGGAACAGGTACGAAGTCACCGCCAGCGCCAGCACGCACAGGATGAAGTAGGCCCGCCGCCGCCCAAACCGCCCCAGCCACGCCCCCAGCAGACAGCCGAAAACCGCGCCCAGCGCCGACACCGTCTGCGTCACCGCCTTGGCCCGCGGATCGGCGCTGCCCGCGCGCTCCTGCCCCACCAGCGCCAGCCACTGCACCGCGCCCCAGGTCACGATCAGCACCACCGACGAAAGCACGATCGCCAGCAGCGTGCGGCGTAGCAGGGGCGCGCGGAAAATTTCGCGGAGCGGATGCGTGGGCCGCCCCTCCGCCGCCGCCCGCCAGCGCTCCGACTCCGGCACAAAAAAGCGGATGAAAAACGTCAGCACCGCCGGCCCCGCGCCGATGAGCATGACCCAGCGCCACGAGTCCTTGATCACCGGAAACGCGATGGCGATCACCGCGATCAGCGCAAAGCCCACATTCGACGCCGCGCCGATCACGCCGGCGAGCATCGGCCGCTTTTTCTCCGGCCAGATCTCCATCACCAGCGCCACCCCCAGCGCCCACTCCCCGCCCATGCCCAGCGCCGCCACAAAGCGGAATGCCGGCAGATGCCACGGCTCCGTGGCGAAGTAGCACAGCCCCGTGAACAGCGAGTAGCACAGGATGCTCAGGCTCATCGCCCGCACCCGCCCCACCTTGTCCCCCAGCCAGCCAAAAACCAGCCCGCCTAGCGCCGCGCCCCACAGGAAAAGCGCCGTCGCCCAGCCCATCCACCCGCTCACGAAAGCGGTCAGCTCCGGGCCCTGCAAACCGTGGGCCATTTCCTCCAGCGCCGGCCCCGCCACGATCGGGAAAATGCCCATTTCCATCCCGTCGAACATCCAGCCGAGAAACGCGGCGAGGAGCGTGAGATAAAGCTGGCTGCGGGTGGGAGCCGTGGGCATCGGCGCTTGTTAGCGGCCGCGTGGGCATCTTGCCAGCCTAAGCGACGCGATCCTCGCCCCGCTCCGCCCTTTGCTCAAAAAACACGATCAGCCCCATCCCCGCCACAAACCCGCCGATGTGCGCCAGATACGCCACCCCGCCGCCCTGCCCACCGCGCGCGCCCGCCTGCAAAAACACCTGCAGGCCCATCCAGATCACCAGGAAAACCCACGCCGGCAGATCGACGATCCGCGAAAAAAAACCCAGCGGAATCAGCGTCCGCACATTGGCCCGCGGATGCTTCAGCAGATACGCCCCCAGCACCCCGCTGATCGCCCCGCTCGCGCCCACCAGCGGCGTGAGCGAATCCGGCCCTGCCCACGTATGGGCCAGCGTCGCCGCCACCCCGCAAAGCAGGTAGAAAGCGAGGAACCGCAGGCCACCGCAAGCGTCCTCCACATTGTCCCCAAAGATCCACAGGAACCACATGTTTCCGATCAGATGCATCCACCCGCCGTGCATGAAAAGCGACGTGATGAGCCGGGTCACCGCACCCGGCTCGTGCGCCGAAAACATCGCCGGCACAAACCCTCCAATCCCCACCGCATCCTCCATCCCGATGCGCACCTGCCAGCCCACGAAGACCAGCACATTCGCCACGATGATCGCCACCGTCACGAGCGGAAAGCGGCGCGTCTGCTGGTCGTCGGAAAGCGGAATCATGCGGGCGGACTATACGCAAAACCCGCCGCCGTCATCCCCGCCTTTAGGGCAGTGGCCAAAAGTCTTTTCCGTAATTTGGCAAAATTCCGTAATTCCGTTTCTGATTCCAAATGACGGAATTCAGAGCCGGAAGCTATTTTTGGCAGCTGCTCTAAAGGCGAAGCTGCTTCCCGGCCTGCCTTGCAGCGCGGTTCTCATGCGCGAAGGAATCGGCGTCTTGTGGGGAGACCATCACATTCACTTTTTCGGGAAGAACCCAGCCCGCACCGTCCACACCGCCTCCACGTCGAGCTTCTCGCCGGCTAAAATGATCTGCCGGCTCTTCTTGTCCTTCCGCGCCTTGAGATAGCGCGTCACGTTCATCCAGCGGATGACTTGCTGGCCGCTCAGTTCGTCCGTCTGGCGGATGACGAGATACACGTCCACCGGCTGGCTGATCCAGTATTCGAGGTGGCGGTCGTCCTTCACGTCAAAGACCTCGCTGCCGTCGCCTTTGCGGGTGCGCAGGTAGGAGTTGCCGCTCTTGAGCTGGATGTAGATGCGCTTCCCGCTGGCCTTGCCGTCGTTGTCCTTGAACTCCACTTCGCCATCGATGCCGTGGTCGAACATCGTCACCGGGCGGAAGATTTGGTTCACCTCGCCCGCGATGGCCATCATGTGGCCGATGAGGATTTGCTCCAGCGCCTGCGTGTCGAGTTCGCGCGTAGCCGTCTCGTCCATCGCCAGAATCTTGCGGGCGACGGGATCGCTCTTCAACCGCTGTTCGATGAAATCAATGAACGGCACCTTCTCGTCGCACTCCTGGCAGGTGATGAAGTCCTTCTTCGCTTCGAGCCGCCGGCGCACCGCGTCGAGATCCTACACGAGCTTGCCGCACTCCGGGCTCACATAGCGCCGGTCGCGCGTCACCTCGCAG
>JANPHJ010000156.1:0-12992 GCA_031424395.1 Chthoniobacter sp.
ATAGGATTTGCGCTGCGAGCCGTCGCCGAGCACGTCGAGGTAGTCGGGGTGCGCGAGGAGCTGTTTGTAGAAATCGAAGACGTGGCCGTGTGTGTAGCGCTCGCCGAGGATTGAGACGAAGCGGAAGATATACGCCTCGCAGCCAAAGCCCTCGCAGTACGCGGAGATCATGCTTTCGCCCGCGAGTTTCGACGCGCCGTAAAGCGAAGTTTGCACGGGGAAGGGCGCGGTCTCGGGCGTGGGGATTTGCTCGGCCTCGCCATAGACGGAGCCGGTGGAGGAAAAGGCGATGCGCTTGATGTCGTTGGCGCGCATGGCTTCGAGGACGTTGAAAGTGGCGATCGTGTTCTGCTGCAAATCGCGGCCGGGATGTTCGAGGCCGAAGCGCACGTCGGCGTTCGCGGCGAAATGGAAGACGATGTCGCAGTCGGCCATCGCGGCGGTCAGCGCGGGGGCGTCGAGGTTGTCGCCGCGCACGAGTTCGAAGGACGGATGTTTTCTCGCCTTGTCCAAAAAGCGCTCCTGGCCGGTCGAGAAATTGTCCCACGCCACGACTTCCAAGCCGTCGGCGAGCAGGCGGTCCACGAGGCTGCTGCCGATGAAGCCGGCCCCGCCGGTGACGAACGCGCGCGTCATTTACGCCTGAGCCGCGACGGGCTCGCTCACGGATTGCGCGGTCTTTGCGGGCGCGGCATCCGCGGCGCGGGCGCGCTCGATTTCCGCCAGCGGATCAATGCGCGTGCAGCGCAGCTTGAGGCACACTTTCACCCACGAGATCGGGTCGCCGAAGAGCGAAACTTTTTTGCCCTCCTTGAATGAGCGCGAGCGGTAGTTCACCGGCAGCTCGATGGGCTGGTAGCCTTTGCGCAGCAGCTTGATGAGCAGCTCGTAGTCGAAGTCGAAGCGGTTGCACTCGAAGCGCAGACCGAAGAGACAGTCGCGACGGAAGACTTTGAACATCGTGAACGGATCGCGCAGGCGCTGGAGAAAGAGCACGTTGACCATCGTGGTGAAAAACCAGTGGCCGAAATTCAGCGCGGAGCTGAGCAGGCGCTGGCCGGTGAACTCGCGCATCTTCCACGCGCTGCCGCCGTGCCGGGCGCCGAGGGTGAAGCCGGCGCGGCCCGCGACGAGCGGTTCGAGGAGCGCGTCGTAGTCTTCGAGGTCGTATTCGAGATCGGCGTCCTGGATCAAAATGAAGTCGCCGCTGGCGTGCGCGAGGCCGGTGCGGACGGCGTGGCCTTTGCCGCGCGGGCGGTCTTCGAGGACGAGCCGGACGCGCGGACGATCCTGGTATTTCAGCGCCAGCTCGCGGGTGCCGTCGGTCGAATTGCTCTCGACGACGACGACTTCGAGATCGAGGCCGGGGATGGTTTTGGCGAGGACGGAATCAAGGAGCGGTTGGAAGGTCGCCGCCTCATTGAAAGCCGGGATGACCACTGAGACGGTGCGCTTTTCCGGCAGCGCGGTTTTGCGCGCAAAGACCATCATGCCGCTCGCGACCACGCGACGGTATTTTTTCCGCATCCCCTCGGGAAGCAGCCTGGAGACAAAGTTCATGAGCGGCGTGACCACCGGCACGGGGAAGCGCTGGAAGTGTTTGGCGACGTAATCGAAAGTCAGAATTTTCCAGCCGGGCCGGACGATCACCTGGTCGTAGCCGGTGCGGAACAGCGCGGTTTCGAGCGTCTGCGGCTCGAAATAGGTGAGGTGCTCGGGCTTGAACTCCATCCAGTTTTCCTTGAGCAGTTTCGCCGACCATGAGGCGAGCGAAGGCGTGGCGATGAAGATGCCCCCGCCGGGTTTCAGCAGGCGATGAATCTCGCGCAAAAACGCGAGCGGATCGCGCACGTGCTCGATGACATCGGACAGCACGCAGAGGTCGAACTGCGCGCCTTCCAGCGCCGCTTTTTCGAGTTCGCCGCAAATGATTTCGCCGCGCTGCAGCCGCGCGCGAGCTTGCTCGCAGGCGGCGGGCGCGTATTCCACGCCGGTGACGTGGTAGCCCGCGGCTTCGGCCTCGAAGAGAAAGTCGCCGTCGCCACAGCCGATTTCGAGCAGCCGTCCGCTGGCTGCTCCGGCGTAGCGGTGGATTTCAGAAAGGTACTGCCGCGCGGTGGCGCGTTTCATTTCGCGCGTCGAAGCGCGGCCCTCGGCGCTCTCCGCGCCGAGGAAATAGTCGGCGCTGTAGATCGCGGAGAGTTCGGTGTCGCTCGGCTGGGGATTGGAGAAAAGCAGGGCGCAATCCGCGCAGCGGACGAGGCGGTAGCCTTCGTGGGAAAAGGCGTAGCGCAGGCGGGAGCTGGCGCAGAGTGGGCAGTCGGTGCGGGTGATGGAGCCGTCGTTCATGAGTTGGTGGTGGGTGCTCTCATATCTGCTTTAGCCGGAAGTGTGCCAGCGGCTGCCGGCGTGCGGCGCAGGAGCTGGCCGACGGCCAGCAGCAGCCCGGCGACGCCAGCCGCAGCGAGCCAAAGCGCGCGGGTGAGCGCGCGCGGCCTGTATTCGAATTCGATGCGGTAGGTGCCGGCGGCGGGCAGTGCGACGGCCTTGAAGATGTGGTTCACGCGCAGGATTGGCGCGGGCCGGCCGTTGATGCGCGCGCGGAAATTTTCCGGCACGAACGATTCCGTGAGTACGGCGAGGCCGGCGCCGGGAGCGTCGATGGTGAAGGCGGTCGTGTTGCTCGTGAGCCGGTAGTCGCGGGCGGAGGAGATAGTGCGTGCGCCTTGATCCGACGCCAGCGACGCGAGCGGCGTTTCGCTTTCCAAGACTGCGGCGAAGGGCCGTCCGTCGCCGTTGGCGACGGACGCGAGGAGGGCGGGGGCATCGTGGTAGGGGCTCACGCGGTCGGTGAAAAACGCGCGCGGCCACGCGGTCGCGCTTTCGAATACCTCGAGGTCGGCGCTGGCGATTTTGCGCAGGCCGGGCGCGGGCTCCGGCGCGCTAGCCGTGGAGCCGAAGTAGTAGCGCACGTTCATGGCGTCGTAGATGGCGCGAGTTTGCGGCAATCGGCTTTTGCTGAGCGTGGGCCACCACATGGCCATGCCCGCGAGGCCCGCCGCGTCGTACCATTCCGCGAGCGCCTTCATCGTCACGGCGTCAGCGCCCGTGGGCGTTTCGAGATGCTCCACGACGTTGAAGCCGGGTCGCAGAATCTGCCCGAAGCCCATGACCCGAGCCGGGTCGCTCTGCCGCGCGCGGACGAAATCGACAGCGGGCGAGTGGGCCTGGAGATTCACACGCGGCTGCGGGTTCATCACGTAGGTGTCGAACTTCGTGTCGAGCCACATGCCGTGGCGGAAATGGAACGCGATGAGGATGAGCGCGACTGCGAGCCCGTTCACGGGCCGCGTTCCGTGACCGAGCACTATGCGGCGCGCGAGCCACGGCAGCAGCGCCGCGCCCGCCAGCAGTACCGCGGCGTAGCCGGAAAAGAACGCGCTGAAACTGGTGGGCCGTTGTAGCTGCAAGCCGAACTCCGCCGACCGCGGCACCGCGTGGACGCTGCCAAAATAGAGCGCCGCGAGCACTCCGAGTGCGGTCAGCGCGCCGACCCAACCAGCGCGCCACGCCGCCGCGGAGCGCATCTTTTCCACGCAGCTCCGCAGGCCGAAACCGGCGACGATGAAGAGCTGGACGATGAGCATGCAGATGAAGGTGTCATCGACGTGCGAGATGTTTTTGAAGAACGACCAGCGGTCGATCCACGCGGGCGGAATGACGCCGCAGACTAGGCCCAGCGCGGGCAGCGCGGCGAGTCCCACAGCCCGCGCGGTGCGATCCGCAAAGACGCGGCGCGCATCGGCCAGCGCCCAGAGCACGCCGGTAAGCGCTAGGAAATTCAGCGCGGGATCGACGTGCCATTCGTTCGGCTGGAGCTGGCGGAGAAAGAGATCGTCGAAAAGCCCGATGAGCAGCCCTGGCGCGAGCTGCTGGGTGAATGGCTTGTCGTAAATGGTGAAGCCGTTTTTCAACGCATCGAGCAGCACCATCCAGATCGGCGCGCTGATCGCCACGAAGGCCGCGCAGCCCGCGGCCATGAAGGCGAGTCGCGGGCCGCGCGCGGGTTTTGCGCCGAGGAGCAGGGCGAGTGCGCCAGTGGCGTTCAGGCCGAGGATGAGCATGGCGGCTTCCTTCGCGGTGCCGCTGTTGAGTTCGAGCCAGTTCGCGGCGAGCAGGGCGAAGGCCCAGCACGCGGCACCGCGCGGCGTGGGCTCCTCGGCGGCGCGCAGCCAGCAGAGGAGAATCCACGGCGCGTAGCACAGGCTGAAGAACGCCGGGTGATTGAAGCGGTAGGAAAAGAACCCGATGAACGCGGAAGAAAACGCGAGCAGCGCGGCGATGGGCAAGCGGCGCGCGGTCAGCCAGACGAGCAGGCCGATGCCGAAAGCGAAGAGCGTTTTCGCGAGGAGAAAGCGCAAGTCCCACGCCCACGCCGCGCCGTCCGCGCAGACGGTGAGCCAGTGCAGCGGATCGCCGGGCATGGACTGGCCCTGGCCGAGCAGCGTAAGGCCGCACATGACGTAGCGGTTCCACAGCGGCAACTCGCCGTCGCGGAAGACCGCGTCGTGCGTGACCATGGAATACGGGAGATGCGCCCACGGCGTCGCGTTGATGTCACTCCCGCTCCATTCCTCCACGCGCCCGGCGGGCGCGCCGGGCAGCGAGGGATGCACATCGTAGAGCGCGAGCACGCCGTTGTTTGGCGAGACAAAGCTGCGCCCGAAAAAGACCACCGGATGACAGCTCGCGGCGACGGCGAGCAGCGCGACGGCGAGCAGGGTGGTGCAAGGATGCGCCCGGAACCATGATGCCGCCTTGCTCCAGCGGGCGGGTGCGCTTTCCGCGAAAGCACCGGCACGCCGCGCGAGCAGTGCGCCGATGAGCGCGCAGGCCGCAGCACTCAGCGTAAAATCGAGCGCGCTTTCCGCCCACGTTTTTTCCCACGGCGCGGTCAGGCGCAGGGGGTGGTCGAGGGCGAAAGGGATGGCATTGATCGCGGGCGTGTAGCGGGCGGCGGGCAGCTCGGCGACGACGGTGCCGTCGGTGTCGAGGATGCGGGCGCTGGTGAGCGCCTGCGCCGTGGTGGCGTCGGGCGGGAGGATGCGGAAGGCGGCGAAAACGCCAGGCGGCAGCGCCACGCGGTAGGTCTTGGGCTGCGCGCTTTCGGTGATCGAAAAGACGCGGGTGTCGCGGAAGTTCCAGCCCTCGCCGGTATTGAAGCGCAGCCACGTTTGCCCGCTCACCGGCGAGACGAGATTCATTTCCAAAACGAACCCGCTGTCCGGCGACGAGAACGGCTGCCAGCGCAGCCACAATGTCAGCACCGCGGCGAGCAGACACGGCAAGGTAAGCGTGCGGACGAAGGGATTCATGCGGCAGGCGCGGGCCGGGAAAGCCGCAACCAGGCGGTGCCGGCGGCGAGCAGGGCGAGCCCGGCGGCGGCGAGCCAGAGCGCAAGGGTGAGGCGGCGCGGCCAGTATTCGAAGCGCACGATGAAGTGCCCGGCCTGCGGAATCGGCACGCCGCAGAAGGCGTGGTTCACGCGCAGACACGGCGCGGGCATGCCGTTCACGGTGACGCGAAAATTTCCTTCCTCGTACGCCGCGCTGAGCACCGCGAGGCCGCGCGCGGTGGCGTCGATGGCGAAGGTCGTGGTGTTGCTGGTCAGCCGGTAATCCGTTGCGGGCACCGCCTGCCGTGCGGCAAGCGCGGACGGCAGACCGCCCGCGGATGCTGTACCCGCCTGCATCGCCGCGAAGGGGCGACGGTCGCCCGACCAGATCATTTGCGCGAACTCGTCTGCTGTTTGGTAGCTGGCGAGCGTGTCGGTGAAAAAGGCGCGCGGCCAGACGGCCGGGCTTTCGTAGAGATCGAGATCGCTGGTGCCGACGCGCTTCAAGCCGACGACCACCGCCGGTCCCGCGCCGGGCGTGCCGAGGTAGTAGCGGAGGTTCAGGAAATCGTAGAGCGGGAGCAGCGTCGGCACCGTGCTTTTGCCCACCGCGAGCCGCCAGTCCCAGACGACAGGCAGCTTCGCGGCGTCCACGAATCCGCGGTAGCGGGCGTTGGCCAGCGCATCCGGGCCGGCAATGTTTTCGAGACCGAGCACGCTGTTGAAACCGGGCGACAGCACCTCATCGAAACCGGTGGCCCGCACCGGCTCGGGCGAGTGGGTTTTCACCTGCTCGACGGCGGATGAAGGCGCCGCCAAATCGACGCGTTCCTGCGGGTTCATGACGTAGCGGTCGAACTTCGTGGCGACATACATGCCGTGACGGAAATGCAGGGCGAAAAGGCCGAGCGTCGCGAGGAGTACGTTTGCGAGCGTCCACGCGCGAGCGTGGAGCAGCCGCCTCGCGATCAAGGGCAGAAGCGCCACGGCGACCAGGAGCGCGGTCGCGTAGCCGCCGAAGAATGGACTCATCACCAGCTGCCGGGCTGCGGGAATCTGACCGAACCGCAGGCGGGTTTCGGCCTGAATGAAGCCGAAAAATAAGGCGCAAAGAGTGGCGGCGAGCAGCAGCGTCACCATCCAATCGCCACGCCAGCTCGCGTCCGCCATGCGCTCGCGGCAGACTTTCAAACCAAAGGCCGCGAGCGGAAAAAGCAGGACGATAAGCACGCAGGAAAAGGTGTTATCAACGTGCGCGATATTGCGGACGAACGGCAGCCGGGTGATGAACCCCGGCGGAACGACACCAAAGACCAGCGCCAAGGCGGCGAGGGCCGGCAGCGCCAGCGCGAGAAAGGTGCGGTCTGCGCCAAGCTGCCGCGCGTGCGCCAGCGCCCACAGGACGCCGAGGAGGATGAAGAAATTTACCGAGGGATTGGTGTGATTCTCGTCGGCGACGCTCTGGCCGTAGAAGAGACCGTCGAAGAGGCCGAGGAGCAGGCTCGGCTGGATTTGATAGGCATGTGGAACGCTGTAGTTGGTCCACGCGCTGGCGAGCGCGTCGAGAAAGACGAGCCAGCACGGCGCGCTGAGGAGCAGGAAAATGAGCAGGCCCGCGGCGGCGAGCGTGAGCTTCCGCGCCTTTGCCCGCCAAGTTTCGCGGCTGACGAGCAGGGCGAGCACGCCGGTCCCGTTCAGCGCAACGATGAGCATGCTGGCCTCTTTCGCCGTGCCGCTGTTCAGCTCGATCCAGTTTGCCGCGATGAGCAGCGCGACCCAGCGCGCCGCGCCACGCCACGCGGACGCACGGACGATTTCCAACCACGCGAGCAGGAGCCACGGCGCGTAGCTGAGGCTGAAGATGGCGGCGTGATTGAAGCGGTAGGCGAAAAAGCCGATGAAGGCCGACGATGCGGCCAGCGCCGCCGCGATGCCGAGCCGCCCGACCGCCGCACGCACGAGCAGGCCGATGCCGAAGGCGAAGAGGATTTTCGCGAGCACGAACTTCACGTCCCACGCCCACGCCGCGCCGCCCGCGCAAAGCGGAATCCAATGCAGCGGGTCGCCGATCATGGACTGGCCTTGGCCAAGCAGCGGCACGCCGCAGGAGTTGGCGCGGTTCCAGAGCGGCAGTTCGTGGTCGTGGAAGATGGCGCGGTGCTCGGCCACGGAGTAGGGCAGATGCGCCCAGAGCATCGCGCCAAGGTCGGCGGATTTCGGATTCTCGACCGGGCCAGCGGGCACGCCGGGCAGCGTGGGAAAATCCGCGTAGAGGCACAGGACGCCGTTCTCCGGGGTGACAAAACTTTTGCCCGCGAAGATCACCGGATGACAGCTCACGACCACCGCCGCGGCCGCGGTCGCGAGGATCGTGAGCACCGGGTGGCTGCGGGCTTGCGCGGCGACGCGGCTCAACGCCGCAGCGAAAGGCGCGCGCCATTTTCCCAGCCACGGCTCCAGCCGCCAAAGTGCCAGGGCGCTGCACAGTGCGATGAGCGCGAACACTCCGCCCGTCTCGCCCCGGCTCCACGCAAACGCCGAGCGCAGGACGAGCGGCGGCGTGCAGACCAACTCGCCGCCCGCGCCAAACTGCGAGGGCTCAAAGTGCGCGATTTCATGCCCGGCGAGATCGACCACGCGGGCACCCGCGATTTTCACGCTGCCACTCGGCTCCGCCCCCTCGAAACGGAACGCCCGGTACACGCCCGGTGGCACAAGGAAATGGGCTATTTGCGGCCCGGCGCTGACTTTGGCAGGAGCGGAGGGATGCGCTCCGAAACCGCTGCCGTCGTCGAAGAAAAGGTGCGCCGTGCCTTCCGCGGTCGCGGTGAGGTGCACGTCGAAAAGCAGTTTGTCCGTCGCCGGCTGGCGGGCGGAGAAGGGTTCGAGGCAGATGAGCGCCGTCACGATGCCGGCCAGTAGCAGGCTCGAAAAAATATGGCGGACGAACTGGGACACGAATGACGGTGGTGGCGAAGGCGGACGGGCGTGAGCGGCGGTCAGTAGAGAAAATGCCGTGCCACTCCGCCGGCAATCGGGCGCGGCGCCTGCTTTACGAATTCATCTCATGTCTGAGATAGCCCTGAACCTTGCCCTAGCGCCCGAGCCTCCAACGCCGGTCTGTGAGTCCGCCCCGACCCGCTCGACCGTGCGCCCGTCCCGCACACCGGCATGGGTCTGGTTGATTGCGCTGCTCCTGCTGGCCCTCGGCGCGGTCGTCCGCATCTGGCCCACGGCGGGTTTCACCGGCGTCGGTTTCGACGAGCACCTCTACCAGCGCTACGTCGTGCTGCTGAATGCGAAGGGCCTCAGCGCGTATCCGGCGTTTTGCGAGTACTTCCTCGAGGAGCAAACCAAGGGCGGCATCTGCGAACTGCCGCCCACGCGCTTCCTCTACATTTTCTGCGGCAGCGTGTGGTGCCAGCTCTTTGGTCCCGGCGGACTCGACCAGCCCGGCCCCGCCGCGAACGCCGCCGCCCTCGCCGCGCTCAAATCCGTCGCCTGTCTTTTCGCCATCCTCACGCTCATCCCGTCCGCCCTTTTCGCCCGCCGCCTGCGCGGCGACGGCGCGATGCTCGGCACGCTCGCGCTGATGTGCTGCGCGCCGGTGCAAATCCATCTCGCGCAGCACCGGATGATCGACGGCTTCTTCGCTTTCTGGGCGCTCATGAGCCTCTGGCTGCTGTGGGAAAACCTGCGCGCGCCCAACCACGCCGGCTGGCTCACCGCGCTGACCGCGAGCCTCGCGTGCATGGTGCTGACGAAAGAAAACGCGTTCTTTGTCTTCGTCGCGCTCGGCGGGCTGATCGGACTGAACCGCTGGGGCAAATGGGGCACGGTCACGCCGAAGCTGCTCCTGTGCATGATCGCCGGGCCGCTCGTCGGGCTCACCACGCTTATCTTGCTCGCGGGTGGGACGGAGAATTTCATCGCCATCTACAAGCTGCTCGTCGCGAAAGCGCAGGTGCTCCAGTACGCCATCATGACCGGCGACGGGCCGTGGTACCGCTACATCGTGGACTACCTGCTGGTCAGCCCGATCGTGCTGCTGCTCGCCATCGGCGGGATTTTCTCCACCGCCCGCGAAAGCCGGCCGCTGATGTATGTCACGGCGTTCATCGCGTGCAGCTACGTGCTCATGTGCAATGTGAAATACGGCATGAACCTCCGCTACACCACCATCTGGGACATGCCGCTGCGGCTGCTCGCTTACGCGCAACTCGCGCAGCTCACGCAGCGGTTCGGCGCGCGCCAGCCGGTCGTGCTCGGCGGGCTCATCGCCGCGCTGTGCGCGTACGAGCTGCGGCAGTACGTGATCTTTTTCCATGACTGCGCGATGTATGAACTCATCCCGTTCGGTCTGCTCTCCGCGCTGAAAATTCTGAAAGGCGCGACCACGGTCATTCATTAGGACGTGTCGGGCACTTTTGCCGGACGCGGCCATTGAGGGCCAAAGGCCCGGCGACAAGCCAGCCTAGGGCAACGCCCTGGGTAGGCGCAAAAAATTTTCCAAGCTCTGAAAGGGCGACACATGCGATGGCGCTAAGGCGCGGCGCGAAATGCGGTTTCCCCTGCGCTGCTTTCCCGTCATTGATTTCACCCATGCGCCGTTTCCTCATCCTTCTCGCCGCGTTGCTCACAACCGTTTCCGCACGCGCGGCAGACTCGGGTTTGAAAGTCAGCGTCGCCGAACAGGCGCTGCATTTCCGCTGGGCGCAGCCCAAGAGCGGGCGCGTGGAAATCCGCGAGCTGCCGCTGCACACGGACGCCGATCTCGCCCGGGAAACGCGCACGCTGATCGTCGCCGCGGCCGCGGCGGGCGCGGCGGAAGTCCCGCGTTTCGACGGCGCGCGGGACCGGCTCTACGCGAAATTTCAGCTCGCCGACGCCGCCACCCACCAGCTGCTCGGCGAGGCGCAGCACGTCACGGATTTCTCCGCACTCCCGCGCCGCACGCAGTCGCTCGGCTCCAACAAAAGCAAGAAGGGCATCAGTTGCCAGGTCAGCGTGCCGGACTGCCTCGCGCTCGGCATCGGGCAGGCGAATCACAACATCAACCTCGGCGCACTGCTCGACTGGCAGCGGCCCGCGCCGCCGCTGAGCTTCGAGTTTGAAGGGCGCAAAGTTGGTCTGCACGCCGGCCAAGTCGCCGCGCTCGATGGCTCGCTGCAGGCTCTGAACAAAGCCGGAATCCGAACCACGGGCATCTTCCTGAATTACGTCGGTGCGAAACCCTCCACGACCTCACCGCTCGTGCATCCGCTCACCGCGGCGGACGGCTCCGGCGGCAGCGTCGCCGCTTTCAACACCGCCACCGCCGACGGGCTCTTTTACTACCGCGCGATCATCCACTGGCTCGCCGAGCGCTACACGCGCGAGGACGCGGCCTATGGCCACCTCGCCGGGCTCATCATCGGCAATGAAGTGCAGAGCCACTGGAGCTGGTACCACCTCGGCGCGGTCGAGCCCGCCGTGCTCATCCGCGAATACGGCACCGCCCTGCGCGTCGCCGACCTCGCGACGCGCAGCGTGCATGCGGACTTTCCCATTTACCTCTCGCTCGAGCACCACTGGGTCATGGCCTCCTCCGAGGATGTGCGCAAAGGTTTCGGTGGCGTCGAAGTGCTCGAAGGGCTCAACGCGCGCGCCCAGCGCGAGGGAGATTTTCCGTGGAATGTCGCCTTTCATCCCTACCCGGAGAATCTCGGCAACCCGCGCTTTTGGAACGACAAAACCGCGCCGCTGCGCTTCGTCGCGCCGCGCCTCACCTTTCACAATCTCGAAGTCCTGCCCGCCTACCTCAGCCAGCCGCGGTTCCTTTATGCAGGCCGTCCGCGGCGCATCGCGCTGACCGAGCAGGGCTTTCACTGCCCGGCGGGAGCGGACGGCGAAACGGTGCAGGCCGCGGCCTACGCGCTCGCCTGGAAAAAAGTGCAATCACTGCCCGGCATCGAGTGCTTTTTCTACCACCGCCACGTCGATCACCCCGACGAAGACGGCCTCCACTGCGGCCTGCGCGAACACGACGGCAGCCCGAACAAAAGCGGCATGGGCCGCACGCGCAAAATCTGGGACGTGGCCCGCGCGGCGGGCACCGCGGAGGAGGACGCGGCGCTCGCCTTCGCGCTGCCCATCGTCGGGCGCAAAGACTGGTCGAATCTGGTGTCCATGCAAATCGACACGACGCCGGTTTCACCCGACCGCATGAGCACCGGCATCGTCTTCGACTTCACCGCCAACCGCCGCGCGGCGCAGTTGGAAAACACCCTCGCCTTCGAGCTGAAGCATGTGCCTGTCGAAGCCGACTGGGTGGCCGCCGCCATCCAGCAGCACCCGAATCCGCACGGCCTCAGCCGCGCGACCTGGCGAGTGGCCGTGCCCGCGGGCCAGCCGTGCGTGCTGCGCTTCACCGCGCTGCTGAACAACGCCGACAGCAAAGGCGCAGGCTTCGCCGTGAAGATCGACGGCCAGACCGTCTTCGACAAAAAGATCGCCGCGAAAGAATCCGCACGCGCCGAGATTGACCTCGCGCCGTGGGCCGGAAAGGAAGCGGCGTTCGACTTCTTCATCGACCCGCTCGATCACAGCCAGTCCGCGTGGGCGACATGGATCGAGCCGCGGATCGTGCGGAAGTGAGTAGGTCTCGGGTAGGGTCGGCGTCTCGCCCGCGGGTTGCGGCGTCTCGCCGCAGCGCACTTCCAATTTTGCGCGAAAGGCCGCTACCCGAGGCACCGGCCCGCCCCCTGCCGCTCAAAAATTAAACCCGTCGATGTTCGCCTTGTGAAAGATGAATGGCTGGCCGAGCACGATGCTGTCGCCATCGACCTTGAGTTTGCCGAGTTTGCCCGCGTCGTATTCGGTCGCGCCGGGCTTGAGCTTCCCGGTCGCCAGGTCTGATGCGGCCTTGATCGTGAGGTAGCCGAGGTCGGTGGTCTTCCAGAGGATCACGCTCTGCGTCACATCCTCGTGGACGTATTTTTTGTTCTCACTCGGCAGGCCGAGGCCGATGACTTTGACCGCGCCGGTCTTGCCTGCCTGCTTCACCGCCTCGGCTGCGCCGGGCACTGCGGGCGAGCAGATGGCCATGATGAGTTTGAGGTTCGGGTTGGCGCTCAGGAGGTTCACCGCCTCAGCCTGCGCCTTGTCCTTGAGGTCGTCGCACGGGCGCAGCGCGACCATCTTCATGTTCGGGTATTTCGCGGCGCGGCGGGCTTCGATGTGCTTCTGCCATTCGTTCATGTTCGAGGCGGTGAGGGACGCGGTGATGATCGCAAACTCGCCCTCGCCGCCGAGCAGCCGCCCCGCTTCGTCCATGAGCGTGGAGCCGATGCCCTCGGGCGTCGCCTGGTTCACGAAAAAGTCGCGCGCATCCGCGTTCGAGTCGGAGTCGTAGGTGATGACCTTGATGCCCTTGCCGCGCGCCTTTTTCAACGCGGTGGAAATGCCTTCCTTGTTCTCGCAGGCCACGGCGATGACATCGACGCCGAGGGTGATCCAGTTCTCGATGATCTCGTTCTGCTTCGCCGGATCGGGATCGGTCGGCCCGTCGAAAATCAGCTCCGCGCCCAGCTCTTTCGCCGCCTCGTCCGCGCCCGCT
>JANPHJ010000157.1:0-11561 GCA_031424395.1 Chthoniobacter sp.
CATGCCTTTCGCCCCAAGCTGCGCGCGGATCGACGCGTCGATCGGACTCGCCACGCCCGGCACCACCACGGCCGCGCGCAGCGGCTGCCACGACCAGTGCGTCGCCGCCGCCGCCTGCTGCGCGCTGGGCTTTTCCAGCCCGCCATTTTCCGGCCACGGCATCCCCCTGCGCACCCACTCGGTCAGATTGGCAATCGTCTCGTCGCCCAGCTTGTCGGCCTTCTCCGGCATCTTCGAGTCGCCCTCGTGGCGGATGCTCTTGATGAACGCGCTCTGCTCTGGCTTCCCCTCGACAATGACCGGGCCGTCCTCCGTACCCTTCAGGATCGCCGCTCGCGAATCCACCCGCAGCGCCGCCTTCTGCTTCTCCGGCCCGTGGCATTTGTAGCACTGCTCCGCGAGCACCGGCCGCACCTTCTTTTCAAAAAACTCCGCCTCCTGCGGCGTGACCGCGCGCAACGGCGCGAGCGCGACGAGCGAGCAGGTGAGGGTGAGGAAAAAGCGGCGCATGGATGAAGCGCCACGGTAATCGCCCGGCGGCGGATTTCATTAGCGGAAAGTGGGAGGAGGCGAACGCGCCGCCCCTGCGTCGGTACCGTTGCGGACGGGTTGCAATCAGCACGACTGGGCTTTGGCCTTACGGCTTCGTCACGCGGAGGCGGATGAATTGCGCGGGCGCGGCGGTGTTGGCGGTCCAGGTTTCGGTGGCGGTGCCGTTGCCGTTGTTGACGTGCGCGGTGCGGGTGGTGGCAGTGCTCCATGTCGCGAGGTCGGGGCTGACTTCCACGAGGTAGGTGAGGTCGTCGGCGCTGAGGCGGCGGGGGAAGGCGAGCGTGGCGCGACCGTCGGCGGTGCGGCCGGCGATGAGGGAGGACGGGCCGCTCGCGCCGTTGGTGTCGCTGGTGAAGAGGAAATATTCGGCGAGCATTTTCAGGCCGTCGGCGTCAGCCTCGGCGAGGGGTGTGCCGGTGAAAGTGGTCGCATCGGTGGTGCCGGGATTTCCGCCGGTGGCGGTGCTGGTGCGCCAGCTTGTGGCGGCGGTGGGTGCGGTGCGATCGGCGAGGACGAGGCTGTAGCCGTTGCCGTCGGCGGTCTCGGGCCACGGGGCGAGGTCGGTGTAGTGGAGCGAGATGAGCGGCGCGAGCGCGGCGGTGGCGAGGGTGAGGGTGTCGCCGTCATTGCCGAGGCGGTTGAAATAGACGCCGGCCACCGGGATGCTGAGGCCGTAGCGGAGTTGGAAATTGTACTGGCTCGCGGCGAGCACGAGCCGTCCGCCGGGTGCGAGGGGCACGTCGCGGTTGTCGGGAAAATCGTAGCTCAGCCCGGCGGTGAATTTTGCGCCGCGCAGATTCACGGCGTGCGTGGTCGGATTCCACAGCTCGATGAACTCCGCGTCGTCATCGCCCAGCGGGTTGTAGTGGATTTCCGAGAAGATGACATCGCCCGGCGCGAGCGGCGTGGTGACGGTGTAAAAGGCTTCGTTCAGCGCGCTCCACGTCGCGCCGGATTTCGCGCGGGCGCGCAGCCAGGTGTTTTGCGTGAGCACGGTGCTGGTGCCGATGAAGGCGGCGGGATTCGCCGCGCCGCCGGGCAGCCGCGGGTCGGAGCCGTCGGTGGTGAAATAGACCGTCACCGCCCCGGCGGGAAAACTCACCACCGTCCCGCTGGCGACTGTGCCGCCGCCGAACGCGGGCGCGGTCGTGGTCGGGTAGTAGCCCGCGCTTTGCAGATAGCCAAAGTACGCGGAACTGCGGGCGGGGAACCACGTATTGAGGATGTAGTCGCGATCCGTCGCCCAGGTGTCCGGCGTGCGCGACTGCCCGCCGGAAACCCACCGCGCACTTTCCGCATAAAAGGCGCGCTGCATCTCGCTGCACAGGCCGGTGAGCCGCGCCTGATTGGTCGCGACGGTGAGCGGGCCGTTGTTGAAAAAGTGTTTGTGGATGCGGTCGGCAAGCAGGGTTTTGTAGTCGGCGTCGCCCTGCTGCCAGAGCTGGCTGAAGATGCTGCCGGGCCCGTCGCCATTCTGCCGGCCGGGATTCGGATTCGAGCGCAGCCCCACCCGATTGGCCGTCACCGAGTTGCCGTAGCTTTGCGTGGCAAGAAAGCCGTCGGCGTCATTGAGCATGAACTTGAAGCCGCTGCCCGTGTTTTTCGGCGAGACGATGCGGTACTCGTCCTCGCTGGTGCCGAACAGGAAGAGCAGCATGTAGTCGATGTAGTCCCGCACATCGAGATAGGGGGCGACGCCGGCATAGTTGGCGCGCAGGGTTTTCACCCGCTCCCAGGAGGTGCCGTCGCCGTCGTACGGGGTGCCGGGGTCGGCCCAGCCGCCCACGTTGAGGTTGCCATTGATGCTCTCGTAGTCGCTCGCCGGGCCGCCGAGATAGGCGCTCTGCTGGTTCGCGCTCCAGCGCTCGCGCAGGTGAAACAGACCCCAGTAGGTGCCGTTCAAATACAGGTGAACAAAGCGCGAGTGCGGCGCGAGGTCGCCCATGTCGAGCAGCGTGCCGTCGGTGAAAATATTCGACATGTAAAAGCCGCGCTGGGCCATGTCGTGCGAGCCGCTGCGCAGTTCGAGCTGGTCAAATTTGCCGACCGGTTTCCAGCCGCGCGCGTGGCTGGTGAAAAGGTCGGGCACTGCTAGGCTTGTCGCGCCGAAGTCGGATTTGAACGATACGCGGAAGCTCTTTTTCAGGAAGTTCGTGTACGTGCCGCCGTAGTTTTCGATGCCCGCGTTTTCCTGCACGCCGGCACCGCTGGTCGGGAGATACTCGAAGGAGCACAGCACGCTCGTGCCGTCGGCGATCGTCGCGGGCGTGACGACGGAAATGCTCGGCAGATCGGTCAGCGCGGCCTGCATCTGCGGGCCGTAGGTCGCGTGCTGCGTGATGCTCGTGCTCATCACGGACGAGGCCACGACGCCCGCCGGAAAGACGTAGGTACTCGTGTCGGTGTTCGTAGGCACGAGGCCGGGTTTGAAAGCGGCGGCGCGCAACGTGGTCGTGCCGTTTGTCGTGGAGGAAATGTTCACGCCGACGGCGCCGCCCGGCACCGCGCCGGGGTGGATGGTCATGGTTACGGTCGGTGGCGTGGCCGCGTTCGCGGGCGGGACTTGGGTGCCGTTGGTGAGCGTGGGGGCGGTGCCGTTCGTCGTATAGACGAGCGTCGCGCCGGGCGTGGTGGTGGCGACGGTGACGGTCTGCGCCGTGGTGAAAATGCCGCGCTTGATGCTGAAGCTGGTGTCCCCGACCACGCCGTCGAAGCCCGTGCCATTTGCCGCGCCGGGCGTGGCGGGCTTGAAGTATTTCGCCGCGCCCGCGCCATTGAGGCCGTAGCTCACGCGGTCGTACTGCTTCGGGAAAAGCGCGGTCGCCGGATAGTCCGCGGGGAACTGCTGCACCAGCGCGCTGCCGGGCGTGGTGAGCGCGAGATACTCGCCGGCGCCGGTGAGCGAGAAATTCGTGTGCAGCGGCGAGCCGATGACCGTGCGGTTTTTGCCCGAGGCGAAAACGACCGCGTAACCGCCGGGCGCAATGTTCGCGAGTGGGAAGATCCACTTCGCCGGCGTGAGCGAGGAGTCGGTGAGCGCGTAGCCCGCGAGGTTCAGCGTGAAGGCGTTCGGATTCTGCAGCTCGATCCAGTCGGGACGGTCGCCGTTTTCATCTTCGAGCAGCCCGTCCGCCGCCTGGAATTCCGTGATCTTCGGCGCGACGCCCGCGGCATTCACCGCGATGACGACGCTCGCCGTGGCAGTCGCCGAGCTCGCCGCGCGCGTGGCCGTGAGCGTGTAGGTCGTCGCGCTCGCGGGCGCCATGCCCACGCTGCCAGCCGTCGCCACCGCGCCGACGCCGCTGAGGGAAATGGCGTCCGCATTTTGCACCACCCACGAAAGCGTGGCGCTCGCCGGCAGGCCGGGACCGCTGATGTTGCCAGCGTTCGTGAGGAAATAGCGGATCACCGGCGCGGGCTCGGGATACGCCTCGATCTCGGCGATCTGCGGGTTGTAGGCCGCGCCGCTCAGGTTTTCCACGCGGATGAAACGCCCGCGAAACTGGTGCGCCGGATCTGCGCTCGCCGTGCTGAGGATGGTGTCGTTGCCGCCGAGGCCGCTGTTCGTGCCGTCGGTGCGGATGCTGGCCTGCCAGCGGATCGCGCCGGGCACGCCCGCGGCGGCGGCGTATAGCGTGACGCGGTAGTTTGTGAGCCGCTCGGGGGCGACGTCGGAGCGGTTGTAGATGACGACGCGGTTGAGGGCGATTTCCGCGCCGAGATCGACCTGAAAATAGAACCCGAGCGTCGAGACGCCCGTGGCTGGGTGCGCGATGGTGTTGGTGCCGATGTGATTGCCGTCGGTGAGATTCGACGCGGGCAGGCCGGGCCACAGCGCGCCGCTGGCGGTCACGGGCCGGCCCAGCGCCACATTTTGCGCCCGCGCGGAAACCGTGAGCAGCACGATGAGGAGCAGGACGCAAAGGCGCGTCAGTGCCCGGATGGCGGATTGGGGCGGGGCGGTGGGCGGCATGAGTTCGGCGGGGCAGGGAGAGCAGAGTTGGTGCGAAAGGGTGGCTGAGTACGGATGCGGATGCCTGCGAAAAAAATGGTGGCGGAGCCGTTCCCCAACGGCCCCGCCACCGCAGATCAGGCGGACGCTTGTGGCGTCCGGCCCGTCCCCATTTCCCCCGGAACCCCCGTCAAGAAACCCCGGGAAATCTTTCACAAACCTCCGCGCCGGCGGCGGCGCGCGGCGAGGCCCAGCGCCCCGCTCAGCAGCAGGCCGATGGCCCCCGGCTCCGGCACGAGCGCCGGTGCGTCGAATTTGACTGCCGCAGGAGCAAAAGCCAGCCCGTCGCCAAACGTGACCTCCGCGCCGGCGCCGATGTTCAGCGCGGCGAGGGTCTGGCTGGCGTAGAAATTCGTCTGGCCGCCGTTCGCATTGACCACATTCGCGCCCGCGCCGAGGGCGCGGTACACGTTCAGCGTGCCATCGCTGATCGTGGTGGTGCCGGTATAAGTCAGCGGGCGGGAGAGCGTCTGCGCGCCGGTGCCGGTCTTTACGAGTTGGACGGTGTTGCCCACGCCCTCGGCAATCGTGCCAGAGAAGGTGCCGGCGTTGTTCGTGGCCCCGATGGTGACGGTGGTGACGGCACCCACGCCGGTGTAGTTGCCGACCATCGTGCCTGTGCCATTTAGCGCGCCCATGCGAAACGCACCGGCGGCCCCGTTGGCCCAGCCGAGACCGTTGTTGAGCAGCTCCATCGTGCCGTTCAGCGTGATGTCCGCATTTTGCAAAGCCGTAGTGGCTCCGCCGACGCCGATGCCGCTGCCGGCAAATGGGGTGGCGCTCGCGATGCCGTTCACGATGAGCGTGCCGCTGAACGTGGAGTTGTTGTTGCGCAAATTCACGCCGCTGCTGGCGTTGGTGGTGTTGATGGTGATGGTTCCGGTTCCGTGGATGCCCCCATCGAGGTAAAAGCCCACGCCAGCCGCGCCGGTGGCATTGCTCGTGTGGTTGATGGTGACGGAGCCAGCCGCGGTGACCGCGCCGTTGGTGACGGTCCAGTTCGCCGGGTTCAGGTTTTCCAGCGTGGAGCCGCTGTTGAGGGTGACGCTTGCGGTGGTGCCGTTCGGCAAATCCGTGTTTCCACTCCACGAGAGTTTCGCCCCGGAACTCACCGTCGTCGGCGAGTTGTAGTTCGTCGTATTAAACAGCACGAGCTGCCCGCCGCTCACGGCGGTGGCACCGGTGTAGAAGACCGTGCCGCCGGATAAGGTGAGCGAGCCTGCGCCGGACTTAGTCAGGCCGAGGATGAAAGCGTCGTTGCCGGTGTTATCGCGGCTGTAACCGCTATAGGTCGTGTCGGTGCTTTGGTTCACGGTGAGCGTGGCACTCGCCGCCGCCGGCCCGATATTCCCGTGGGAGTTTTGCACGACGGCAAACTGGTTCGCCGAAGACAGCGAGGCGATCGTCTGGTCATGGCCGTAGAGCGCGAATTCCTTGTGGCCGCCCGAGGCGCTGAAGATCAACCCGGCGTTCGGGCCGAACTGATCCGCGACCTGCATGAGGAGAAACGACCCTGGGTTATCCAGCACGGTATTGGCATTGGTCGCATGTCCGACCGTGCTGCCATAGTAAACATTGCCGCCATTCACGGTGAGGGTGCCGGTCTGGGTGTTATTGCCGGAGACGACCAACGCGGCACTGCCCACTTTCGACACGCTCCCGTTGCCCGACGCGTTGCCGTTCAAACTGATGTTGCCGCCGCCGATGGTATTGATCTGGGTCGCGCCGCCGAGCTGAAGAGTGCCGGTGTAGGTTTGGGAATAACCTTGGTTGTCTATGAAGCCACCGTTGGCGGTCACAACGATGTTATTGGCAAAGGTATGGGTGTTCCAAGGGGTGAGGGTGCCGCCGTTGAGGTTCACGAGCGCGCTGCCCATGGAGTTGTCATTGTGCGGTGCGATGGAGGCTCCGGTGCCGACGACGACTCCGGCGAGATTTTGCGCGTCGGCGAGGATGGCGAGATACACGCCGCCGGTGACCGAAAGGGTGTGGCCCTGGCCGTCGATGTGGAGGGGCGCGGCACCCGCGGGGCCGGTCCAGTCGCCGCGGCCGATGTCGATGCGCGCGCCGGCCACGCCGCCGATGCTCGCGTCGCTGCCGAGCACGATGGAGCGGAGTTGCAGGAGACTGCCGTTGTTGGTCGAAGACTTGTAAATGGCTCCAATGCCACCCGCACCGCTGCCATTGACGGTGATGGGCTGGGTGTAGTTCCAAAGCTCGGCCGCCGCGAGATCCAGGGTGCCGCCGCTATTCACGAGGACGCTGCCACCGGTCGCGCCGAGGGCGGAATTGCTGCCGGCGCGCAGGATGCCTGCGTTGATCGTGGTGCCGCCGGCATAGGAGATGTTGTTGCCCGTGAAGACCTGGATGCCGGTGCCGTTTTTGACGACCGCGAGCGTGGTGGCGGTGGGATCGTAGCCGTCGCGCAGGAAGCCGTCGAAAGAGTAGGTCGAGGCCGGGGCAACATTGATGAACACCGTGGCATTGCCGGCGGGGTCGGGCTGGTTGGCGGCGCGGTTTTCTACCACGCCTTTGCCGCCGGTGGAGTAGAGGCCCGCGGTGCTGAGGTTGTGGCCCTGGGTATGCACCGCGCCGTAGTCCGCGCCGGTGAAATGCACCACGCCGACGGTTTGGTTGGTAGCCAGTTCCACGCTGCCGCTGTTCGGCCAGCCGCTGGGGATCGCGATAGTCAGGCCGCCGCTGCCGGTGGCGGTGCCGCTCGCGCCGCCCAGCGTGAGGAAGCCTCCGAGGAGCGTGGTGCCGCCCGTGTGGGTGCTGGCGCCGGTGAGAATGAGCGGGCCGGGGCCGGCGTGGGTCACGGAGCCGGTGCCGGTGAAATTGCCCGTCACGCTGAGCGCACCCCCCCGCCGTGGGGACGATGACGGCGTTGCCGACGAGCGCCACATTTTCCGCGATGGTGTGCGCGCCCGAGACGACATTGATGAGGGTGTCAGGCCCGCTGTTGGTGAGGGTTAAATTGCTGCTGCCGGCGGTGCCGATGGTGTAGGCGTTCGCACTGTTGAACGTGATTAAGTCGACGCTGTGCGGCGTGTCCACGAGCACGGTCGCGGCGGCGGCGATGGCGGAGCCAAAGAGCGCGGCGTCGCCCGCGATGGTGGGCTTGTAGTTGAGCCAGTTGCCGGCGGTTGCGTTCGGGTTGCCGTTGCTCCAGTTCCCGCCAGTCGCGATGTTCCAGATGCCCTGCGAAAGCGTGGGCGTGAGGGTGATGGTATTCGCATTCACCACGGGTGTGAGGCTGAGTTTGCCAATGGTCTGGCCGGAGAGGTGAAGCCGCCGGTGACGATGGCATTCGACGAGTTCACCAGCGTATAGGTGGAGCCGGTGGCGGGGACGCCGATGGGGGTGAAGGTGAACGCGGTGTTTGCGGTGAGGGCGAAGCTGTTGGTCGAGATGGCGTCATTCACGCCCGCCCCGCCGATATCGAAGGCGACGGTGCCGCCGCCGAGCGTGATCGCGCCGGCCGACAGGGTGAGCGTGCTCGCCGCGCCCGTGGTGAAACCGAGCGTGCCGCCGGTGTTCGCGGTGATGCCGGAGGTCGCGATCGTGCCAGCCGCCGCACCATTGAGCTGCAGCCGCCCATTGGTGATGTTGGTCGCGCCGGTGTAGGTGTTGGCACCCGTGAGCGTGCTGGTGCCCGCGCCGGCCTGCGTGAGTGTGCCGCTGCCGCCGATGGCTCCGGCGACGGTGAGGGCGCTGGCGCGGTTGAGGCGCAGCGCGGCGTTGTTCGTCACGGCCCCGGTGCCGAGCGCGCCCGCGCTGCCGGCCAGTTCGAGCGTGCCGTTGCTGATCGTGGTCAAGCCGGTGAAGGTGTTCGCGTTCGTGAGCGAGAGTTTGCCCGCGCCGACTTTCGTCAGCGTGCCGGTGTCGGAGAGGACGCCGGCAAAGGTGGTGTTGCTCGCATCGCCCACGGTGAACGCCGCGCCGCCGAGGGTGACGCGGCTGGTCGAGTCCGCGGAGGCGAGTGCGGCCACGGTCCGGTAGTTCACGCCGCTGAGATCGAGCGTGCCGCCGCCGGAGAGCGTCACGGCGGTGGTAGTGGGCAGGAGATTGCCGACGCCTGCGCCGATGCCGAACCATTTGTAATTCAGATACGACTCGACCTGCTGGCGCTCGGTGGCGCTGAGCGCCGTATTGAAAATGATGACTTCGCCGATCTGCTGCCCGCCCTGGCGCCCGCCGATATTGCGATCATTGGCCAGGTTGTTGGCCTGCACATTCCCCGTGGTGATGACGTCGATCATCTGGTAGGTGCCGGAGAGCGCGGTGGTGGTGCCATTGACCTGCGTACCGTTCAGGTAGGTCTCACCGTTGCGGATGTTCGCATGGGTGTAGCCGTTGTTTCCTCCCAGATGTTGTCTGTCGCATTGTTGCCGTATCCGGGATCGCCCCGGTGAAAGTCATACGCGCCCCGTGCTTCCGAGCATGAACGCGCCGCCTTTCAGCACCCAGAAGGCGCTGCGGATGTCAGTGATGTTGCTGTTGAACTGCATCCATTTCCCGGAATTGGTATTCACCCCGAAATCCACCATCGCCTTAGACGGCCCGGCAAAGGCGTTATCCGCGGCCAGCGTGGGCTGCGCCGCCCCGTTGCCCGGGCTGGCGAAGTTCGCGCCGCCCGCCGCGTCGTTCCATTGCGCGACGGCATTCCCGCCGCCAGTCGTGACGCTCGAGGTTTTCGCCGCATCAAGCCACAGCGAAGCGGCAGGCGCGCCGGCCAGCCGGAGCGTGCCGCCGGTGATATTCGTGCCGCCGGAATACGTGCTCGCGCCCGAGAGCGTCAGCGTGCCCGCGCCGGATTTTTGCAAAGCGCCGCTGCCTGTGACGACCGTGGAGATGGTGAGGTTCGACGCGGCGCTGTAGTCCAGCGTCGATCCCGCGCCGGTGCTCAGCGTGGTCCAGTTTTTCGGAGCGGTGATCGTCGCCGTATTCCCCGCCGAGACGCCGGTCGCGCGGAGTTGCAGCGCGTTGATTTGCGCGCTGGCATTGGCGACGAAAGTCTGCGTCGTGCTCGTGCCGGTGGCGGTGAAAGTGCCAATGGCAAACTGCCCGACGCCACCGGTGTTGTTCTGCACGTTGTAATCGAGGGTGGGTGAGGTGCCGATGGTCTCGGTGCGCGTTCCGATGAGGCCGCCGCCAAATTCGCGCGAGTCATTCACCCAGACCTGGAGGGTGTATCGAGCCCCACATTCAGTCCGTTCAGCGTCAGTGAGCCGTTGCCGTCGTTCGAGTAAACGCCGTAGGCGGCGATTTGCTGATACGCCGGGGTCAGGTTCCCGTAGTTGGGAAACGCGTTGCCATTCGGCGCATACGCTCCACCGGGATAGTTCACCATTCCGGCCCCGGTGCTGTCGCCGAGCCCGTTGCTTTGGAAGCTGGTGAAGCTGACCCCATTCAGGCGTGGTCGTGCTGCCAAAGAGATACGCCCGGTCGAGCGCGCCCGTCGTGAGGACATCGGCGTCCGCCGACATCGTGGTGGCCGCGCCCCAGGTGATCGTCTGCGCGGTGGCGTGGTGGGTGGTGATACCGACGCACAGCGCGGCGATGGACGCGGCGAGCACGGGACGAAGGGTGGGTTGGCGATGAATCATGGCGCGAGGGATGGAGGTGGGTTTCATGGGGGGACAGCGTTTACCACCCTACCCGCGTCGACGGGCCATCCCGGCGATTACCAAATGGACCCCGACGTGACCGACTCGACGCTCCCCGGCTACGGCATCGCCGACGCGCTGCTCTCGCTCCCGACCGTCAGCGTCGTCGGGAAACTCAGCGACACTGTCGCGCTCTACGGCACGTCCACTTTCACCGGCTCGCAGCAGGCGCCGGAACTGCCGCCCGTCGCCGTCTCCGCGGAATGGATCGACCCCGCCGCCGCGCTCACGAACTGGCAGGAAGACTGCGCCTTCAACATCCACGGCAACATTTCGCGCAGCAAAGACTTCACGCCGAAGCACGGCTTCAGCCTGAATTTTTCCGGCGAATATGGCGCGCGTTCCTTGCATCAGGATGTCTTCCCCGGCAGCGGCGTCACGAGCTTCGACCAACTCGTGCTCAAGTCGCTCTCGACCGACACCTGGCCGAACTCGGACGTGGCAAACAGCGTAATCGACGGCGACACGCGCTGGCATCGCGCGGACGCGAGCTACATTCGCGACGAGGTTTTCCGCGCCACGCAACTCGCCGCCAGCGGCACCTCCGCGCGCGGCCGTTTCGCCCATCTTTTTTTGAATGGCGTGTACTGGGGCGTCATCAATGTCATCGAGCATCTGGACAACAAATTTGCCGCCGAACATTTCGGCGGCGCGCGCGATGAGTGGGATGTGGTGAAGGATTACAACGAACTCTCCGACGGCAGCCGCGCGTCGTGGGATCAACTCCTCGCGCTCGCGGGCACGGCGAACTTTTCCAGCGAAACGACCTACCAGCAGGCGCAGGGGCGCAACGCCGACGGCACGCGCAACGCCGCGTATCCCGTGCTGCTCGTTGCGGCGAATCTCATCGACTACATGATCGTCCACATCGCGCAGGGCGCGGACGACTGGCCGGACAAAAACTGGTATGGCGTGAGGCGGCGCACGGACACGGACACCGGCTTCAAGTTCTTCGCGTGGGATCAGGAAATCTCGAACACCTCGATCCTCAAACAGCACTCCGCCAACGGCCCGCTCTACGAACTCGTGGATCAGGCCGGACGGCCCGCGCAGATTTATTCCAGCGCGCGCGCGAACGCCGGATTCAACCGCCAGTTTGGCGACCGCGTGCAGGCGCTCTTTTTCAACGGCGGCCCGCTCACGCAATCCGCGATGGCCGCGCGCTGGCACGCGCAGCAGGTGCTGGTGGACAAGGCGCTCGTCGCCGAATCCGCGCGCTGGGCCGACTACCAGCGCGCCACGCCCTACAAGCGCGAGGTCGAGTGGCTCGCGCACATGGCGTGGATGGACTCGACCTACTGGCCGCAGTTCGTCAGCCGCGCGCTCAT
>JANPHJ010000158.1:0-8315 GCA_031424395.1 Chthoniobacter sp.
CGAGTGCTCCACCCGGCATGTTGTTTGCGCGCGCGTTTTCATTTTGCCAGCGCCACGCGGTACGCCTCCAGCAGCCGCGCGCGGAAATGCTCCCACGTAAAATTTTCCGCCACCCGCACACGCCCCGCCGCGCCCAGCCGAGCCGCGAGACCGCGATCGCGATACAGCCGCTCGATCGCGGCGGCGAGGGCGTCGGGATCATTCGGCGGGATGATGAGCCCGTTGCTTTCATGCTGCACCACGTCGCCGCTTTCGCGCGTGGTGATCTGCGGCAGCCCGCACGCGGCAGCCTCGCAGGTGCATTTCGCGCTGCCCTCGCACTCGCTCGGCAAGATATGCACCGAGGCCGCGCGGTAGCAGTCTTCCACGCGTCCGACGAAGCCGGGAAGCCGCACATTTTCGCCCGCAAACTCGGCGAGGTACGGCCGCATCTCGTCGTGCACGGAACCGACCAGGACCAGCTCCGCGTCCTTGAGCGCCAGCCGCCGCCAGACCTCCAGCAGATGATGCACGCCCTTCCGCTTGATGAGCGCGCCGACAAAGACCGCGACAAATTTCTCCGGCGGGTTTTCCGCGGGCGTGAAGCGTGCAATGTCCACACCGCGCTGATGCCGGAAAAGTTTCTCCCGCGCGATGCCCGCGGCGAGAAACGTCTCCTCCGCCTTTTCCGACAGCACGAGGATGAGGTCGGCGAGATCGTATTCCTCGAGCACCTGCTGCCGCGTCACGAGCAGCCGGTTTTTCATGCCCTGCCAGCCGCGCGCCTCCGCCCGCTCGCGCTCGCTTTTCGTCTGCCGCGCGGGCTTGTCTTTGCCTTTGTTGCGATGCCACGTCGGGATCTCGATCACGCCCGGCACGCCGAGCCGCCGCGCTGCGCGCAAAGTGCGCACGCTTTCCCCCGACCAGCCGTGAAAAAGATCGTAGCCGCCCCGTGCCAGTTCCCGCGACGCCGCCCGGTCGAGCGCGTGTTTTTTCGCGCCGTAGTAAAACTCGCTGGCTAAGCCCGAGAGCAGCCGCACCGGATTCCACCGCAGCGAGGCGATGCGCGCCGCCGGGATTTCGTCCTGCCGGTTTTCAAACGCGAGCGCCTTGCCGAGCACCCCCGCGCGTTCCGCCGCGCGCAGCGATTCCAGCGCCACGGCATCCAGCCCGCTGCCGCCGATGCGGGCGGAGGTGGCGTAGAGGAGGTGTTTTGGCAGGCTCAAGGGACGCGCAGTCTAGGCGGGAACGGAGGGATGAAAAGCCACGGATGGACACGGATGAAACACGGATTCAGCATGGCGGTTCTGTCGCCCTCATCATCCGTGTTCCATCTGTGTCCATCCGTGGCTAAGCCAAAATGAAAATCGGCCTCGTTCGCCGCGGCTACTCCCGCACCGGCGGTGCCGAGGCGTACCTGCGGCGCTTCGCCGAGGCCGCGGTCGCCGCCGGACATGAGTGCGTGCTGTTCAGCGAGCAGTGGCCGCGGGTGGCGTGGCCGTTCGCGCATGTGCAAGTGGTGAGCGATTCACCGAAAAAATTCGCCGACTCGCTCGTCGCACTGCGGGCGCGGGACGAGTGCGATTTCCTGTTCAGCCTCGAACGCATCCACATCTGCGACGCCTACCGCGCCGGCGACGGCGTGCATGCGGCGTGGTTGGAGCGGCGGGCGCGGTTCGAGCCGTTTTGGAAACCTTGGCTGCGGCAGTACAACACGAAACACCGCGAGTTGCTCGCGTTGGAAAAGCGGCTCTTCAGCGCGGACGGCGCGCGGCTGGTGATTGCGAATTCGCGGATGGTGCAGGCGGAGATCGAAACGCACTTCGGCTACCCGGCGGAGCGCATCCATGTCGTTCACAATGGCGTCCCGCCATTCGCCGCACCCGCCGAAGCGCGCGCCGAAATGCGGCGCAACATCGGGCTCGGCCACGACACGTTTGCCGTGCTCTTCGCGGGCTCGGGCTGGGAGCGGAAGGGGCTGCGCTTTGCCATCGCGGCGATGAACGCGGCGCGGCTGCCACACGCCACGCTGCTTGTCGCCGGTCGTGGAAATGAGCGCGCGATGCCGCGCTCCGAACGCGTGCGTTTTCTCGGCCCGGTGAAGGACATGCCGCGCCTGCTCGCCGCGGCCGACGCCTTCATTCTGCCCACGCTCTACGAGCCGTTTTCCAATGCCTGTCTCGAAGCGCTCGCCGCCGGGCTGCCCGTCATCACCACGGCGCACAATGGCTTTGCCGAAATCATCGAGCCCGGCGTGGAGGGCGAGAGCGTGGCGCAACCGGACGACATCCCTGCGCTCGCCGCCGCGCTGAAAAAATGGAGCGAACCCGCGCGCCGCGCCGCCATCCGCCCGCGCCTGCTCGCGCTCGGTGCGCAACACGGCATCGCCGAAAACGTGCGGCAGACTCTGGCGATCATCGAGTCGGCCCCGGCGGCACGCTAAGGAAAACGCCCGCAACCGGATTGTCTCCGCGCCCGAAAAGCCCTGTGGCGTGGGGGCCGATGTTCGGCTACCTCTCCACCCCTTTCGCATGATCCGCCGACCTCATCTCATCACGTTCGCCACCTTCGCCTCCGTCTGCCTCGGCGGCTGCAAGCGCGAGGAAATCCGCGTCTATTCCGTGGCCAAAGAAACCAGCGCACCGTCGGCGGAGAACGCCACGCAGCCCGCGACGCCCGCCGCCAACGCCGCGCGCCCGCAGCTCGCGTACACGCTGCCCGCGGGCTGGCAGGACGCGGGCGCAAACGCGATGAGCCTCGCGAATTTCCGCATCAAAACGGATGCGGGCGAGGCCAGCGTGAACATCACGCCGCTCGGCAGCATGGCCGGGCAGGAGGGTATGATCGTGAACATGTGGCGCGAGCAGGTTGGGCAGCCCGCGCTCGCGGAGGGCGAACTCGCCAGTGCGCTCAGGCCGGTCGAAGTCGGCGGAGAGAAGGGCCAGCTTTTTGAAATCACGGGCACGCGCGAGGGGCAGACGATCCGCATCGTCACTGCGTTTGCGCATCGCGACGGCGCGAGCTGGTTTTACAAACTGCAAGGGCCCGAGGCGGTCGTCGCGGCGCAGAAGCCGGTGTTCGTGGAGTTTTTGAAAACCGTGCGGAACAAGGAGGCGGGCCCGTCCGTCACGACCGTCGCCGAAACCGCGCCGGCCCCGCCCGCAACCCCGGCCACGCCTGCCGGGCCGGAGTTCAAATGGAAGGTGCCCGACGGCTGGCAGAGCTTGGCCGCGGGACAAATGCAGGTCGCGAAATTTGCCGTGCCGGCCAAGGACGGCGCGAAGGCCGAGGTCTTCGTCAGCGTCTTCCCCAGCGAGAGCGGCGGCACGCTGGCGAATGTGAACCGCTGGCGCCGGCAACTCGGGCTCGAAGCCGTGGATGAGGAAGGGCTGAAGCCGCTCGTCACGCCAATCGAAGGCGCACCCGGCGCACAACTCGTCGATTTGAAAGCGGACGCGAAGGCCATGCTCGGCGCGATCGTCCCGCGCGATGGCCGCTGGTGGTTTTACAAACTCATGGGCGACACCCCCGCCGTCACCGCGGAACGCGAAGCTTTCGTCAGCTTCGTGCAAACCGCGCCATGAAGCTGCTCTGGAAGTTTCTCACCTCGCTCCGTCTCACCGTGGTGCTGCTCGCGCTGTCGGTGCTGCTCATCTTTTTCGGCACGCTCTCGCAGGTCGATGAGGGGCTGTGGAAGGCGCAGAAAATTTGGTTCGAGAGCTGGGTCGTCATCGGCCAGCACCTCCAGCTTTTCGGCGGCAAATTCACCGTGCCGATTTTCCCCGGCGGCTATCTCATCGGCTTCACGCTGTTCGCGGGGCTCACCGCCGCATTCATCCACCGTTTCACCTGGCGTTGGGACAAGCTCGGCATCCACCTCACGCACGCCGGCGTGATCGTGCTGCTGCTCGGCCAGTTGCTCACGCAGGAATTCGCGCTCGAGAGCTACATCGAGTTCAAGGAAGGCGAGACGAAGAACTACGCCGAGCATCATTTGCACAACGAACTCGCCTTCATCCGCGACGCGGGCGGCGGGCAGGAGGAGGTCGTCGTCATCCCCGAGTCCATGGTGAAAGCGGGCGCGGAAATCCGGCACGAAAAACTGCCCTTCATCGTGCGCGTAAAAGAGGCCGGCGTGAACTGCCAGATTCGCCGCCGCGGGCCGATGGTCGATGGGCCGGCGACGGCGACGCAGGGCAGCGGCACGCAGCTTACCGTCGAGCCGCGCGGCGAGACGACGGATATGGATTCGCGCAATCTGCCGTACGCCTACATTGAGCTGCTGGAGGGTGGAAAAAGTCTCGGCACCTGGCTGGTCACGCCCTGGCTCGGCATGCTCGGCGGGGGCGCGCAGGAGTTCGAGGCAGGTGGGAAAAAGTTCCGCACCGAGCTACGGTTCGAGCGCTACTACCAGCCTTTCGAGATGACGCTGCTGAAGACGAGCAACGAACAATATCGCGGCACGGACATCCCGAAAAATTTCCGGAGCCGCGTGCGCGTGGTCGATGCCGCGACCCGCGAGGCGCGCGAGGTGGACATCTACATGAACCACCCGCTGCGCTACGCCGGACAGACTTTCTACCAGGCGCGCATGGGCCGCGATCAGGACGATCCGCAGCGCGGCACCAGTGCTCTCCAAGTCGTGCGCAATCCCGGCTGGCTCACGCCGTACGTGGGCTGCTACGTGGTGGCGCTTGGCATGTATGTGCAGTTCCGCCATCACCTCGTGAAGTTTCTCAAAAAGCGGCTCGGCGACGCGCGCAAAGGCGGCTGGGGCGCAATTGCCGGGCGGTTGCTGGAGGTCGGGGCGCTGGGCTATCTTGTGCTCAAGTTCACGCTAAACCTTTTTGGCTACTGACCGACATGAACCGCGTTTTGATGAGTCCAGGAACGGCAGGAAAGGACACGAAAAGAGGCTGGAGGCTCTCCGACATTTCCGTCGCATCGCGACAAGACGAAAGTAGCCCGGCACTTCAGTGCCGGGTGGCGGCTGCGGAAAGAATCGTCGCGTCGCGACGGCTGAGCGCAGAGGAGTTTTCAACCGTCGCTGACGCGACGAAACCGTCTCGCGAAAATCCCGGCACTGAAGTGCCGGGCTATGCTCACGGCGTCGCGATGCGACGGAAGATGCGCGGAAAAAGTCCGGTGGGATTCTCAGAAAACCACGGCCGGTTTCGTGTCCGTTCGTGCCTTTCGTGGACTCCATCCGAATGTCCCGCTTTATGAAAAAGTTCCTGCCTTGGATCATCACCGCCGTCTTCGCCATCTACGCTTTCGGCGGGCTACGGCCCGCGCCGGTGAAGGACTTTGACTGGCAGAAATTCGGGCGCATTCCGGCGATGGCGAACGGCCGCTTCCAGCCGCTCGATTCGCTCGCACGCAACTCGCTCCTCCAGCTCCGCGAAAAGGGCGCGGCGATCTCCTCGACCGCGCTCAAAGGCCCGGACAAACAGCGCATCATGCCGGCGACCGAGTGGCTGGCCGAAGTCATGTTCAAGCCCGAGACCGCCGAGGCGCGGCCCAATTTCCGCATCGATAATCTGGAGCTGAAGCAAACCCTCGCGCTGCCCGTGGAGCCTGATGAAATGAAGAACACGGACGGGAAGCACTTTGCCTACGCGCAGATTCGTCCGCAGCTTGTCGCCTTGCAGGAACAGGCGCGGCAGGCGGCGGGGGTGAAGGCGGAATTGCAGTCGCCGTATCAGCGCGCGGTGCTCCAGCTTTTGAAACAGGTGCAACTTTTCTGGCGGTTGGAAAACCTCGCGCAGCCGCGCGTGACCGACGTGCTCGCCGCGCTCAAAGCCGCGCCGCCCGAGGGCGCGGCGGAGTTTCTAAAAATGGCCGACGAGATGAAACCGCAGGACGCGACCGACTGGAAAACCGAGATGGCCGCGTTCCTCGACAGCACCGAAGCAGGCCGCACCGCGATGATCGCCGCACGCGATGGCAAACCGCACGACGAGAAGGCGCTCGCCGCTTTCAAGGGCGACCTCGTGCGCTTCGAGGCCATGTCGATGAAAGGCCAGGCCTTCCTCATCCCGACCGCCGACCCCGTGAAAACGCCCGACGCCTGGCGCGGCACGAGCGACGCGCTCATGTCCGCCGCCAGCGGCAGCACGCCGCACCCCGCGCTGCATGCCTACGCACAAATGGGCGACGCTTTCCGCGCCGGCCGCGCCACCGATTTCAACGCCGCCGCCGCCGACTACCTCGCGCAGCTCCAGCCGCAATTTGGCAAGGTCAGCACGAAGGCCGCGCGCGAGCAGTTCTTCAACCAGCTCTCGCCTTTCACCAACGCGATGGCGATCTACGTCGCCGTCGGGCTGTGCGCGATTTGCTTTTGGTTCGCGCCCGTGAGTGGCGAGTGGCTGCGCCGCACCGCGGTCATGCTTTGCCTGCTCGCGCTCATCATCCACGCCGGCGGGCTCATCTTCCGCATGGCGCTGGAGGGCCGCCCGCCGGTGACGAACCTTTACTCCGCCGCCGTCTTCATTGGCTTCGCCGCGTGCGTCCTCGGGCTCGTGCTGGAAACGGTCTGGCGCAATTCCATCGGCGTCATCGTCTCGGCGGTCATCGGCTTTTCCACGCTGCTCATTGCGCACCATCTTTCGCTCGCGGGCGACACCATGGAAATGATGCGCGCCGTGCTCGACACGAACTTCTGGCTGGCGACGCACGTCGTCATCGTCACGCTCGGCTACGCCAGCACCTACGTGTCCGGGTTCCTCGCGATCATCTTCGTGCTGCGCGGGCTTTTCACCACCACGCTCGACGCGCCGCTGCGTCAGTCCCTCGCGAAAATGATCTACGCCATCACCTGCTTCGCGGCGCTTTTCAGCTTCGTCGGCACGGTGCTCGGCGGCATCTGGGCGGATCAAAGCTGGGGCCGGTTCTGGGGCTGGGACCCGAAGGAAAATGGCGCGCTCATCATCGTGCTTTGGAACATCCTCATCCTCCACGCGCGCTGGGGCGGCATGGTGCGCGAGCGCGGCCTCGCGAACCTCGCGATCTTCGGCAACGTGGTCACGACATGGTCCTTCTTCGGCACCAACATGCTCGGCGTCGGCCTGCACAGCTACGGCTTCATGGACGAGGAGCGTGCGGCGCTCATCGCCTTCGTCGGCAGCCAGATTGCGCTCATCGCCCTCGGCTCGCTGCCGCTGAGTGTGTGGCGGAGCTTTGGCGGCGGAGGCAAGGGCACGCCGCCGGGTGCCACGCCCGCCGCGGTCAGCGCGTAGGCTCGGAGACGCCGCATCGTGTTTGCCAAAATCTGCACCGCCCTGAGCGCGGCCGTTTTTCTCGGCCACGCGGCGGTGGCGCAGCGTCTGGTGCTGGAAAGGGTGGAGGGGCAGGACGGCTTTGCGCTGGAGAGTGCGGAGGTCACCGATTTGAGCGGACTGGTGTGGACGGGCGGCGATTCGTTTTACGCCGTGTCCGATCACCCCAACGCGCTCGTGCCGCTCACGCTGCTGATCGACCCGGCGACGGGCCGCATCGTGCGCGGGGAAATTGGTGCGGCGGTGCCGGTGCCGTGCGACGTGCGCGATTTCGAAGGCGTGGCCTATGTCGCCGCCGCGCAGGCTTTCTACATCAGCGCGGAAAGCGGCAGCGCCGTGGTGCGCTTCAAGCCCGGCCAGTCGCGCGCGGAGCGGCTGCCGGTGCCGCCCGTTTTCGCACAGGCGCGCAAAAATCTCAGCCTCGAGTCCATGACCTGGAGCGATACGACGAGGCAATTTTGGATCGCCAACGAGGAGGCGCTCACGCCCGACGGCCCGCTCGGCAGCGCGGACGCTGGGTCGCTCGTGCGCCTGCAGCGGCTCGACGCGAAGTTTCGTCCCGTCGCGCAATTCGCGTGGCGCACCGAGCCCGCCGCTTTCCGCTTCCACGGGGCCGGCAGCGGGGTCGCGGATTTGTGCGCGCTGCCCGACGGCGGGCTGCTCGTGCTCGAGCGGGGCTTCGGCGCGGGCGGGCTGCATCTGCGGCTCTTCCTAGCGGATTTTCAAAACGCCACCGAGACCTCGCGCCTGCCCGCGCTGGCGGGCGTGGAGGTCAGCGCGGTGCGCAAAAGCCTGCTCCTCGACCAAGCCACCGGCTTCACCAATTTCGAGGGCCTCGCGCTCGGCCCGCCGCTGGCCGACGGCTCCCGCAGCCTCATCCTCATGGCCGACAGCAATGGCGGCACCACCCACGCTTTTCTCCCGCTCAAAATCCGCCTCCCCACCGCCGCGCGCGACACGGCGAAACCACGCGCCCGCTAGCGGCGTCCGCCGTAGCCGCCTTCGCGGCGACCGCCGCCACCGCCCCCGCGCGGACCGCCGCCGCCACGGGGCGCGCCC
>JANPHJ010000159.1:0-22467 GCA_031424395.1 Chthoniobacter sp.
CCGACGAGCTTGTCCATGTAGGCGATGTTGTCGGCGTAGAGTTCGTCCTTGGTCGCGCCGGCTTTGCTGTCGGGGGTTTTGAGGATAGGGCCGTGGATGTGATCCATCGAGTAGTAGAGGTAAAAGGGCTGGTCCTTGTGCCTTTCGAGAAAGCCCGCCGCGAAGGTGTGCATGAGGTCGGGAACGTATTCGCCAACGGCGAGGGCTTTCGGTTTGCCATTCACAACATAGCTGCCGCCGCGCACCTGCCAGTACTGTCCGCTGCCGGGAAAGCTGAGGGATTCATCAAAGCCCCAGTCGGCGGGACCAAAGGGCATCTGCCCCCATTTGCCCACGCACGCGCTCACGTAGCCGGCGCTTTTGAGCACGGTGGGCATCATGACTTCCTTGTGTCCGGCGAGCACCTGCGCGCTCTGGTTGCTCACGAGCCCGGTGCGAAACGGATAGCGTCCGGTGAGCAGCATGCAGCGCGACGGGCCGCACAGCGGCATGGCATAGCAGTGGGTGAAGTGCGTGCCGCTCTTCGCGAGGGCGTCGATGTTTGGTGTCTTGAAATGGCCGCCGCTGAAGCCGACATCGCCGAGGCCCAGGTCGTCAGCGAGGATGAAAATGATGTTTGGTTTGGCGGCGGGCGTTTTCGTTTCGTCCGCGGCGCGGGCGGTGCCGAGGACAAGGGAGAGCGCGGCGAGGGCGAGGGTCTTGAGGTGCATACGAAAGGTAACAGCGCGGACGTTGCAAATTGGGACGGCGTGGTGAGTTTCCGTCGTGCCCGACATTTTCACGAAAGAAAAACGCAGCGCCGTGATGGCGGCGATCCGGAGGAGCGGAAATGCGCCGACGGAGTTGCGGATGATCGCGCTGCTGCGGGCGCACGGCATCACGGGCTGGCGGCGGGGGCAGCGGGTGTTTGGCAAGCCCGATTTCGTGTTCCGGCGGAGCGGGTGGCGGTGTTTGTAGACGGGTGTTTCTGGCACGGCTGCCCGCGGCACGCCACGCGGCCGGCGACGCGCGCGGCTTACTGGGCGGCGAAATTTTCGCGCAACAAGGCGCGGGATCGCGAGGTAGTGCGGACGCTGCGGCACGCGGGCTGGACGGTGCTGCGCGTGTGGGAGTGCGCGCTGGCGCGCAAGCGCTGGCCGCGCACGGCGGGGCGGGTGGCGCGGGCCCTGGGGCGACGGGCGCAAGTTTCTCGCTGACTCGGCGCGGCGGCTCTGCTGATGCTCGCGGGATGAAAACGCCCCGCTTTTTCCCACTACTGCTCGCCGGTTGTTTGGCGCTCGCTTGCGCGCAGGCCGAGCCGCCGCGCTGGGATTTGGCGGTGCTGGCGAAAGTGCCGGCGGTTTTTCCGGCGGAGCCGATCCGCGCGGAGGGAATGAAGGCGGTGTTTTTCGCCGGGCTGCCCTACGCGGGCAAGCCGACGCGGGTCTTCGCCTGGCTGGGCGTGCCGAAGGTGGAGCCGGGCCGGAAGGTGCCCGGCATCGTGCTGGTGCATGGCGGCGGCGGGACGGCCTTCGAGCCGTGGGTGCGGCTCTGGATGGACCGCGGCTACGCGGCGGTGGCGGTGGATACGTGCGGGGCGATCCCGCTGCACCAGAGCGATGGAAAAACGTGGCTGCGGCACGATGCCGGCGGGCCGCCCGGCTGGGGCGGCTGGAACCAGATGGACGCCGCGCCGACGGACCAGTGGACGTATCACGCGGTGGCGGATGCGCTGCTCGCGCACTCGCTGCTGGCGGCGCAGCCGGGCGTGGATGCGGAGCGCATCGGGGTGACGGGAATTTCGTGGGGTGGGTATCTGACGTGCATCATCGCCGGGGTGGATGCGCGGGTGAAATTCGCGGTGCCGGTGTACGGCTGCGGGTTCACCGATGAGCACACTTTTGCCAGCAGCGTGCAGGCGCTCGGGCCGGAGCGCGCGGCGCAGTGGCTGGCGTGGTGGGATCCGAAGCAGTACCTCGCGGCGGCGAAGATGCCGATGCTGTGGGTGACGGGCACCAATGATTTCGCCTACACGATGAACGCGCTCCAAAAATCGTACCGGCTCCCGGTCGGGCCGCGGACGCTGTGCCTGCGCCCGCGCATGCCGCACGGGCACGGCGGGGCGGGGGAGAATCCCAAGGAGATTCAAATTTTTGCCGAGAGCGTGGTGAATGGCGGCGCGCCGCTGGCGAAGGCGACGGGACAGGGCCGCGACGGGCGAAAGGTGTGGGCCACCTTTGCGTGCGCGCAGCCGATCACGAAGGCGGCGCTGCATTTCACGAAGGACACCGGGCTGTGGCCGAAGCGGCTGTGGGAGGAAGTGCCCGCGACGCCCGACGCGACGGGCCGTGTGGAAGCGGTGCTGCCGGAAGGGACGCGCGTGTATTTCCTCAACGTGACCGATGATCGCGACTGCGTGGCGAGCACGGAGCACGAGGAACTGGAGCCCTAGCCGCGCAACACGCCGGCCTCCAGCCACGCGTAATCGCCGGCGAGCACGCGCTGGGCGAGGCGGTAGCCGGGGCGGTCAGCGTGGTGGTGGAGGGCGTGGAAAAGGCGGGCGATTTTCAGGCGCGCGAGGCGGGCGAAAAAGTCGGCGAGTTCGATGGCTTCAGGTGTGCCGAGCGCGTGGGCGCGGCTGCACGCGGCGGTGAGGGCGAAAAGCTCGGTGCCCAGATCGACGAAGCGCCCGAGCAGGACTTGTTCGCGCTCGAGCTTCGGGCCGAAGCGGGCCATGGCGTGGAAGAGGGCGCGGGCGAGTTTGCGCGCGGCGGCGGCGGCCCAGCGCACGTGCGGCGTGAGCGCTGGGTTGAAATCTGCAATCTGAAATCTGAAATCTGCAATCCACTGCTGCGGATACCAGCGGGCGTAGAAGGCCGCCGCCTTCGCCGCGGCGGCGGCGCGGGCTTTGAGCGGGAGCTGCGAATTCAGCATCGGCGCGCCGATCTTCAAATGTGTGTCGAGCGCCTCGCGGGCGATGAAGAGCCGCATGATCTCGCTGGAGCCTTCGAAGATCGTGTTGATGCGCGAGTCGCGCAGCAGGCGCTCGATGGGCACCGGCGTGTCGCCGCGGGCGGCGAGCGACTGCGCGGTTTCGTAGCCGCGGCCGCCGCGGATTTGCATGGCCTCATTCACATGCTCCCACGTCCGTTCGGTGCCCCAGAGCTTGCACATCGCGGCTTCGAGGCGCACGTCGGCGTGCTTGTCGCGATCCACGAGGCTGGCGGCGTAAAAGGTCATCGCCTCCATCGCAAAGGTCTCCGCGGCGATGCGCGCGATTTTCTCCGCGATGGCGGCGTGCCGGCCGATGGGCGCGCCCCACTGCACGCGCTCGCGCGCCCAGGTGCGGGAGATCACGAGGCACCGCTTTGACAGTCCGGTGCAGGCCGCCGGGAGGGTCAGGCGGCCGGTGTTGAGCGTGGTCAGCGCCACGCGCAGGCCCTTGCCCTCGGCGAGCAGGATGTTCTCGCGCGGCACCTTTACTTCGGTGAACCGGATCACGCCGTTGTACAGCGCGTGCAACCCCATGAAGTGGCAGCGCCGCACGACCTCGATGCCGGGCGTGTCCATGTCCACGACGAACGCGGTGATCTGGCTGCGCCCGTTCTTCTCCGGCGTGCGCGCCATGACCACGATGACTCCGGCCTTGACGCCGTTCGTACACCACAGCTTTTCGCCGTTGATGACGAAGTGCGTGCCGTCCGCCGATGGCTCGGCATACGTCTCCATTTTGCCGGGATCGCTGCCGACGCTCAGCTCGGTGAGGGCAAAAGCGGACACCTCGCCCGCGGCCACGCGCGGGAGCCAGCGGCGCTTCTGCCGGTCGGTGCCGAATAGGATGAGCGGCTGCGGGACGCCGATGGACTGATGTGCGGAGAGCAGTGCGGTGAGGTTGCCGCAATAGCTGCCGAGGAGCATCGCCGCGCGGCAGTAGTTCGTCTGCGAAAGGCCGAGGCCGCCGTACTCGATGGGGATCTTGATGCCGAACGCACCGAGCTTCGCGAGCCCGTCGAAGACGGACGGCGGGATCTCGCCGGTGCGGTCGATCTCGTCGGGGTCGGTGTGCGCTTGCAAAAAGGACTCGAGGCGCAGGAGAAAGGCGTCGCCCTGATCCGCGTCCTCGCCGGGCTGCTTTGGAAACGGATGGAGCCTGTCGAAATCGAAGTGGCCCATGAAGAGCCCGCTGACCAAGCCGTCGTGCGTCTCGGCGCGCGCGGCTTCGGTGAGTTCGAGCGCCGCGCGCTGCTCGGGCGACATCTTCGAGGTGTCGATGACGCTCCCCGGTTCGTCCGCTGAAGTGAGGTCGGTTTTCATAAAGGGGGTGCGCGGCGCCGCGCGGCAGCGGCGGCCTTGCGTGCCGTCCAAGGGGCGCGCAGCGAGCCGGGGGGCGCTTCGGTTAGCGCGTCCATCATCCCTCCCGCCACCTCGCTGCGCTCGCCCGGGGACGGCAGCGGAGCGCCGTCCCTACCACCGCTGGCGCGCTCAGTTCTCATAAAAACACTGCCCGGTTTTCGCCATCTCGCGCAGCCGCGCGCACGGCGCGTAATGCGGCCCGGCCACCTCGGCCAGCCGCGAAAGTTCCTCCACGATTTCGGCCGTGCCCCGGCTGTCCGAGTAGCGCAACGGCCCGCCGAGAAACGGCGCGAAGCCGGTGCCCATGACCATCGCAAAATCCACGTCGCCCGCCGTCTCGACGAGGCCTTCGGCCAGGCAGCGCGAAGCCTCGTTGACCATGAGCAGCACTAGGCGTTTTTCGAGTTCGCCGCGCGACGGCGGGTTCGGCAGACGCGGCGGGCGCAGCGCGGCGGCGTCCTTGTTCGGCTTGGGCTCGCCGCTCTTGCTGTAGCGGTAAAAGCCTTTGCCCAACTTGCGCCCGAGGAGCCCGGCGCTGAGCATGGCGGGCAGCACGTCAGGGACGTGGAGGCGGTTGGGAAACTCGGCGGCGAGGGTGACGGCGACATCGAGCGCGACATCGGCGCCCACTTCGTCGATCAGCCGGAGCGGGCCCATCGGCATGCCGAAGTCGAGCATCGCGGCGTCGATGTCCTTGACGCTCGCGCCGCCCCAGAACAGCGCGCCCGCCTCGATCATGTAAGGCATGAGAATGCGGTTCACGAGGAAGCCGGGGCTGTCTTTTACGAGCACCGGCAGCTTGCCGATCTGCTGCACGAAGCGCAGCGCGCGCTGCGCGACTTCGGGCGTGGTTTCATGGCCGGTGATGACTTCGACAAGCTGCATCTTGTGGACCGGATTGAAGAAGTGCAGGCCGATAACGCGGCGCGGGTGCCGGGTCGCGGCGGCGAGTTCGGTGATGGAAAGCGCGGAGGTGTTCGTGGCGAGGATGGCGTCCTCGCCGACGAGTTCGTCGAGGCGGCGGAAGATGGTTTTCTTCACGTCCATTTTTTCCACCGCAGCCTCGATGACGATGTCCACATGGCGCAGCGGCACCTCGGCCGGCGCGGGCGAAACGCGGTCGCGTCCGGCGCGCGCCTCACGCTCGGTGAAGGTGCGGTGGCGCAGGCCGGCGGCGTAGAGCCCGGCGATGTTGCCCATGCCCGCGGCGACGCGCGCCGCATCGACATCGCGCAAAATCACGCGCCCGCCGCGCGCGCTGATCCACTGCGCGATGCCCGAGCCCATCACCCCCGCGCCGATGACCGCGCAGGGAGGGACGGCACTCCGTGCCGTCCGGGGCGAGAGCGGCGGGGCGGCCGGTGAGAGCGGCGCACTTTTCGTTGCGCCCGCCGCCTCGCTGCGCTCGCCCGCGGTGGGCCGCGGAGCGCCGTTCCGAGCTGCCGTGAGCTTTTTCGCGCGCTCCTGGAGGAAAAAAAGGCGCAGCAGATTCTTCGTGGAATTGAGGGCAACGAGTTCGGTGATCGCCTCGCGCTCGAGCTGGAGGGAGACGGCCTCGTCGGATGACGCGGAGCCTTTGAGCACGACTTCGAGCGCTTTTTGCATGGCGGGATAGTGACCGTGCGTTTTCGCCATGACGGCGTGGCGGGCCTGCGGGGCGATGAAGGCATCGACGACCGCGTTCATCGTCGGCGAGTGCGCGAAACTGCTGGGATGCTTGCCGCGTTTCAGCGCGGCGCGGGCAGCGAGGATGAGGTGTTCGCGCGGGGCGAGGTCATCGACCAGGCCGAGCTTGAGCGCGTGGCCCGCGGAGGGCGTCTGCCCGCCGAGGATGATGTCGAGCGCCCGCGGCACGCTGAGCAGCCGCGGCAGGCGGGTGCAGCCGCCCCACGCGGGGATGAGGCCGAGTTTCGTCTCGGGCAGGCCGACTTTCGTGCAGGCGTCGGGCGAGGCCACGCGCCAGTCGCACGCGAGGCAGAGCTCGTAGCCGCCGCCGACCGCGGCTCCATGAATGGCGGCGACGGTCGGAAACGGGAATGCGGCGATTTTGCTGAAGACGGTCTGCCCGAGCGTCATGAAGGCGCGCATTTGCTCGGCGCTCATGGACTGCACGCCGCGCAGGTCGGCGCCCGCGACGAAGATCGCCGGCTTCGCGCTGGTGAGGATGAGACCCTTTACCTGCGATTTGTGGCGTTCGAGGCGGTCGATTTCGGCTTCGAGTTCCGCGAGGGTCGCGGTGTCGAAGATGTTCGCGGAGGAATCGGGGCGGTCGAAGGTGATGACGCAGACGCCGTCTTCGAGGGTTGCGGTGCTGAGGTTTGGCATGGGTTAAATCCTTTCGAGCCAGATCGCGCCGCCCTGGCCGCCGCCGACGCAGAGCGAGACGAGGGCGCGCTTTTTCTTGCGGCGCGCGAGTTCCTTGAGGCTGGTGAGAATGAGACGCGCGCCGGTCGCGCCGACGGGATGGCCAAGGGCGATGGCCCCGCCGTTGACGTTGAGTTTGTCCGCCGGCACCGGGGTGCGCGCGAGCACGGCGAGGACTTGCGCGGCAAAGGCTTCGTTGATTTCCACGAGGTCGGCGTCCTCGGTTTTCAAACCGGCGAGCTGATTCGCTTTCGCGATGGCGGAGACCGGCCCGAGACCCATGCGCGCCGGATCGCAGCCGGTGTAGGCGTAGCCGGTCAGCGCGCCGATGGGCGTGCAGCCCAGCTCCGCGGCGCGCTCTTCGGTCATTACCAGCAGCGCGACGGCGCCGTCGGTTAGCTGCGAGGAATTGCCCGCGGTGACGCTGCCGTACTTTTCAAAAATCGGGCGCAGGCCGCCGAGCACGGCCATGGACTGATCGCTGCGCGGGCCGTTGTCCCTGGCGATGGCGTGGCCATTGAGAAAGACCGGGCAGATTTCCTCCGCCAGCCACGCCTCGGCGGCGAGCGCGCATTCGTGCGAGCCCAGCGCAAAGGCGTCCTGCTGTTCGCGGGTGATGGGGTCTTCGCGGGCGAGCAGCTCGGCGGTCTCGCCCATGTTCAGGCCGCTGACGGGATCGGTGAGGCCCATTTTCAAGCCGAGCCGCGGCTCGAAATCCACGGGGCGGAAAGCGGTAAGCGCGGAGAGTTTTGCCGCCGCCGATTTCGACTTGGCGAGCGCGGCGAAATGGCGCGCGGCAGATTCCTGAAAAAGCATCGGGACATTCGACATGCTCTCGGTGCCGCCGACGACGAAGACCGACCCGCGCCCCGCGGCCATGCGCTCAAACGCCGTGGTGAAGGCCTCGAAGCCAGACGCGCAGTTGCGATGCACGGTCATCGCCGGGACAGACTCGGGAATGCCCGCGCGAAGGGCGATGACGCGGGCGATATTCGCCGCGTCCATGGGCTGGCCGACGCAGCCGAAGATCAGCTCGTCGATCAGCTTGGGATCGAGGCCGGTGCGCGTGAGCAGCGCATTGACGGCGATGCGCCCGAGGTCGTCGGCGCTGAGGGTGGCGAAGTCGGTGCCGGCTTTGCAAAATGGCGTGCGGACACCGTCGATGATGACGAGACGCTGGGTCATGGGAGGAGGGTTTTGTTTAACCGCAGAGGCGCAGAGGACGCGGAGGGGCGCAGAGGGGGAGGAAAGGCGGAGGTGAAAAACATGGTCATGGATGCGGGGTGTTTGCGGTGTGGTTCGCGGTCTTCTCGCCTTCCTCTGCGTCCTCTGCGCTTCTGCGGTTAAATCCGTCGGCCGGGCGCGCGGTGGGCCGATGATCGACGACGCGCTGTTCTTTCAAAAGGGTGCCGACGCCCTGCAGCCGGCGCAGCTCCTCCTCGGTGTGAAACTCGATGCGGTTCGGGTGGATTTCCGTCTCGCTGGCGAAACGGGCGTCGATGTTGACGCGGAGACGGTCGTCGTCGGTCATGTCGGACTTTGCTACGTGGAGGATGAGTTCGTCGAGATCAAGCGGATCGTCGTGCTGCTTGCGGAGTTCGAGCTGCCAGGTGCCGATGTGTTCGGCGTTGTCGAGGACGTGCTCGAGCTGGTTGAAGTCGATGAGTGTGCCCTTGAGTTTGTCGAGGCGCATTTCGCGGACTTCGGAGTTGCGGGAAATTTCGCCCACAAGCCGCGGGAGGTGCCGCCCGCAGTACGGACATGGCTCGTGGAAAAGGCCGCCGTCGATGCAGTCACCGGTGCGGTAGCGGAGGACGACCGAGCCGCGCGCGGCGAGCGGGGTGCAGACGATCTCGCCGGGCTCACCTTCGCCGCGCGGCTCGCCGGTTTTGGGATCGACGATTTCGATGAGCGCGAGGTCGGGATGGACGTGGTAGCCCGCCGAGCCGGCGTCTTCGGCGAAGGGACATTCAGCCCACGCGAGCTTCGCCTCGGTGAAGCCGTAGGTGCGCATGACGTCGATCTTTTCCGCGCCAAGCTGCGCGGCGAGCGAGCGCAGTTTGCGGCGCATGCCGGCGGGCGCTTTCTCGCCGCCGAGGACGATTTTTTTCAAGTTCGGCAGGGCGAAGCCGTCGGCCACAGCTTGCGTGAGCAGGTGATAGACAAAGGTCGGCATGCCGATGAGCACGTCGGGTTTGATCTTTTTGATGAGGCGCAGATTGCCGTCGGTGCCCATGGTTTTGCCGCCGCCGGTGCCGAGGACAAAAGCGCCGAACTCCGCGCCGCCGTAGTGCGCGATCCAAAAGGCGAGATGCGGCGCGAAGGGAAACATGTTGAGCATGCGCAGCTCGCGCGTGGCGGCGCAGACTTCGTAAAGGCGCGCGCCGCCGAGCTTGAGATTCTCAATGTCGTGCGCGGTGTAGAGAAACGGCACGGGCTCGGAGCTGCGGCCCGTGGTGCTGGTGAGCAGCAGCGGGCGGAACTCGCGCTCGAAACCCTCGGCGACCGCCGCGCGACCGTGCAGCAGGGCTTTGACGATGGTCGGCACGCGGCGGGTGAGCACCGCCTTGTCCGGTACGAGGACAAAGTCTCGCACCGGATCGGCTCCCTCCTGACCGGGGAGAAAGTCGCTTTTCGTGGTGAAAGGAATGCGGCGCAGATCATTGGTGGACCGCAGCGCCGCGGGATCGATGCGCTCTTTGGCGAACATGCGCCCGTAGTGCGCGGAGAAAGGCAGCACCGTGTCGCGCAGGTAAGTGCGCAGGCGGGCGAGCTGCCAGTCACGCAGCGAGTGCGGGTGCGCGGGCCAGGGGTTTTTCGCGTTCATAAGCGGTCACGCCCGCGAGCGCTTTCAGCGCGGCGAGCTGGCCCTCGGCGGCGCTGCGGCCGAGGGCGATGTATTTCTGCGGATGCGTGAAGTCGTGCCATTCGGAATCGCCAGCCAGCGGGCGCACGACCACGTCGGCCTGGCGCGCGGAGGCCTCGGCCACGCGGGTCTGCGCGCCGTTGATGGCCTGCATCATGGTGTCGAGAATGTTGCCGCGGGCGAGGTAGTTGAAGCGGTCGCTGAGGAAGCGGCCAAAGCGCGAGTGCTGGGGCGCGCGCCCGTTCGGCTCGTTGCGGCTGTCGAGCCACTGGCGGATGCGCTCGGGCGGCGGGATGACGTTCACGGCGATGATGCGCTCGATGCCCATTTCCGCGAGGACATCGACGGGCAGCGGGTCGGCGATGCCGCCGTCGATGTAGGTCTGGCCGTCGAGCGTGACCGGGACGCACACGCCGGGGATGGCGATGCTGGCCTCGACGGCGCTGGCCACTTCGCCGGTGGAAAAGACGACGCGCTCGAGGCTGTCGATGTGGGTGGCGAGGACGCGCAACGGGCGGATCAGCTCGGAGAAGTGCGCGCTGCCGATGGAGCAGCGCAGGCGTGCGGCGGTGCGGTGCGTGTAGAGGAAGCCGCGGCGCGGGGGGATCGACGGATGCAGCAGCCGCAGCAGGCCCCAGCGGCCTTCGAGTTCGCGGGCGAGTTTTTCCTGCTTCACGCCGTCGAGCCCGTAGGCCCAGATCGCGCCGATGTAGGCGCCCATGCTGGAGCCGGCGATGCAATCGACCTCAATGCCGTGTTCCTCGAGCACCTGGATGACGCCGACATGGGCCAGGCCCTTCGCCGCGCCGGAGGACAGCGCGAGGCCGATGCGGCAGCGGGCGATTTCGCGGGCGAGGCGGTTCACGAGCAGGTCAAAGCGATGGTCGGGCAGCGCCGCGCCGCCGCTGAGCGGAAAGCCGCGGGCGAAGGAATGGACGGGATGGCCGAGCTGTTTCAGGGCAGCGTGAATCTCGGGCGCGGCGATGTTTTCCTCGACGCACAGGATCGGCTTCACATGGCTGCCGTGGTCGCGCGCGCGGTCGCCGAGGGCGTGCATGAGCAGGTCGAAGTCGTAGAGATTCTGCGTGCTCGCCTGGAGCAGGACAAAGGCGAGGTCGGACTCCATGATGCCCGCGATCGCTGTGGGGACGGGCGTCTCCGGGTGGAGGTGCAGCAAAACGAAATCGTAATGCCGCGCACAGTGGCTGATGAGCGGGGCGATGGCGGCGGCTTCGCGCGGCTCGGCGGTGGCGGTGAGGCGGAGTTCATCGAAGCCGCCGTCGTGCGGATGCACGTGGCGCGCAAAGCAGAACTCGACGCCGGGCGCGGCCAGGCATTTCGTCCAGTCGCGGCTGGCCGTCCCCTCGCCTGTCGGGCCCAGATTGAGCACGAGCACCTGCTGGCGGGTGATGCGGCGGAGCGCGGCGGAGAGGCAGTGCATGGCGGCGTCGGCGTCCAGCCGCGGGGACAGGGAGAGCAGCGAAACCACCCGGCGCACGCGACCATTGCGGACGGCGCGCGGCCGACCGGTGACGACCTGCGAGAAGCGCCCGGCGAAGTGCGGATCACTGGCGAAAAGCCCCTGCAGCTCGCTGCCGGGGATGCGCAGCAGCACGGCGTGCGTGGCCACCAGCGCGGAGTGGCGGTGCGGCTCGCGGTTGAGAAAATCGCGCTCGCCGAGGGTGTCGCCAGGGCCGAAGACTTCCTCGACGCGGCTCGCGCCGTTCAGGCCGTTGACGCGCGTTTCGCAGCGTCCGCTGATGATCAGAAAGATCGCCTCGCACGGCTCGCCTTCGCGAAAAACCACGGTGCCTTTCGGGTACTCGGCGATGGCCGATTCATCGATCAGCCGCTCCAGCGAACCGGCGGGCAGCAGCGCGAGAATGGGGTGCGGCTGCAGTGCGTCCGTGTCGATCTGCAAGGCTCCCCGCCCGGCGGCCGGTGACCGTGAGGCGAGTCCCCTTTTCCCTCCTCGCGGCTCCTTGGTGACCGCGGCGGTCGGCTTAGTTTTTCTGATTTGTAGCCAGCCAAACATTACCATGCTTTATAGCATTGCGGACGCCGGGGCACAAATGGATGCTCGGCTCCGGGGCCAAAAATCCGCGTCAGGGCACGGCTAGCCGTCGCACAAAGCGCCTTGCCAGCGGCGCGCGCGGCGTGGTCGATTGCGCACCATGAAACCTCTCTCCGACGCGCTGCTCTACGGCATCCTCGACCTCGGCTACACCGCCGCCGCCGAGGCCGAACGCGTGACCGCGCAGATGCTCGCAGGCGGCGTGGGCGTGCTGCAACTGCGCGCGAAAGGCGCGGGCGAAGCCGAGGTCGAGGCGCTCGCGAACCGGTTCACCGCCTTGACCGAGAGCGCGGGCGTGCCGCTGATCGTGAATGACTTTCCGCAGCTCGTGCCGTCCGTCGGCGCGCAGGGCGCGCATGTCGGGCAGGATGATTTTTCCGTGGCCGATGCGCGCTGGCGGGCGGGCCGCGCGCTGGCCGGCGAAGTCGCGCCGCCCATCATCGGAAAATCCACGCACAGCCTCGCGCAGGCCGTCGCCGCCGAGGCGGAGGGCGCGGACTACATCGGCTTCGGCCCGCTCTTTGCCACGCCGACCAAGCCGGGCCGGCCGGCCATCGGGCTCGATGAAATCCGCCGCGTGCATGAGGCCGTGCGGATTCCGATTTTCTGCATCGGCGGGATTAAGCTGGAGAATCTGGAGACGGTCATCGCCGCGGGTGCGCGGCGCGTGGTCATCGTCTCGGGGCTGCTGCTGGCGCAGGATATCGCGGACTACGCGCGGCGCGCGAAGGAGTTGCTCGCCGCTCAATAAGGCGGGCGCAGGGCCGACGGCTGGGCCGCGCTCTCGGGCGCGATGCGATAGAGCCGGATGCCCGGCTGGAGATACGAGATCGTCCCCGGCTCCCATTTTTTGAGCAGCTCGCCCTCTTCCAAAACGCGGGCGTAAAACTCCCGCCGCTTGTCGAAACCACCCTTCGCACCATCGCGCGGTTTTGTTTCGTCGCGGAAATAGCGGCCATAGGACTGCCGGCAGATGGCGATGTGCGTCACGCCTTTCGCGCGCAGCTCGTCGAGGGTGCCGAGATCGGGGGCGAAGTTGGCATCGAGCACCTTTTGCGGGACGCGCGCCGGGGTGGTGAAACCTTCGCCTTTGGTCTGCGAAAGATTCACGCGGTGGTCTTCGGCGATGATCGCGTCGGGCGGCAGGTTCGCCTGGACCCACTCGGCGACGGCGGTGGGATCGTCATGCTGAAAACCCTCGTAGGAGTTCCGAAGCAGCGGCCACTCGGCGTGCAAAATCAAACCGGTGAGCGCGGCAAAAACGAGCGCGCCAGCCGTGCGCCGCGCCGGCGAGCCGGACGCGCTGATGAGCTGCGCAAGCTCCGCCGCACCGAGCGCGCCGAGCAGCGGCAGCAGCGCGCTGACCGGCAGCAGGTAGCGCGGGGCGATTTTCGGCGAGCACGAGATGGCCGCGAGATAGCCGAGCGGCAGCAGCAGCACCGCCCACTCCGCCGGCGTGCGGCGGCGGGCCGTGGCGAGCAGCGCGACGGCGTAGCAGCCCGCGAGGAGGCCGACGGCGAGCGGCAGCTCTTTGCGCAACTGGTCGAGATACTCGCCGTGCGGGACCTCGCGGGTGAGACCACGAGAGCCCTCGGCCACGCCCTGCACCTCATTGCGGATGCTGCGAAACGGGCTCGAAAGTTTCGTGGCGAACAGCGGCAGATTGCCCGCGAGAAAGGTGAGGCCGAAGACGATGGCAAAGGTCTTCAGGCGCAAACCGCGGCCCGGCTCCGCGATGTCCCGCCGCTGCCACAGCACCAGCGGCAGCGCGACCGCGAGCGCGATGACGCCCACATATTTTCCCGCCGCCGCGAGCCCGCATGCGATAGCCAGAAGGCGCAGCGTTTTCCACCCCGGCGCCCGCCACCACCACTGCGCCGCCAGCAGCGTGAGCGCGAGGCCGAAGACCAGCGCCGGGTCTTCCTTCAAATAATGCGCCGTCTCGAAAAGCTCCGCCTGCGCCGCAACCGCCAGCCCCGCGCCCCAGCCCGCCAGCGCCCCGTAGCGCAGCCAAGCGAGCAGCGCGAGCGCGGCCACCGTCCCGGCAGCAAAGGCCGCCGAGACGCCGCGCCCCGTCTCGACGATGGCCTGCGGCGTGCGCGGGACGAAGCCGGCCCGCGCCGCGATGTCCGTGACCGAAAGCAGCAACAGCGGGTGGTGGTAGTTGCGGCTGCCGCGAATGATCTGGCCGACCTTGCCGCTTTCGTCGGGATGATAGCTGTAGGGGAAATCGTGGTGCCGCGTGCCGAGCGTGAAGGCGCCCGCGAACAGCACGGCGGCCATGATCCAGGCAGGCAGCGGGAAGCGAAACGAAGTGGAAATCGGGGTGTCGGCGGTCACGGAACGAGGCGCTGGTTTAACGCGGCGCGGCGCGAGGCGCACGCTTCTTTCGAGACCACGCCGACAGTGCTGCCGGCCAGCTTTTCCATTGAAGGGCGCGAACGCCTCCCGTAAGTCAGTCCGCACTTTTGCCACGATGAACGAACCCGCCAATCGCAGCCCGGACGCCGCGGCGGTCACCCCGCTCCACCTGCGGCTTTTCTGGTACGGCGTCGCCGGCGTGGTTACAATCGCGCTCAACTCCGCACTCTATGCTTATTTCCACGACGGGCGTGGCTGGGCCAACTATCAGGCGTATGCAATGAGCCTTGGACTGCTCAATCTGCTGCAATTCCCGTGGAGCTATTTCGTTGGTTTTCGCACACGCGAGCACTGGACGGTTTCGGCCCGCCGCCAATGCCTGGTGCTCGTTGTGAACTACGGCCTAGTCGTCGCGTTGCAGGAGTTTTTCCCTGCATTTGAAAAGACGATCATCGTCGGCGTGCAGGTGGTCATCGCGGTGGTGAAATTCGTGGTCTATCACTACTGGGTCTATCCCGACCGCCCGGCGACGGCGGCGGCCGAGCGGGGGTGAGCTTGCCACTGCGTCGAACGTGCGTGATAAGCCGCTTACCTCGCGCGCAGGTCTGAGCATGCGGGTGGAGCGAACGCCGATTTTCCCCATGAACATTTCCCGCTTTTCCCGGAACCATCGCGCTTGCCTCGCGCGCGGCATCGCCCCGCTCGCCACCGGCATCGCCGCGCTGCTGCTCGCCGCGCTGCCGGCCCGCGCGCAGACCTACACCTCGCCGAACTACGCCACCCCCGGCTATTTCAGCAATCCGCTCGTCTGGAACTTTGGTGCGGGGCCAGTGCCAGCGAGCGATGCCGCGCTGGATCTCTGGCTCCAGAGCTTCGCGTCGATCACTGCCGCGGATGATCTCAACCTCACGCTCCACACGCTCAACCTCGCGACCTACGGCTCCGGCACGCTCACGGCCAGCAGTGCGCTCGGCGGCGACTACGCTTTCAGCGGCGGTGCGGGCGGCATCCATCTCCTCGGGTCGTCCGCCGCGACCGTCCTTTCCGCGCCCGTCGTGCTGGGCTCGGGGCTGACCTCCCTGACCATCGACGGCGCGGGCGCGAGTGGCCTCACCGTCAGCAGCGTCATCGCGTCGTCCGCCGCTGGTGCCCCGCTCATCATCGCCACCACGGCGGGCAATGCCGGCACGGGCGTGGTCACGCTCACGGGTGTGAATACTTTCAGCGGCGGCGTGGTGGTGAACTCCGGCACGCTCTCGCTGGGCAGCGCCCGCGCGCTCGGCGAGGCGGGGAATACGCTCACCATCAATGGCGGCAGTCTGCGCAGCAGCAGCTTCGTCGCGGTGGCCAATAACCTCGCGCTCAACAAGACGCTGAACTTCAACAGCGCCACCGGCCTCGCCCTCAGCGGGGTGCTCAGCAGCGAAGGTGGCGTGCGGGTGAACGCGACCGCGGCAGGCACCGCGCTGGTGCTCAGCGGGACCAATACCTACACGGGAGCCACCGCGGTGGGGCTGCCAAATTTCGCCACCTCCGCCACGGACGGCCCGGGCATCCTGCGCATCAATGGCGCGGCCGGTTCGATCCTCGGCACCTCGGGCATCGCGGTCGCCGGCGGCGGCGTCTTCGAGCTGAATTACAGGGGCGGCAGTTCCGGCGGCAATGCCCGCGTTTCCGCCGGCACGGCGTTCACCACGCAGAGCGGTTTTGTGCAGGTCATCGGCAATGCGGGCCTCGTGAAACAAAGCCTCGGCGCGGTGCAGGCCGGCGGCCTCACCACGATCCTCGCCGGCACGGCTGGCGTGCCGCTTTCGTCCACGGAAATCACCATCGCCAACCTCCTGCGCAGCCCCGGCGGCACGGTGACTTTCGCGGGCGCAAACCTCGGTGCTGCGGCGGCCTCGGCGGGGTCGGGAGTGCAGCAGGGGAATGTCTGGCTCACGCAAATCAACGGCGCCGCACCCAGCGCAGCACTGCGCGGGGGCGGTGGCGCGACCGGGACGAAGACGATCAGCATCCTGCCGTGGGCCTTGGGCGACACCTCGGCGGCCAGCGCGAATTACGCGGCGGGCACCGGCTTTGTCACCTCGGGCACCAACGGCGTCCGCCTGCTGAACGTCGCGACGGAATACAACACGGCCAACAACTTTTCCTCCGTGGGCGCGACGGAAAACATGCGGATCACCAACACCGTCACGAACCCCGCTGCCGCGGCCACGGTGAACTCGCTTTTCTTCGCCAGCACCGGGCGCAGCGTGGGCGGCGCAAATCCGGTGACCATCACCAGCGGTACGCTCGCCTCGAATGTCGCCGCGGCCACGATCACCGCGCCGCTGAGATTCGGCGCTGACGGCACGGGCGAGGCCGTGGTGAGCGTCGTGGATGCACTCGCCGGGACGGCCAATAAGCTGACCCTCAGCGGCGGCTTCATCGCGGCGGCGCTGGTCAAGTCCGGGCACGGCGACCTGCTCATCAATACGGTCGATCCCGTCATCGCCGGCGGCATCTCCATCGATGGCGGCGAGCTGCGTGTGGATGCCGTCTCGCGGCTCGGCGGAGCCACCAGCATCACGGTCAGCGGGAGCAGTTCCGGGGCGGCGCGCGCGGGCCTGGATTTCACCCACACCACCGGCACGCAGACCCTGACCGTGCCGGTCATCACCACGGGTGGCGTGGCCGGATTCACCACGGCCAGCGGGGGCATCCTGGCCCTGGACTCGAACATCTCCGGCACCGGCGGCCTGAGCTTTGACGGCGCGGGCAAAATCCTCCTCGGCGGGACCAACACCTACACCGGCGGCACGCGGATCGGCTCTGGCGGCAGCCGCCTGGTGATCGACTCCGACGCCCGCCTCGGCAGCGCGCTCGATCCGCTGGCCGGTTTCGTCAACCTCAGCGGTGGCACGCTGCGGATCTCGGCCAATTGGAACAGCGCCCGCGCCATCATCGTGGACAACACCAGCGTCCTCGACACCCTGACCAACACCGCCACGCTCGCCGGCCCGTGGTCGGGCAGCGGCGATCTGCAAAAAATCAACGCCGGCACCCTCGTCGTTACCGGTGCGGACAATGGCTACACCGGACGGATCCTGCTCGGCACCTCGAACGCGGAAGGCGGCACGGTGGCGCTGTCCGGGGCGGGCGCGCTGAACAGCGCCAGCGTCACCTTTGGCCCGCTGGCGGCCGGCGTGACAGGCACCTACCTGCTCGACCTCAGCGCGGCGACCGCGTTCAGCGGCACTCCCTGGCGCAGCTTCGCGGTGCTGGAAACGGCCTTCAGTTTTGTGCAGCCGCACGAAATCCGGCTCGGCGCGTCCGCCGCGGCTCCCGTGGATTTGCGCGCGGACAGCGGGGCCTTTGGAGGCACGACGGGGGTCATCACCGGCTTTGGCAAACTGGTCAAAGTCGGCACCTTCAGCGTGCTCACTTTGCAGACGGCCAACACGTTCACCGGCGGAGTGGAGATATGGGGCGGCACCCTCAGCGCCTCCAATGCCGCGCTGGGCCAGGCCGCAAACACCGTCACCATTAACGGCGGCACGCTGCTGCACACGGGCGATTTCATCAGCTCGCGGAACTTCATTCTCGGCGCGACTCCGCAGCCCGTGATCTACGGCAACCTCACCCTCCTGGGGGCCAATGCCACTGCTGTGCTGGCCAATACCATCGCCGGCAACGGCGGCACGATGACGCTCGCGGGCGGCACGATCAGCGGCCCCGGCGGGTTCAATCACACGGCCACGCTCGGCGCCGTGCTGAGCCTCGAAGGGATGACCAATACCTACGAGGGCGACACGCAGCTCACCACGGGCACGGTGAATTTCTCGAGCAATGCCAACCTCGGCGCGGCGGGCAGCCGGCTGCGGATGCACGGCGGCACGCTCGCCTTCACCGCGGCCCCAGGCAGTCCGTCCACCTTCGTCCTGCCTCGCACGATCCTGATTACGTCCGCGCCGCAAGGGGGCGGCTCCGCGACCACGAGCACCCTCACCGTCACGAACGCCAATGCCACGCTCGAACTTTCGGGCCCGCTGGTCGGCGGCATGACGAACACCGTGCTGGCCAAAAACGGCGCGGGGCGGCTCCTCATCTCCGGCAACAGCCCGTCGTTTTTCGGCCTGTTCCAAATCGGCAGCGGCAGCGTCCGCCTCGCCAGCACCGGGCAGATCCGCCGGGCCACGGTTTCGCTCGGCAGCGCGGCGGCGACGTTCGAAATGGGCGGGCTCGACCGTGAGCTGAACGCGGTCAACCTCGCGGCCGGCTCGACCCTCGCGCTGGGCGCGGGCGGCCGGCTGACCACGGGTTTCGCGGGAGCCATGGCCTGGAGCGGCAGCGTCACCGGCGACAGCGCGGCATCGTTTGTCAAAGCCGGCTTCAACACGCTCAGCATCACCGCCGGCGCGCATACCTTCGGCGGCGGCTTCCACCTGCTCGGCGGCGTGACCACCCTCTCGGGCACGGGCGCGCTGCCTTGGCAAAGCGCGTTCACCATCGGCGGCTGGGGCGACTCGGCGAACAAAGGCGGGCGGCTGCAGCTCGACAACTACGGCACCAACCTCGGCACGCGCCTCGCCGATACGCAGACCATCCATAGCAACGAGGGCGAGCTGCTTTTCGCCGCGAGCGCCACCCTCGCAAGCAGCGAAACCGTGGGCTCCCTCCGCGGCGCGGGCATGACCACGGTCACGATCTCCGGCGGCACGCTGAATTTCAGCGACGCCGCCGACGGGCTCACGCGCCTCCACGGCGGCACCTTCCTTTTCCGCTCCGTGGCCGACAATCTGGGCACCGCGGCAGCCACGCCCGCGATCGCGAATATCACCTTTGGCAACCTCCCTGGCGCGCAGTTCCTCGGCGGCGGCGGCGACGCGGGCACCACCGGCATCAGCATCCTGCCGTATGCCGTCGGCGCGATCGGGACATTTGGCACAGGCTCGAGTTTTGTGACCTACGGCGCAAACGGCGTGCGCCTGCTGAACACCACCACCGAGGTCAACCCCAGCCTCCTCGCCGCGGGCGCGACGGAAAACGTGCGCCTCGCCAACGCGACGCTGGCCGTCACCACGCTCACCGACGGCACCGACCGGACGGTCAACGCACTGGCCGTCTCCGGCACTGATGGCACGACGCGCGTCGAAAGTGCCGCCGGCGAAAGGCTCATCATCGACAGCGGCCTGCTGCTGAGCAATGCGGCGAATGTCTTCGCGGTCAATGCCGCCGGCACCGCCGGCGTGGCGCTCGGCGTGCAAACCGCGGAGCTGCAAACCGGCGCGGGCAATACCCGCGAACTGAACGTCTTCACCACCTACGGCGATCTCGCGCTCGGCGCGAAAGTCACGACCAGTGGCGGCCTCACGAAATCCGGTGCGACCCAGCTTTTCCTCACCAACGCCGGGAACACCTACTCCGGCGCAACGACCATCAACGCTGGCAGCCTCGTCATCGACAGCCTCGCCGCGCTCGGAGTGAGCAGCACGCTGCAAATCGGCGGCGGCTTTTTGAAGTACCGCGGCGGCGACGCCGCGCTCGCGCAGGGCATCGTCGCGGCGGGCGGCAGCGCGACGAACGACGGCGGGAGCGCGGGCTTCGACATCAGCGCCTTCGGCACGCTGACGGTCGCGCCCGGCGGTGTGAGCGGTTACGGCGGCATTTTGAAAGCCGGGAGCGGCGTGCTGAAACTCACCGGTGCAAACACCCAAAGCGGCGCGACCATCATCAGCGGCGGCGCGCTGGCGATCGACAATCCCGCCGCGCTCGGCACGAATGGGCGGGTCGTTTTCGGCGGCGGATTTTTGCGTTTCGATGCGCCGATGACGCTCACCCAGGACTTCATCGGCGACGCCGGCAGATTCGGTTTCGACACGAATGGCAGCAACGTCACGCTCCGCGGCACGCTCCTCGGCGGGGCCGGCCTGTACAAGGTCGGAGCAGGCGAACTGAACCTGACAGCCACCGAGATGAATCCCGGCGTGACCCAGATTTTCGGCGGCACGCTCCGGCTCAGCGGCGCCAATGGCAGCATCGTGAATAGCCTCGGCATCGGCGGTTTCCTGAATGTGGGCACAGTCTTCGTGGGCCCGCGGAGCGCGCTCGTGCTCGACAACAGCGCGGTGAACAACAACAACCGCCTGCCCGATGTGTGGGACACGCCGTTTGGCGGGGGCGCGGCCACCGAGGGCAGGCTCCGGGTGTCCGGCGGCGAGCTGAAGATCATCGGCCATGCCGCCGGGACCAGTGAGCGCATCAATGACTTCACCATGACTTCCGGGACGGTGACGTTGCAAGGTGGCGGCACCGTCCTGACCAGCGGCTCGTTCACCGCCTCGGCGCTCGACCTGCCCAACATCGGCCTCATCCGCGGCGACAACCTGGGCTCGCAGCCGGGCGCGACGAGCACCAACTGGTTCCTCACTGACCTCGGCGGCGGCACCGTCCAGCTCCGCGGCGCGGGCGGCGCGGAGGGCACGCCATTCATCAATACGCTCGCGGGTTTCATGGGCGACACATACGCCGCCGGCGTGGGCACGGACTTCCTCACCTACGCCACCGACACCGGCTTCCGCCCGCTCGCCGCGAGCGAATACGCCGCCGCGATTCCGGCGGAAAATTTCGACCCCAACCGCGCGCCCAATGTGGCCCTGACCGGCGCGGCCACGGTGAACCAGACGACCACCGTCAGCGCGCTCAAGCTCGCCGCCGGGGCGGGCATCGGCGGCGGCGGCGCGCTGCTGGTCAGCACCGGGACGATCCTCGCGACCGGCCGCGCCTCGTTCGATGTGCCGAGTCTCAGCGCCTTCAGCTTCCTCACGCCGGGCGCGGGGACGGTGCTGACCGTCGGCAGCGTCCTGCCCGGCTCAGCCATCGGCAAAATCGGCGGCGGCACGCTCGTGCTCAACGACCGCGCGATGGGCGGCAGCGTGGTCCGGCTCGCCGAAGGCACCCTGCGCCTCGGCACTCCGCGCGCCGCGCTCAGCCCCCTCGCGCAACTCATCGTCGCGGGCACCGGCACCTTCGATCTCGGCGGCAGCGACCGGATCATCGGCACCATTCAGGACGATCTGACCACGACCGCGACAACGTTCGGCCTGGGCCAGATCGGCAGCGCCACGATCGCGCTCGGCGCAAACCGGCTGATCCTTTTCTACAGCGCGAGCGACAGCCGTTTTTCCGGCAGCATCACCGGCACGGGCGGGCTGACGAAAGCGTTCAGCTCGACCAGCGGGACCTACTTTTCCCAACCGCAAAGCTACACCGGGAGCACCATCATCCGCGGCGGCTCTTTCGTGCTGACCGGGGCGGCCACGCTCGCCACGACGGCGGTGGAAGTTCTCGGCGGCACCCTCTATTTCGTCAATAATCCCGAGAGCAGCCTGCCGCGCGCTTACCTGGCCAACCGTCTCGGCACAAGTGTTCCGATCACGCTGTCCAACGGCGAAATCTATTTCAGCGATTCACTCGTCCGCGCGATCAGTCACGACCTCGGCCCAATCACGCTCGCCGGTCGCGGTCTTTTGTCGATGGCCACCACCAGCGCTTCGGCGACGGTCGCTGACCTCTCACGCTTTGCAGGTCGCGGCACGCTCACCGTCAGTGCCACCAATCTCGGTCTCGCGCCCTCGCCCAGCAGCGACGGCTCGCGCGTCTTCCTCACGCAAATCGAACACGGCTCGACGGCCGCCGCGTTCACCGGCGGCGGCGGGGCCGTGGGCAGCACCACGCAGAGCATCTTGCCGTGGGCCTGGAGCAGCACCGCCAGCAGCTTCCTCACCTACGGGGCCGACGGCCTGCGCCCGCTGGCCGCCAGCGAATATGCCACCGACCTCAACGCGCCCGGCGGCGGCGTCAGCGCCAACGTCCGCTTCACGGGCGTGCAAAGTCTCACCGCTCCCCGCGAGGTCAACGCGCTCATGTCTCCAGGCTTCATCAGCCTCACCGGAGCCTTTGACCTCACGCTCGGCAGCGGTGCGCTGACCGTCGCGCAGCAAGCCGGGGTCTCGTCGATCGGCGTCGGCACCAACAACCTGCTGACCGGCGCGGGCAATACCCGCGAACTGATCCTCCAGCCGGAGGCCGTCGGCTCCGCCATGTATCTCTACTACAACGTCACGACCAGCGGCGGGGTGACCAAATACGGCGCTGGTGACCTCTGGCTTAGCGGCTCCAATTCCTTTGCCGGCGGCCTGACCATCAATGACGGAAACGTCGGGATTTTCAGTGACGCGCAGCTCGGCGCACCCGGAGGAATGGTCCGCTTCGGCGGCGCCACTCAGAGCAGTCTCGGCCTCAACTATAGCGGGACCGGCACGCTGGTCTTCGACCGCCCCATAGAGACGACCAGCTTTGGCAATCTCAGAACCAACCGGCGCTGGGTGCTGAATCAGCCGATTACCGGCGCGGGCGGCATCAGCTTCGGGCAGCAAAGTGCCGGCGTCTTCGAGATCAATGCGGCCAACACCTACACCGGCCCCAC
>JANPHJ010000160.1:0-16494 GCA_031424395.1 Chthoniobacter sp.
CCTGCGCCGCGCCCGCTGCATGGCCGCGCTCGTCGCCCGCCGCCACAACCCCCGCCTAAAAGCCTTCGCCGACCGCCTCGCCGCCGCCGGCAAAAGCAAACTCGCCGTCGGCTGCGCCGTCCTCCACAAACTCCTCAAAATAGCCTTCTGCATCCTCAAAAACCAAACCGCCTATGACCCCACTCACCACCCACTCCACCAGCCGAAAATTAAGATGGTATCTACGTTCATTCGTCCCGCTGGGACGACGTATTCACCGTCTCTCAGTCATCGTCGCCCGCGGTGCTGACGGCCCAGCGGGGAAAGGGCGCGTGCGGGCCTTTCATGGCGTGCCAGAGGATGCGGTTGAAGGCGGCTTCGTCGATGGCGTCGGGCCGGTCGAGGACGAGTTTTTCGCTCTCCCTGGCGAGCTTGCGCATGAGGGCGTTGGCGATTTTTTTTGGGTCGGGGTTTTTGTCGTCGAGGGGGACCTGGTTGGGGACGCTTTTGAAAGGCGTGAGGTCGGATTGGTCGGCGAAGACATCGGACATGGGCGTGGCCGCGGCGGTCATCTGGTTCATAGTCGGGAGGCCGAGGATGAGTTCGATGGTGCGGAGGAGGCTGCTGTGGTTGTAGTGCGTCGAGATCGTTTGGTGGCGCTTCGTGTAGGCGCTGGCCACGTAGCAGGTGGTGCGGTAGCCGCTGACGTGATCCCAGCCGGCCTGCGGGTCGTCCTCGATGGCGAGGAGGACGGTGTCGGCCCAGTATTTCGAGTGGCTGAGCGCCTCGACGACGCGGCCAAAGGCGAGGTCGTTGTCCGCGACCTGCGCGCCGGGCGTGGGGGCTTTGCCGCGGGTGCCGCCGGTGTGGTCGTTGGGGAGAAAGAGATAGACCATGTCGGGCATGCTGCCGTCGGTTTCCCAGCCGTGGAGTTTCTCGATGAATTTGTCGGCGCGGAACTGGTCGGGGACGTTGAGATCCCAGCCCAGCGTGTCGGTGTCGGAGAGTTTCGCGAGCGCCGGAATCACGCAGCGCGACTTGTAGGTGATGAGCCCCGTTTTCTCGCGCAGGTCGGCGGTCACGTCCTGGTAGCTCGGCTTGTCCTTCTTCGACGGGTCGTTCCACTTCACCTCCGTCACCATCCATTCGCCGAGGTTGCGGAAAGTTTTACCGGCCTTGGTCACATGGTCCCAGATGAAGCCGCTGGAGGCCCAGTTCAGCGCGTCGGAGCCGTCCTCCGCTTTGCCGCCGCCGTAGCTGCGGGGAAAGCCGGAGACGACCTGGCGCTCGGTGTATTCATTGGCGATGCCGGAGTCGGTCCACTGGTGGCCGTCGGCGCTTTGGACGGAGTTGCAGTAGGTGTTGTCTAGCAGCACAAACTCGCGGGCGAGCGCGTGTTGATTGGGCGTGAATTTTTCGCCGAAAATGCACAGCTCCTTGCTGCCATTCCCCTCCTTCATGTCGCCGAGGATTTGGTCGTAGCTGCGGTTTTCTTTGATCACGTAGATGACGTGTTTGAAAACGCTCGGCTCGCCGGCGCGCTCGGGCACGGGGCGCGGGGCCGTGCCGGGTCGCGCGGGCAGCGCCGCCGCGGCCAGGCGGGCGTGGCGCATGCCTTCGAGGGCGGTGCGGGTTTGCGCGGCGAGGGCGGCGGTGTCGGGCGCGGGGATGAAGCTCAGCGTGCCCCACAGGTCTTTGCTGGAAAGGCCGGGCTTGTCGCCGGGCTTGGGGATTTTCGCCGAGCCGAGGCCGCGGAGATTCGAGACGAACAGCGTTTTGTGCAGCGGGTCAAAGGCGAGGCCGGCGGGAAACCACGCGGTGGGGATGAGGCCGAGGACGCGGGAGGCTTTGTCCTTCGGATCAAACTTGATGACGGCGACAGCGTTCTGCGTCGCGTTGGCGGCGTAGAGCGTCTTGCCGCTCGGATCAAAAACGAGCGCGCTGGGCTGCGCGCCAAACGGCTCGGCGGGCGTGGCCCGCGCCCAGATTTTTTCCACGAGCGCGCCGCTCGCGGTGGCGATGACAGAGAGGGTGTCGCTGCCTGCATTGGCGGCGACGACGTACTCGCCGCCCGGCGAGACGGCGAGCGCTCCGCAGTGCAGGCCGGTCTCGATTTCGGCGAGCACTTTGCCCGCGCCAGCGAGGTCGATGATGACGACGGAACCCGCGCTGGCGATGGAGCGGTCATCGACGAGCCCGAGGACGCCGCGGCCGACGCTGGCGGTCGTGTCGCCCGGCTTCGGGCGCGGGCCGGCGAGGCAGGAAACGTAGGCTTTGCCGTGGGCCAGGACGACATTGAGCGGGGCGATGCCGGTGTTCCATTGGCGCAGCGGTTTGCCCGTGGCGGCGTCGAGTTCCTGGAGGCGGTTGCCGAGGCTGGCGCACGCGTAGAGCTTGCTGCCGTCGGCGGAAAACGCGAGGCCGGTGGCGATGTCCTCGCGCCGTTTGGGCGCGTTGGCATTGGGCAGGGTGAAGCTGCCCTCGGGCTTGAGTTTGCCCGCTCCGTCCACGCCGAAGTAGCGGATCTGCCCGCTGCGGCTGGAGACGAAAAGCCGCGTGCCTTCGGGCGAAAAGGCGAGGCCCGCGAAGGACATCTTGCCGTCCCGGTCAGGCTTCGGTTCGCCGACATCGGGAGCCGCCGGGTCGTCTGATTTTTCGGCGGGTTTGGCGACGGGAGCGGGTGTGCTGCCGGGCGCGGGCACGCCGGGCTTCGGCGGCTCGCCGGGTTTGACGGGGTCGCCGGGCATGGTGGTGCGCGAGAGTTCCGCGCCAGTGGCGGCGTCGAAGATGAGCACGTCTTTCGAGCTGCCCGCGACGGCGAGGAATTTGCCATTCGGGCTCAGCGTCAGCGCCTGCGGGCGGATCGTCGGCAGGTCAATCTGCCGGCCCGCGGGCGCGATGATCTGGCCCGTCGGGAGCAGCCAGCGGTTGTCCCCGAGCTTGCCCACTTTTGCCACCTGCACGGCCGACGGCGCGGGTGCTGGCGGACGCGCGGGCGGGGCCACTGTCTGCGCCGCGGCGGTGCTGAGCAGGGCGGTGGCGCAGACGAGGCGCGGGAAGCGGGAGGCGAAAGTCGGGAGCATCTGCGCACCATGTCACGTTCCCGCGGCGCGAGGCCAGCACTCCGATGCCGACTGGCGGCTCGACAGCAGGCGCGGCGTTTGATCGCATGGCCGCTATGACTTCGCTTTGGGACCGCTATCAGCAGTATTTTCTCCGGCACGAGGCGCTGGGCTTTTCAATCGACGTTTCGCGCATGCGGTTCGCGGATGATTTTCTGGCGACGATGGAACCGCTGGCGCAGCGCGCTTTCACCGCCATGGGGGAGCTGGAAAAGGGCGCGGTCGCGAACCCGGACGAGGGCCGCATGGTCGGCCACTACTGGCTGCGCGCACCACAGCTCGCGCCGCAGCCGGAGCTGACCGCGGAGGTCGAGGACTGCAATGCGGCGATCAAAGAGTTTGCCGCGAAGGTGCATGCCAGCGGGCGCTACACGGATGTGCTGCTCATCGGCATCGGCGGGTCGGCGCTGGGGCCGCAGTTCCTGAGCGATGCGCTGGGCACGGCGGACGACCGGATGCGGCTGCATTTTTTCGACAACACCGATCCCCAAGGCATGGACCGCGTGCTCAACGCGCTGGCCCCGCGGTTCGAGCACACCCTCGTCGTGGTGGTGTCGAAAAGCGGCGGCACCGCCGAGACACGCAACGGCATGCTGGAGACGGAGGCGGCGTATAAAAACGCGATGCTCGAGTTCGGCAAGCATGCCGTGGCGATCACGGGCGCGGGCTCGGCGCTGGACAAATACGCGGAGCAAAACGGCTGGCTGGTGCGCTTCCCGATGTGGGACTGGGTGGGCGGCCGCACCAGCGTGATGAGCGCCGTGGGCCTCCTCCCGCTCGCGCTGCAAGGGCTCGACACCGCCGCCCTGCTCGAGGGTGCGGCGGCGATGGACGCGTGGACGCGCGGCACCGTGACGCTGAAGAATCCCGCCATGCTCCTCGCGCTGATGTGGCACTGCGCGGGCGAAGGGCGCGGCGCGAAAGACATGGTGGTGCTGCCCTACAAAGACCGGCTCGTGCTTTTCTCAAAGTACCTGCAGCAGCTCGTCATGGAATCGATCGGCAAGGAACTCGATCTCGACGGGCAGAAGGTGAACCAAGGGCTCGCCGTCTATGGCAACAAAGGCTCGACCGACCAGCACGCCTACGTGCAGCAGCTCCGCGACGGCGTGCACAACTTTTTCGTCACGTTCATCGAGGTGCGGCGCGGGCGTAACGGCGCTTCGATGGAAGTGGAGCCGGGGGCGACGGCGGCGGATTTCCTGCAAGGTTTTTTGCGCGGCACGCGGACGGCGCTTTACGAGGGCGGGCGCGATTCGATCACGGTCAGCATGGGCGAGGTCACGCCGTTCACCGTCGGCGCACTGGTCGCGCTGTACGAGCGGGCGGTCGGGTTTTACGCGTCGCTCGTGAACGTGAACGCCTACCATCAGCCCGGCGTGGAGGCCGGGAAAAAGGCGGCGGCGGGCGTGCTGAAACTGCTCGCGCGGGTGAAGGGCGCGCTCTCCGCCCAGCCGCAGACCGCCACGCAAATCGGCACGGCGCTCGGCGCGGACGCGGAGGCCGTGTGGCACGCGCTCACCCATCTGGCCGCCAATGACCCCCGCCTCCAAACCACGCCCGGCGCCACGCCCGCGGCGGACACTTTCGCCCTCGCATGACATGAGCGCCGCGGAGCTGACTGTGCCGTTCGAGCGGGTGGGCGCGATGGTGGGCCAGCTCACCCATGACGTGCGCAACCGGCTGAGCGCGATGCAGCTCCAAGCCGCCTTTGTCGCCGAATTGCTGACCGCCCCCGAGGACCCCGCCGCGGCCGTGCGCGAGCTGCAGCGGCTGCGCGGCATCATCGCGGACTATGGGAAAACCATGCAGCGCGTCGCCGGGCGGTTCCGGGCCGCGCCGCCCGAGCGGGTGCGCTACGGGGCGAAAGATTTCACCACGGATTTCCGCGCGCGGCTCGCGCAAGTGCTGCCGGACTTCGCGCCGCAGGTGGTGTGGACCGAGGAGCTGGCGGACGAGGCGGTGGCCGTCGATCCCGAGATGCTCTTCGCCGCGCTCGGCGAGTTTTTTCAAAACGCGGCGCACTTTCAGGAAGCCGCCGCGCCCGTGACGGCGCACGCGGCCAGCGCCGGCGGGCGCTTCTGCCTCACCCTGCGCGAGCGCAAAACCGCGCTGCCCTCCGCCCCCGCGACCTGGGGCGTGGAGCCGCTCGTGAGCACCCGCGACGGCGGCTACGGCCTCGGCCTTTTTCATGCGCGCCAGCTCCTCGCCGCGCACGGCGGCAGCGTGGACATCACCCACGATCTCGCCGCCGCGCAGCTCACCACGCGCATCTTTCTCCCCCTCGCTGCATGACCGCCACCGCCCACCCCCGGATTGTCATCGTCGATGACGAGCGCTCCGTCCTCCTCACCCTCGAAGCCCTGCTCAAGCGCCACGGCTACGAGCCCCACATGGCCCACACCGCCGCGGAGGGCTTGGCCATGATCCGCAAAGTCGCCCCCGACCTCGTCCTGCTCGACCTCGGCCTGCCCGACCGCCCCGGCCTCGACGTGCTGCGCGACGTCCGGCGCGAGCTGCCGCACACCCAGGTCATCATCCTCACGGCCAATGACTCGCTCGCCAACGCCATCGACTCGATCAAGGAAGGCGCGTTCCATTTCATCAGCAAACCCTACGCGCCCGAGGAGCTGGCGTCCCTCATCGCGCGGGCGCTGGAGAAAAGGAAACTCGAGAGTGAAACGGTCACGCTGCGCGAGGAAAAGCAGCACCTTTCCCGCGCCCTGGAAAAAGCCGAGCGCCAGCTCATCCCCGTGGCCAAAAGCCGCACCATGCAGGAAGTCCACGGGCTGCTCGAACGCGTCGCCCCCACCGAGGCGAACGTGCTGCTGCTCGGCGAAAGCGGCGTGGGCAAAGAGGTGCTCGCCAACCAAATCCACCGGCTCAGTAAGGCCATGCGCGGCCCGCTGGTGAAACTGAACTGCGCGGCCTTCCCCGCGAATATGATCGAGGGCGAGCTCTTCGGTTACCTCAAAGGCGCCTTCACCGGGGCGGTCGCGGACTTCCCCGGCATGATCGCCGAGGCCGCCGGCGGCACGCTCTTTCTCGATGAAATCGCCGACATGCCGCCTGAGCTGCAGACGCGCTTTCTGCGCGTGCTCCAGGAGCGCGAATACCGCCCGCTCGGCAGCACCAAGACGGTGCCGGTGAGTTTCCGCCTCGTCGCCGCCACCAACCGCCCCATCGCCGAAGCCGTGCGCTCCGGCGCGCTGCGGCAGGACCTTTACTACCGGCTGAACACCTTCCAAATCCCCATCCCGCCGCTGCGCGAGCGCCGCGAGGACATCCCCGCGCTCATCACCCTCTTCGTCGGCCGCTTCTCCCAGCAGGTCGGCAAACCCGAGCCCGTCCTGACCGCGGAGGCGCTCGACGCTTTGATCAACTACGCGTGGCCGGGCAACATCCGCGAACTGCAGAACGCCATCGAGTATGCCGTGGTGCTCGCTGACAACGGCACCATCACGCTCCGGCAACTGCCTCGCGAAATCACCCTCCCCCCCGCCCTTCAGGCCGCCGCCGTCGCCCCGCCCAGCAGCGCGCTGAACCTCGAAGACCACGAAAAGCAGACCATCCTCCAAGCGCTCGCCCAGACCCACGGCAACAAGAAAAAGGCCGCGCAAATCCTCGGCATTCACCGCCCCACCCTCTACGGCAAAATGAAACGCCTCGGCATCGAGGTGTGACCCTCACTCGTAGCGCAGCGACTCGATGGGATCGAGGTGCGCCGCTTTGTAGGCCGGATAGCTGCCAAAGAGCACGCCGATGACCGAGCAAATGAGCAGGCCGATGACCGCCCAATCGACCGGAAACGCCGGTGGCAGCTTGAGCAAATAGATGGCGAGCGCATTCGCCCCGGCCATGCCGAGCACCACCCCGAGCACGCCGCCGATTTCGCAGAGCACGATGGCCTCGATGATGAATTGCGTCATGATGTGGCGCTTCTTCGCGCCGATGGCGCGGCGCACGCCGATCTCGCGCGTCCGCTCGGTCACGGAGACGAGCATGATGTTCATGATGCCCACACCGGCGGCCACGAGGGCGATGCCGCTGACCAGCGAAAGGCCGGTGCGCACGGCAAAGGTCATGGTCTGGAACTGTTTGATCATCGAGTCGCTGGAGAGCATGTCAAAGTCGTCCTCCTCGCCCGGCGGCACCTTGCGGATGGCGCGCAAAACACCCCGCGCCTGCGCCATCGTGTCTTCGATCGCCGCAGGTGAGGCCGCCTGCACAGCGATGCCGATTTCGCGGCGGCGGCCATAGCGGTTCAGCCCCGTGGTGAGCGGGATGATGGCAAAGCCGCGCGCCCCTTCCGTCGAGCCAGTCCGCTCGAAAATGCCCACGACCGTGTAGCTGATCGACTCGACTTTCACCCGCTGCCCGACCGCCGAGCCGCGGGGGAACAGCGTCTTCGCCACATCGTCGCTGAGCACGCAGAGGTCGCGCGCGGATTCCACGTCGGAGTCGAGCAGGGCGCGGCCTTCGGTCACGGTCCAGTTGTTCGTGGCGAAAATGCCCGGCGTGGCGCCGGTGACGGAGACATTCGGCGGCGTCCGGTCGTAGCGCGAAGTCAGCTCGCCATTCCAGAAATCCGCCTGCAAGCCGACCGCCGGGGCAAACGCGGCCTTCTTCTTGAAAGCCATCGCCTGCGCGTAGGTGATGGCTTTGCGCCGCAGGAATTTCATGAAGCCCTCCGGCCCGCCAAAGTACGCGCCGGGCATCTTCTGGATGACAAAGGTCCGGCTGCCGAGCGAGCCGAGTTCCTTCTCGATGTTATTCTGCATCGCCCGCATCGCGGTCATCACGAGGATGATCGAAAAGACGCCCACGAGCACGCCGAGCAGCGTGAGCGCGGAGCGCAGCTTGTGCGTGGCCAGGGCGTCGAGCGCCATGCGGAGGCTTTCGCGGAGTTCAGCGAGCATGGGTGGAAAGGCGGAGAGCGGAGAGCGAAAGGTGGAAGATGGGGCGTCGCATGGCGCATGGCGAGCCCGCTCGCACCTGTGCGCAATGTTACCTCGAAGACACCTCTTAGACACCGGGCGGTAACACAGCGGTGTGACTCTGCGTGCGTCGCCAACCCCGGCGACAACCATTCGCACCCTACCCATGCACGCCACCAAAGTCCTCCTCGCCCTCGCTGTCACCGCTTCCTGCGCCTTCGCCGAGACCGCGGAAAAAATCACGCTCAGCGAGTCCGGAGACCTGGGCGACAAACTCTGGGCCCTACCCGTCCTGTACCAAAACGACGACGCCGCCTTCCTCAACGAATTCCGCTTCACCGGGCGCTTGCACGCCGACTATTTCACCAAGGATTCCAGTGCCGGCTACGATGCCGACTGGATCGTCCGCCGCCTGCGGGGCGGCTTCAAGGCCCGCTTCTTCCACAACCTGGAGATCGCCGCCGAGGTGGACCTCGATCCGCAGAACGCCGATCCGCTTTACCAGCGCCTGACCGACACTTACATCGCCTACCGATTCAGCGATGCCTTCAAACTTACCGTCGGCAAACAGCGCGCAAAATTCACCCTCGATGGCAGCACCTCCTCCAACGAACTCCAGACCCTTGACCGCAACAATCTCAGCAACAATCTCTGGTTCACCAAAGAATATGTCCCCGGCATAACCGCCTGCGGCAAAGTCCACGGCTGGCACTACACGGCGGGCTTGTTCAGCGGCGGCACCGCCAGCAAGGAATTTGGCAATTTCGACGCCGGTAACTTCGGCCTCCTCAGCCTAGGCTACGATTTCCGAAAAATGCTCGGCGTGAAGAAAGCCCTCCTCCGCGCCGACTACGTCTATAACGATCCCAACGTCGAGAGCACCTTCACGCGCGCCTTTAGCAACGTCGGCTCCCTCTCCTTCCAGCTTGAGGAAACCCGTTGGGGGCTCCGCGCCGAACTCTCCGCCGGCGAGGGCTTCGGCGAGCAGGGCAATGTCTGGGGCGCCAATGTCCAGCCTTGGTTCAACCTGACCAAGAAGCTGCAACTCGTGGGTCGCTACACCTATCTAAGCAGCGATGACCCGAAGGGCATCCGCCTCCATCGCTACGACAACACCATCACCAAACCCAAGGGCGACCAATATAACGAATACTACCTCGGCCTGAACTACTCCATCTACGGCCAGCGCCTCAAAGTGCAGACCGGCCTGAGCTATGCCGACCTCGGTAACTCCGCCAAATCCCGCGCCGACTACCACGCGTGGACTTGGACCACCGGCCTCCGCCTCAGCTTCTAGCGCCCGAGCTGAGTTCGGGGAAAGGGAGCAGCGAACACCCGTCTCCGCGGCCCCCCGCGTCAGCCCGACAACATCGGCACCAAAGTGCGCCTGCGCCTCCCGAACGGAGCAGGGCGTTCGCTCCTTGCGCAGCGCATCGGCCGGTCTGATCCGTCGCGTGTCCGCTATTGCTTCGCCGACGAGGTCTTGACGAGGCCGCTCAGCCGCTGGCCCATCGCGCTGAGTTTGCGGGCCGCCTTTTCCAGACTGGTGGCGCCTTCCACATTCTGGGCACTGGCGGTTTTGACGCTGTGCATCGCTTCCGCCACCTGCTTGATGCCGGTCAACTGCTCGCGGCTCGACGCGGCGATCTGCGCGGCCGACAGCGCCGCTTTGGAAATGCTTTCGGCGAGCGTGATGATCGAGCCGCCCGCTTCGTTGGATTGCGCAGCGCCGCGGTTGACGGCGCTTAATCCCTGCTGGGTGGCCAGCACCGCGGCGGCCGCGGCTTTCTGGATGTCGTTCAAAATCGCGCGTACGCGGGCCGTCGCCTGTTTGGACTGCGTGGCGAGGTGTTTCACTTCCTGCGCCACGACCGAAAAGCCGCGGCCTTGCTCGCCCGCTTTGCGGGCCTCGATCGCCGCGTTCACCGCCAGCAGGCTCGAGGTCGCCGCGATGGCGTCCACCGAGGCGATGATCTCGCCAATCACCTGCGTCTGCCGGCTCAGCTCCTGCATGATCGCGGCGATTCCCGCCATTTGATCGCGGATGCGCTGCATGCCCTCGCCGGCCCCTTCGGCAGCCTCCTTTCCGCGGTGGGAGATGGCGGCTGCACTCTTCGCATCTTGCAAAACTTCGCCCGCCTGCACGCTCGCGAGGTGGCTGGTCTGGCGGATCTCCTCGATGCTGACCGCCGTCTCACGGACCGCCACGGCCGCGTCGGCCGCGCTCGCCGCAAAACGGGTTGCGGCGCTCAGTATTTCCTCGGCCGCCGGCGCGAGCATTACGGCCTCCTCGAGAATGTGCGCCGTCTGCGCGCGGAGCTGTTCCTCCGCCTGGGTGCGCTCCGCGGTCTGCCGCGCGAGCTGGGCCATGGCGTCATTGAAGGCCTTCGTGACCACGCCCACCTCGTTTTGGGTCGTGATCGGAATCGGCTCGTCGAGACGGTTCTGGGAAATGCGTTCCGTTCCGCGTAGCAGCAGCTTCAAGGGACGCAGAATGGCGCCCGCCAGCGCCGTCGTGACCGCCGCGCCGATGGCGATGGCGAGGATCGTGAAAGCGGCGCCCCAATAAGTCAGGGAGCGCAGATGCGCCGTGTCGTCGGACAGGTCGCGCTTCACGCGCAGCCAGCCAAAATGCCGCTCCCCGAGCATCACCGGGGCCGCGCATTCGACAGACCCGTCGCTGGTGGGGAGCACGCGCGCGATGGGCTGGCTGCGCAGGAACTCAATGCTCCGTGCGTCCTGCAAAAAGAGGCCGTTTTTGCGCCGGTCGGTGTGCGCGAGGATGTAGCCCCGCGGGTCGAGCACCATCGCGTAAACGACTTGCTGGTCCCCGCGCAGCGTCTCGAGGATTTCCTGCAAACCGGCGACATCATTCGACATGACGCCCGGCAGGGCGCTCGCCGCGAGGAGGGTGCCCTGGAAGAGCGTCCAGCTTTGCGCCTTTTCGCGGAGAAACGCCCGCTGGCGCAGCACGAGCTGCGCGGCAAACACCGCCATCACCGCCGCGTAAACCACCACCACGCGGGTTACCAGTTGCCGGTGGACAGACTGGCCGCGGGGCGGCTGCGACGGGCCACCGATCACAACTCTCCTTTCGCGACAGGCGGGCGTCCCAGCGCCTCTTCGAATTCTTTCAAAAACCTCCGCATCGGCTCATACGTCCCCGACGTCGCGGGCTCGTAGCGCGAGAGCTTCATGCGTTTCAAAATCTCGCGCCCGCGCTCGTCCAGATGAAGCTTGAAGATGAGCTCGCTGACCAAGCGCAGATGCTCCTCGGGCACGTCGTCCCGCGCGACGAGGCCATTGTTGAGCAGGGTTCCGGTTTGCCACTTCACTTCGAGCTGCGCCACCACTTCCGGCTGGTCCTTCTGCAGCCCGTCCCACGACTGCTGCCATACGCACCCCGCCATCGTCAGCCCCTGCGCCACATTCATCACCGACGATTCCTGGGAGCCCACATAGCGCGGCTGCGCTTCCGTCTCCACGTCGAGCCCTTGCTGTTTGAAAAAAAGCTTCGGCATCATGCACGCCGCGACCGCCGTTTGGGCCGGGAAGCTGATCGGCTTGCCGCGCAAATCGCCCACCTCCTTGATGCCCGAATCCCTGCGCACCACGATCAGCCCGCGAAAGCGATCATCGTCGCCCATCTTGCCAAAGATCCTGTAACCGTGCGCCTCCGAGCCCACCGTCTGATACGGATTCAGCAGCGCGATATGCACGCGCCGGGTGGCCAGTTTGTGCTCAAAGTCCGCATAGTGCTGGGACGATTCCATCTTCAGCGCGAAATCCTTGGCCTGCCCGTTGATCAGGTCAACCAGAGGCTGATAGACCTCGAAAAGTTTCGCCGGATTGCTGACCGGGAGCGGAGCGAAAATGTATTCGGTTTTGCCCGCGCCGGAGGCCGGCTGTTCGCTGTAGCCGGGCTCATCGCTGACCGGCGTTTTCGTGCAGCCTGCGCCGAGCGCGCCCAGAAGGCTCGCGAGAAAAGTCCGGCGTGTCGCGGTGTGCATCGCTTTCAAAATGGCGGGCATATTCCCAATAGAAAGAAAAAGGTCGCCGTGCTGTCCGCGTCGATCGCGCGGGGCAGCTCGCCTCCGAACGCGGAGTCGGTGCCCCCCGAGGCGCGGCAACGATCTGGTTCGTGTTTCCAAGAGCAGCGGGATGCCTGCCCTCACCTGTAGCCCCGTAAGGAGTCGAAACCTCTGCCATCCCCGTGCTGGCCACGCTCACGCCGCCGTGAGTGGTGGCCTAAGTAGTTAGACCGCGGGAGGAAAGACGAAAATCGGGCCCGGAGTGATAGGAGCCGAGGGCGCAACCGGAGGAGCGAGGGTGGGAGGTTTCACCTTGATGACCTTTGGAACTTTCGGAAGGGTCTGCGCCTTTTCCGGCTGCTGGTCGTAAGGAGGGAGACCGAAAACCAGCTCGCGAGGCAATCTGGCGCGAGTATGCGTGCGGATCTTGTCGAGATTCCACGGACGATTCAGCAACCCAGCGAGACGGTCGATTTCCTGTTCGAGCCGGTAGTCAGCGGCACTCAATGGCAGGCTCGCCAGGCAAAAGTTGGACAGAATGAGTAAGATGAATGCGAGTGGGCGATAGGCGGGACGATTCATGGGATAGGCGGGTTAGAAGTTATAGTTGAGGGCGATGGAATAGACGGTGCGCTGATAGTCAGCGAAATCGCGGGTGGAATTGCTCGTCTCGTAAAGGTAACCGACTTCGGCGCTCAGATTTTTGACGAAGAGCGGGCGGGAGAGGGTATTGGTGACGCGCCAGATATCATCGATTCGCCGCGGCGACGGCACGAAGTTCACATACCCGTCCTGAAGGTACTCGAGCGTTGTGCGCAGGGTGAATTGCCCTGGCAATGCGATTTGAGCGAGAGCGGTGTATTGATGGCTGTTTTGCTGAAAAAGAAGGCCATCCGCATCATCCGCCGCATACGCGTAGCCGACCCCAAGGATCAGTCGGTTCTTGAGCAAGTAGAAGAATTGAGTAACGCCGAAGGATTGCTCGAGGGAATCGCGGCTGAAGAGCTTGGGCAGGACCGTGTCGTTATCGAACTCCTTCCCCGCGATTCCATAGCGCAAGGCGATGACGGTCCAGGCGGCGGGTTGCAAAGAGGCGCTGGCTTCCGCCCGGATGGCCCGGCTGTAGCGGTGGTAATCGACGTCCGTGAATTCAAATCGGCCGCCCAGGCGCAACTCGTAGGGTTTGCCGCCCAGTTGGCCGTTGCGCTGAACATAAGCGATGCCGGCGTGCTGGGTGACGTCGTAGATTTGCAGAGATTTTCGCTCGTGCAGGCTCTGATAACCGACGTAACCGAGGCCCAGGGTCACGGGCGCGGAGTCCAGCTTCTGGTCGAGTGGGCGATACTCGAGGTTAGCCGAACCGGCGAGGCGACCGCCACGTTTCGGGCTGGGATCGGGATCGCTATCGGCGCGGGCGGGAATGTTAGTGTCGTATTCGGCGGCGAGGCGCAGATCGACAGAGAAGCGCTTCTGCGGTTGGGCGGCGACCGTCGGAACGTCGCCGATTTCCTGCGAACTCTGGGCGAGTAGGCGCAACTCGGGAAGGACCGTGGCCGAGAGGCGGGCGTATTCGGATTGTGGGGCAGCGGCTTGCACGGCTTCGAGCAGGCGTACGGCCTCATGCACCCGGCCCTGATAGGCCAGCGCCTGCGCCAAGTAGTAGCGACAGGCAACGCTTTCTGGATCGAGCCCCACGGCTTGGCGCAAGACGCGCACCGCTTCATCGATCCGATTCTCCTCCATGAGCGAGACGCCGCGCAGACGCAGCAGCGTTACGTCCTCGGGCTTCTGCTTCAGCGCGAGATCGGTGGCGGCCCGCGCTTCGCGGTAGTTCTCCGCTTTGATCAAACTGGCGACGTGGCTGACTTCTGGCGCGATCACGGGAGCGGCCTCGCCCGCGAGGGTGCTGGCGAGAAGTACGATGCACCATGGAAGGGTGAAGGACTGGTTCATAAAGGGAATGCGCAGCACGAGAAAGATCGAGTGTTATTTGCCTGCGGCTGCTGCGGCTTTGGCCGCTTTGCCGATGCCATCCGGCGTGGGGCAGGGCCCCGGCTTCGCGCTTTCTTTGATGGCGTCGATCAACGCCTTGGAAACGGGATGGCCGCCGCCGGGTTTGTCCGGGTCGCCGTCGTTCAGGTAGTCCTGTCGATCCATATCGCCGGGTTCGACGTCAAAACGGCCCGGACCATCCCGGTGTTCGCCCAAAGGATCGCGGCCCATTTTTTCCGCGAGCCGCGCCCGATTCTCGGGCGAAAGGTAGGTCGGCCCCTTCGACTGCTCATACCGCTCATCTCCACAACCGGCGCTCTGAGCCTCGTCCTCGGGCGGCGGCGCGGGCTGCTCCCCTTCCTTGGGTTGCCCGCCTGAGTTGCTCGGCTTTTCCTCCGGCGTTTCCGCCGGTTTTTGATCCGGATTGGTGTTCTCGACCGGCGTCGATCTCTCGCCATCGTCCACGGGCTCTTGCGCACCGGCATCCGGGTCTTCCTGGGCCGCCCCCTTTGCGCCCGCTTTGGCCGTGTCGTCCGCATACTTCTGCGCATCCGCGGCTAGTTGATCCAAGGCACTTCCCTCATCCGCGCTCAATCCCTCCCCGCCACTCCCGCTGAAGAGTCCACGGCCGAAGGTGCCGACCTTGTCGAGCCCGCTCGATACTAAGCTCCCCACCGTCTGATCGGCACCGAGCAGGCCGGCGGCACCGGCGACGAGAAGTCCGATCAAACCCACGCCAAAAACCGCAGCGATGACGCCTCCGACAATCAAGGCTCCGACGTACATGCCGCCTTTATCCACCGCGCCTTGATAGGCCGAGTTTCGCCCGGTGCCGGCAAAGTCAATGGCTTCCCCCAAACCGGTGCCGCCGGCTCCCACCAAATCGGCCGCCGCTTCGCCAATCGAGCCGCCTTCGGCAATTTTGTCCGCGGCCCCCAGGAGCTTTCCGGCACCCCGGGTGGCGCTACCTGCCGCACCGGGAACGTATTTTCCCACGACCCCGGCCGCCGAGCCGAGGTCGCCCAAGGAGCCGGATGGATCAATGGACGGATCCGGTCCAAAGCCCCCTGTCGGCAGGCCGTCGTTCGGCCCTTTGGCCATGTCCTCCAAGGTCGATCTCCCCACGCGACCCGGCAGATTGCCCAGCCCCGTTCCAGCGGCGAATTCGCCCTGGCCCAACCCCGTGCCCGGCTTGCCCCGGCCAAGGTCCGCCACGCTCGGCCGTTCCGACCCGGGGACGTTTTTCGGGATGTCGGTGAGGTCGGCCACGCGCCCGACTTTTTTTGGATCGTTTAGTTTGGAAGGCGCTGGGCCCGCGCCAGCCGCATCCGCCGTTGTGACCGAGGCATCGCTCCCGCCTTTCACTACGGATTTGTTTTTGCGGGGCGGGTCTTTGGCGACCACGACCTTCACGTCCTTTTCGTTCGGCGACGCTTTGCCCGTCGACGCCGCTTCGGCGGTGGAAATTGGTGCGTTTTCCGTGGCTACCCGACCTTTGCGTGGGGAAACCTCAGTCACCGCGTGGCCGGCTTTTGGAATCGTCCGCTTTTTTCCCGGCGGTGCGGCATCAGCGGCGACGGACGTCCTCTCGGAGGCTCCTGCCTGTGCGGAGTCCACAGCCACGGCACCGCCGCCGTCTTTGGCTTTCTTGAAGATGTCGCGGGCTTTCATCCCGACGTCTGCCGAGCCGCCACTGGGCGGCGCTGGCACACGTTTTCCAATCTGCTTGTTTGGGTCGAACGTGCTCGGATTGCCCGGCGCTTTCGGAGGCGCAATCACCTTCGGCACAGTAGCCACCTTGCCGATCTTTTTCGGCGCAGCAGCGCTGGCTGGCGCGGTCGCGCCACCGCCCGTCGTGGGCGCCGGCGGCGCGGCTGAGGGCGCCAACTCGAAATAACGGTGCTCCGAATCCGTGCTTGCGCCCTGCACCGCCGTCGCCCCGCCGATTTCGAAAAGTGCCGCGGCCAGCAGCAGCGATAGCAAACTACCTTTCAATTTAGTGAACCGAATAGTTGTTAAGAATTTCATAAAACAGAAATCAAGCTTACGCATGTAGCAAGGACTCAGCCGTCCCGTAGGTCAACATCCCATCTCGATCGCAATGTGGAAAATCTGCCGCGGCTTGGTCACTCATTGCGCAGCGCATCGACCGGGCTCATGCGCGCGGCGCGCCAGGCGGGGAGGAAGCCGGAGACGAGGCCGGTGACGATGGCGACGGTGAGGGCGAGGACGATCACTGAGGGCGAAAGGGCGACGCGCAGGGCGGGGAGGAATTGGCGGGCGATTTGCACAAAGCCGGCGGCGAGGGCGAGGGCGATGACGCCGCCGAGGAGGCAGATGCTGGCGGCTTCGATGAGGAATTGCAGGAGGATGGTGCGGCGTTTCGCGCCGATGGCTTTGCGGATGCCGATCTCGTGGGTGCGCTCGGCGACG
>JANPHJ010000161.1:0-3217 GCA_031424395.1 Chthoniobacter sp.
TTTCGACGAGATCGAAAAAGCGCACCCCGACGTGATGCACCTGCTGCTCCAGATTCTGGAGGAGGGGAAGATCACCGACTCGCTCGCGCGCAAAATCGACTTCCGCAACACCATCATCATCATGACCTCGAACATCGGCGCCGAGCTGATCAAGAAGTCCACGACGATGGGCTTCGGCACGTCGAACAAGGACGAGCAGGCTTACGACGTGATGAAGGAAAAAATCCTGGACGAGGCGAAGCGCGTGCTGAAGCCCGAGTTCGTCAACCGGCTCGACGACCTCATCGTCTTCCACACCCTCGGCAAGCCCGAGCTGCTGACTATCGTCGATCTCGAAATCAAGAAGGTCGCCGCGCGAATCAAGATCAAGCAAATCACCATCACGCTCGACGACAAAGCAAAGGAGCTGCTCATCGAAAAGGGCTACGATCCGCAGTACGGCGCGCGCCCCATGCGCCGCGCCGTCGAGCGCTACCTCGAGGATCCGATGGCCGAGGAAATCCTCCGCGGCAATCTCAAGGCTGGCGACACCGCCACCGTCAGCGCAGAAAAGGGCAAGCTCACCTTCACCTCCACGACCGCCGCGAAAGCCGAGCCGGCGGAAGCGAGCTGACGAGAAAGCATTTCGAGAATTTCCTCCTCGAGAGGGCGGACGCATCTTTCGGGCTCGTCCGCCCTTACATATTGCTCCGTGGCGCGGACGCCCGCGTCCGCGAGTTGTCCGGCGAACGCCCCGGTTCGCCGAACCGCGGGGGGTGGGGCGCCCGCCTGACGCCCGAAAACGTGTGCGCCCGCGCCACGCAGCCCGTTACAGCTCCTTAAGCAGCCTTTCGTGGATGCCGCCGAAGCCGCCGTTGCTGAGGATGACGATGACGTCGCGCTCCTTCACCAGTGGGCGCAGGCGGGCGATGATGGCGTCCACGCCGGGCTCGTAGAAGGCGGGTTTTCCGGTGGCGGCGAGGTCGGTGATGACGTGCTCGGGATCGAGGCGATCATCGGCGGCGAGTTGCTCCTGGCGGGCGACTTGGGCGAGGATGATGCCGTCGGCCTCGGCGAGCGCGGCGGGGAGTTCGTGCTGAAAGATGGCGCGGCGCGTGGTGTTCGAGCGCGGCTCGAAGATGGCCCATAGGCGGCGGCCGGGATACTGGTGGCGCAGGCCTCGCAGGGTCTCGCGGATGGCGGTGGGGTGGTGGCCAAAGTCGTCGATGACGGTGATGCCGCGCACTTCGCCGCGCACTTCCTGCCGGCGCTTCACGCCCTCGAACGCTGCGGTCGCTTTGGCAATCGCCTCGAGTGGGATGCCGTAAAAATGCGCCGCGCTGATGGCCATCGCCGCGTTGCGCACGTTGTATTCGCCGACCTGCTGGATGGTGAAGCGCGTGTCGAGCAGCGTGAACTGCGAGCCGTGCGGATTGTAGGAAATGTCGCGGATGTGCCGCGCGGCGTTTGGCGAAAAGCCGACCTCGACGAGCTGCGCGCGGCAACCCTCGGCCACGTCGATGCAGTTGGCGTCGTCGCCATTGATGAGCACCATGCCGTTTTCCGGCACGATGTTCAGCAGCCGGCGGAAGCTGAGCTTGATGGCGTCGAGGTCGTCGAAAATGTCGGCGTGGTCGAACTCGATGTTGTTCACCACGACGAGTTCCGGGAGGTAGTGGACAAACTTCGAGCGCTTGTCGAAGAACGCGGTGTCGTATTCGTCGCCCTCGATGACGGTGTGCTTCGCGTCATGCAGGCTTGAGCCCTGGCCGAGATTTTTCGCGATGCCGCCGATCATGTAGGCGGGGTTCAGCCCGGCGCTTTGCAAGATCCACGCGAGCAGCGAGGTCGTGGTCGTTTTCCCGTGCGTGCCGGTGACGACGAGGTTGTGTTTTCCGCGCAGGAAAAACTGCTTCAGCGTCTCCGGCAGCGAGAGGTAGTAGAGCTTGCGGTTGAGCACCGCCTCGATCTCGGGATTGCCGCGCGAGATGGCGTTGCCGACCACGATGAGGTCGGCGTCCGCGGGGATGTTCTCCGGCTGGTAGCCTTCGGTGAGCTTGATGCCTTTGCTTTCGAGAAAGGTGCTCATCGGCGGATAGACCGCGGCGTCCGAACCGGTGACGGTGAAGCCCTGCGCGCGCATGGCAGCGGCGACCGCACCCATGGCGGTGCCGCAGATGCCGATGAAATGAACGTGACGAATCGCGGTGGTCATAAGCGGGAAAAAGAGCGCGCAAAATAGCGACCGCGCGCAGGCCGCGCAACGCCTGGTTTTCGGCAACATTCGGGAAGTGACTCCCGGCACGGATGGGGCGTAAATCTTCCGCTTCTCCGATCATCCATGCGTGCCTACATTTTGAATCTGGACACCGCAAAGGACCGGTGGGCGGCGCTCTCCGGGGTTTTCGAGGGGAGCGGTCTTTCGGTCGTCCGCGTGCCGGCGGTGGCCGGCGCGGCGCTGTCGCTGCCGATCCCGGAATATGCTGAGGGACGGTATCTTTGGTTTCACGGACGGCCGACGAATGTGCGCGAGGTGGGGTGCTACCTGAGCCATGTGGCGGCCTGCCGCGCGTTTCTCGAAACGGACGAAACGCATGGTCTGATCTGCGAGGACGACCTGGTGCCCGGCCCGGATTGTCCGACAGTACTGGAGGCCGCACTGCGGTATCGGGACTCATGGAATATCCTGCGCCTGACGGGGCTGAGCGCGGGCCATGCGGTGGCGGTGAAAGCACTCGACGGAGGGTATTCACTGGGCGTGAATTTCGGGCGGCTGAAAGGTGCGGGCGCCTATGTGGTGGACCAGGCGGCGGCGCGGGCACTGGTCGCGCGGCTCATGCCGATGTGGCTGCCCTACGATCACGCCTTCGACCGGGAGTGGTGGTTCGGCCTGCGTGCGGCGTGCGTCCAGCCGTTCCCGATTTCGCAGACCGACAGCGGCTTCAGATCCTCGATCCAAGGCCACTCCGGGCCTCCGCTGCCGGCCTGGCGCCGCTGGTTCACCACGCTTCCGTATCAGGCGTTCAATGAAGTCACGCGCTGGCTTTTCCGGGGCGCGAGCTTCCTCGCGTGGCAGTTCGCCCGCCCAAAGTAACGGCGCTTAGTCGGTGTGCTTCGGCGCGCGGATGGTGCCGGCTTCGAGGTCGCGGGCGCGGCGCTCGACGATGCGGGTGGCGACTTCCTCGACCATCTGCTCGAGCAGCAGCCGCAGGTGCGAGCCGGCGCGGTAGTCGGCGGG
>JANPHJ010000162.1:0-9775 GCA_031424395.1 Chthoniobacter sp.
TTCGGCTTGCTCGGCGTCTTCGGCACGAGCGGCTCTTGCACGATGCGGATGTTGCTCTTCTCCAGCCCTTCGGAAAGCTTCGTCTCCTTCGAGCGCGCGAGCACGGATTCATAGAGCACCTTGTCGGAGTCGGTCTGCCGCCGGAGTTCGTCGTAGGGGATGGAAATGCGGCTCAATTCCACGCCGGTTTTCTGCTGCTCCTGGAGCGCGAGCTTGAGCTTTTCCTCGGCCTGCTTGGCCGCCTGGTAGGAGTTCAGCGCGATGCTCGCGCCTTTCCGCGCAGCGCGTTCCAAGGTCTGGCGCAGGCCGCTCAGCTCGCTCTGCGTCTGGATGTATTTCGGATGCTGTTCGAGGTAGCGCTTTTTGATCTGCGAAAATTCTGACTCCTTGGCCGTGATGAGCTTCAGCGCCTCTTGCACGTCGGGCAGGCCGGAGACGCTTTGCAGGGCCAGCAGTTCCTCGGGCGGCTGGGTCTGCGCCTTGCGCAGCACGGGCAGGTCGCCCTCGATCTTCAGCCGGTTGCTGCGCGCTTCCTCGAGCTTGAAGTTGAGCTGTTTCAGGTAGTCGGCGGTCACGTTCTGCTTGTCCTCGAGCGAGACGGTGCCGTACTTCTCGCGGTACTCCTGCAGCGCCTGCTCGGACTTGGCGAGGCGCTCTTTCAGCTCCGCCGCCTGGCGCCCGAGGAAGTCATTGGCCATCGTGGCCATCCTGGTGTTCTGCTCGAAAAACATCTTCAGGTATTCCTCGATCAGCGAGCGCGTGACCTTGGCCGCGCGCTCGGGGCTGGTGCTGTCAAAGCTGACCCCGACCAGCCGGGTGCCACGCTGGAGCTTGGACTCGACTTTACGCTGCATGATCTCGGCCAGCTCCGCATCGGTCCGCGGCGGCGCTCCGGGCGCGGGCCGAAAGGCGGGGTCCTCCGTATCCAGGTTGTTCACCTTGGCCACCCGCACGAGCAGCGAGTTGCTGTTGAACGCCCCCTCCACGCTCTTCAGCGCGATGTCGGATTTGTAGTTCTCCTGATCCACGGCCTTGATGTCGATGACGTTGGTGGCGTCTTCGGTGACCTGGATGATGGCCTGCGCGGTATAGACCGGAGCCTTGAGAAAAAGATACGCGCCGGCCAGCGCCAGCATGCCGAGCACGCCGAGCAGGAGGAGCCACCACTTTTCCCGCAGGAGAAAAAGCCATGCGTGGAGGTCGATGACCCGGGCGTCGTCAGACGGCTCCTGGGCGGTGGAAGATGCAGTGCGGCGACGCGTAGCCATAGATTAGAAAATGCTTTCGGCAACCGTGATGGTGTCGCCGGGAAGAACTTCAAACGGCGCGGCGTCCTTCTTGCCGGCGAGCTCCTTGCCATTGACCAGCATGACCACCTCCTTGCCGTTGGTCCGCCGCTTAACGATAATCTTGCCGGGGTTCGCCGTCTTCGAGTAGCCGCCGGCCAGGCCGATGGCCTGCAGCAAGCTGAGCGGCCCCTGATTCGGAAACTCAAAAGTGCCGCCCTTCGTCACCTGCCCGAGCACCGTGACCAGCCGCTTGGCAAACTCCACCACTCCCACATTGACCTGCGGATTGACCAGGTAGCCCTTGGCCAGGCGCGTCCGGATCATCTGCGCGGCCTCGTCCACGGATTTCCCGCCCACCCGCACGGAGCCGATCAGCGGCACGGAAATGGTGCCGTCATTGCCCACCCGCACCTTGGTCGCGAGGTCGTCTTCCTGAAAAACGGTGACGGAGACCAGGTCATTCGGGGCGAGCACATAGTTCGCCTCCTGCGCCGGCGCGGCCTTGGTGGCGGCCATGAATAGCAGCCCGCCGCTCAGCAGGCGCCGGACGAAGTGAAATGCGTTGGATTTTCCCATAAAATAGTTCCCGTCTAGCAGGAATGCGGCCTGGGGGAGCCGATCAAAAGAAAACGTTTACCTGAAAGTAGGCGGTCGTTTCTGAAAAGTCTGATGCCTCGCGCGTCGAGCGGTCGCGCCGGAATTCCGCACCGAGTTCGCAGGTCAGCCAGCTCGTGACATCGATGCCCACACTCGGGTGGATGTAGAAAATCTCATCCCGCCGCGCGAGCGCGACCGTGGTGAAGTAGGTGTAGTCCACATGCTGGTAGCCCGCCGCCACCACGAAATAATACCGCCGCGCAAAACGCTGCCGGAACTGCACCTCTACGCCGGTCACGTTGTAATTGGCCGCTTGGGCACTCGCCGAAGTGATAGTGCGCCGGTAGCCTTGAAGAAAAATCGTCGTCCCGTTGAACGGCGCATACGACAACCCGAGGCTGAAGAGGCCATTCGTCCGGTTCGCCTCCCCGTCGATGTCGCGAATCTCCCCGCCCACCGTCAGATCGAACCGGATTTTTTCCGTCGCCCGGTAGCGCAGCCGCACCAGCGCCTGCTCGTAGCTCTGCGACGGCCCCCGGCTCAGATCCACCTGCCCATAGGTAAAGCCCAGCCCCAACGTGATCTTCGGCCGCACCTGGTAATTCACCCACCCCTGCCAGCGATACTCCACCGAATCGACTCGGTCCGCCGCGTAGTCACGCACGTAGTTGAAAAAGTTCAGCTCGAATGAAGTCTTCGCGCTGTAGTCATACCTGCTCGTCAGCGCCCCGGTGAAAAGATGCCGCTCCACCCGCTCGCCCAGATCCACATCCGGCAGATTCATCGTCTGAAAGCGCGCCTTCAGCCCGAGGGTCAGCCGCTTCCACTCATACTGCGCGTCCAGCGTCACATCGTGGTCAAAGCTGTTTTCGCCACCGTGATCGGCAAAAAGCGTCACGCTCGGGACATAGTGGACGAAAATGTAATTTCCCCCATCCGCCCGCTCCGAACGGTCCGGGGCAAAGCGATCCTCATAGCTCCCTAGGTTCGCCAGCTCATTTTTGAAATCCCCGCGCCCCACCGCCACGCCCGGCGCGATGGTAAAGATGAAATCCTCCTGCTCATCGAAGTGGCTGATGAAAATATTGCTGTCGTACGTCGCCGTCGCGCTCCCATGCAGCACGAACTTCCACGGATGTTTGTCCACCGCCTCCTCCAGCGACATGTTTTCCGTCGCGTCCGGAAAAAGCGTCATCGTGTCCAGCATCGGCGCCGCCGTCATCGGCAACATCGGCGCGGGATCGCTGAGCTGCGTGGGCCGGTCCAGAATCGGCTCCGGCTCCTGCGCGCTAAGCGCGCTTGCCATCAGCAGCAGGCCGCCCGCGGCAAACTGTGTCGTTTTGAACCGGAAAGATTTTTGGGCGGTCATCGCGAAGATGGCTAGCGTGCCGCGCCTGCCCCCGTCAACCCCATTCTTGCGATTACGACTTTTGGCGGCTGGAATTATTTTAGTCGATTCCGCAGATTTTTTTGGAATAACGGGGAACTCACGCGTTTAAGGGTGCCTGGCTTAGCCTCCCCGCCGTTTTCCCCGCCTCAGCGGAAAACTGGCAGACCTTTACGATCACGGCGCCTCCGGCCCGGTCCGGGCATGGCTTCGTCATGCAGCGCAACGGCCAGCCCCACAACTCCTTCGGCAACCTTGGGTTTTCGGACTATTGGACGGTTGGCGATGGTGGAAACTCGGCGCCACCGCATACCAAGCTCACCTTGACGCTCGATGTGGAGACCGGTGGTCAGTTTAGACTTTTCGACACCACCTCGGGAGATTCGGCCACCGTCAGGCTCGCGTATGGGGAACTATCGATATGGGCAGGAAGGGGTGGACGGGCTGGTCACCGCACCATGTCGCGTAGTCCGGCTTCGGTGGTGGCTCTCCGCCCGTCCGGTGCTTTTACCCGGGCGGGGCGCCGCGACGATGCGCTCGTGTTATGCCAGTTTGGCGGCGACCCAACTCCGGTCACCGTTTTGGGCACACCCATGACTTACCAAGACGGCGCAACCTTGCAGTATCACACCGCCTACGAGGGCCATGCCACCCCGCGCAGCCCTTCCGCATCGCCGACCTCAGCACCGGCGAGTGGCACGCGCTGTCGCCCGACCGCACCATCCCGCCCACTGCCACCGCCGATACGCCGCTCGACTTCACCGACCCTGTCATCCCCGCCACCGTCACTGAATACCGCATCTACTACACCTTCGGCGGGCGCTTCTCCGCGCCCTCCAATGTCGTCACCGCCAGCGGCGACTCCGACCGCGACGGGCTGCCCGACTGGTGGGAAATCAAATACGGGTTCAACGTCCACAACACCGATGATGCCGAGGCCGACGCCGACCCCGACCAGGACGGCATCGCGAACATCGATGAGTTTCTCGCCGGCACCGACCCGCGCGATTACTACAATGGCAAGCTGCCCGTCATCACTTTGGAAAGCGGCAACAACCAGGAGAGCCCGGCTGGCGCATGGCTGCCGCAGCCGCTCACGGTCAAAGTCACGCTGAAGGGCACGAATCCCCCTGTTGCGTTGGTAAATGCCCCGGTGACCTTTGCCGTCGCGGCCGGTCGGGGCAAAATCGGCACAGCCGATCAAGTGGAGGCTTCCACCCCGACGGTGACTTTGCTCACAGATGACCTGGGTCACGCCCAGGTCTGGTACCACCAGCCCACCCATGCCCGGGTGCGCAGCCGCATCACCGCCACCGCGGTTTCCGCCACCCGCTCCGCGCGGACCGAGTTTCACGCCCGCACCACCACCCCGCCGCCTCCACCCGGAGGCGGCGGCGATCCCGGCGACGGCGAGCCAGGCGACGACCCCGACGGCGACTGGGATCACGACGGACTGACCAATGCCGAGGAAGAGGCCATCGGCAGCGACCCGCAGAATGCCAACAGCGATGACGACGGCGTGCCCGACGGCCAGGACGCCATGCCCGCCGACGACGACATCAGCTTTCCCCGCGCCGGCGCGGCCCACTACGCGCTCATCGACATCGGCCCCGGCAGCATCAATGCCACCAATGGCAAGGGCCAGGCCGTGGGCACCGTGCCGCCCGCGGACGGCAGCACGGCGGACGCGACCGCGTTCTTCTGGGACAAAGGCCAGCGCAAAACCTGCAAGGCCGCAAACCCGTGCCCTACGGCTTGAACGACTCCGGGGCCATCGTCGGCGAAGCCGAGTTTGAGGTGCCGGGCGTCTCCGGCACCTACAACGTTCGTGCCGCCCACTGGGCCAACGCCGACAGCCCGCCCACGGACCTCGGTTCGCTCGGCAAAATCACCACCACCGGCAGCACCCCGGAGGCCAAGGCGAAGAAGCCCGACGAATGGGGCACCAGCCGCGCCGTGGCGATCAACAACAACGGGATGATCGTCGGGACATCCACCCACCTGGTCGCGGCAGACATCCCGAATGGCATCTACTACCCCGTAACCAGCACGAAAGCGGTGCGCTTCAACGTGGGCGGCAAGCCCACGCTGCTCGGGCCGGGCAAGAAAGATGACACGGCCATCAGCAACTATGTCAGCGCCCTGAGCGAGGGCGGGGTGGCCGTGGGAATGACCTCCGACTATCACACCAGCCCGGACTACACCGGCGCCGCACTCTGGGACAACGGGGTGTTCTCGAAAGCCCTCGGCGAAGACTTCACCCCCACCGGCATCACCACCGCCCCGTCCGACGACACGCGGTACAAGTATTACGTCATCGGCACCAAGAAGCCGGACCCCGATGCGCCTGCGCCCGACCCCCCCGCGCCCGCCGAATCCGGCACGAGGCTGAAGCTCAAATGCAAAGACAGCGACGACTTCGTCACCAAGACCCTGCCCATCGGCTCCGCCCTCGGAATTACTACCGATGGGTTTGCCTTTACCAGTGCTTATTCTGAATTATCTGCTGCCTCAGCAGCCCCGGCTTTTCACGAATGGGTCAATGGAAATGACGAAGACATCACTTCCAAATTTTTCCCCCACGATGGTGTCGTGTTTAACGGTTTGATCGCGCAAGCAGGGAACGGAATGCTTGGAGGAAGCATCGCTGTAACAGACCCCGTTACTGGCAAAACAAAAAACGATGCCGCACTCATCTCCAATGTTGAAGTTCGCACGGTAGCACATGGTGATACCTGAGAAATTACGACCAAAAAACTATGGATAGCAAGAATGTATGATTGCTTTAACCATGCGGGAAATGGATTGACGAACTGGCTAGGGCAAGACCCTGATAAGTATTGGATTCAAGTGACTGATCCTGAACGGCGAGGGGATGGAACTATGGTCGTATCAATATCTACTCAGAATGAAAATACATTCTATAACTGTCCCGCAACTGAAATCACTCTGACGGAAACCGCTGCTGGAACCGCTATATTTCGTTCACAGCCACAGCTGCTGATGTCCGAAAAAAAGAATGATGAAGAGCCTTGGAAATGGAAAGTTAATCATGCAAAAGATGATGCGACACATCTCATAGCCGTGGGCGGTGAGATATGGCTGGAATATAAAACTAAAGATGGCCAAAACACTATTCGTGGCAACATTGCCAGTGTGGAAGTTAAGCCTGTAATTAAGGTGAAGCCATTTATATTGAGGGCAGATGGAACGCCTGTAATGTCACTCGCTGAAGTCAAAGTTGATATTCACAGCCTGCGAGAGCGGTTGGCTCCTATTGGTATTCGCGTGGACTTTGATGATAATTTTCAACACATTCACGAGAATCCGAGTGGAGTTAGTTCAGACGGAATAGTAGATGAGCCGTTTAGCGGCGCTGGTTCAATACGAATCCCGGACGATTGCAAGAAATTGTATTCAGCACTGAGTGGGGCATCAGGTGAAATCTCAATATATTACACAAATCGTCTTCATTTAACGACAACTAGTGGAGGAGAGGGGAACAAAGGCACGAGCCTGTATCCTAATCTTTTTGACGGCACTGTGGACAGCTCGGCAATTTGGTTTGCAAATCGCATATTAATTAACTGCCACAAACGCACTAAATGGACGCTGCCTCATGAAATGTTGCATATCTTACTTCAGAAGGAGCACACATACTATCCTTATAACGAACCATTAAATCGCCCGAGCGCCTTGTGGTACGCGCCCGTTTGGTCCGGCACAGGGGGCGACGACACCTTCGAGTCGAGCAAGCGCATTTCAGACCGGCAAGCGATCGATTTGTACGAGAGCAAAAATCCGTTACTCCAAAAGCCGCAATGAATATGAAAAAACTTGCCAAGGTGTTAATTGCGTTAGTGGTTAACACCGCCTTGCTTGCCGCCGAGCAATGAATTGCCGCAGCTTCCTGCTGAACCAACACTTGGGGACGTGTGCTATTATGTAGGAGATGATTCGGGCTGGGTCAGAATAGCGCAAACAACGACCAGCGATCAAAAGGAGAAAGTTTTGCGGCTCCTTCGGCAGATCGCGTTTCTGAAACACTCATGATTAACGGAGTGCAACAGAGTAATAATGGAGATGCCAGAGATCACGCGATTGCTGCATTGGGCCTCATGGCCTCCGATGAGGCTACATTCCAAAACATCGGAAAGGTGCTCGACTCAGGAAATCCTTTTCTCCGTGGACGTGCCATCCTCGCATACGCTCGTTTATCATCGAAAATTGATAAACCTGAAACGGCGGTACGCAAGTTGGTGCCGCTACTCGATAAAACTTCGCCAAGAGAATGGTCTGATTTTGCGGATGCATGGTGGGCATTGAACGATAAATCGGCGGTTGATGTTGCAGTCGCGAAGATCGAGAATTTCGCCAAACAACTTCCCGACAACCCGATGCGTGTTGATGATGATGGGTTGGTCTGGCCGGGGGAGCCAGTAGTGCAATACTTCAAGGCTTTGAGCCTATTGCGGCTAATGAAAATTCCCGCTGCCAAGGAAGCGGCGAGGACAGCCTTGCTGCGCTTAAGAGCAAAATACGCCACCAATCCCGCATGGCCCCAGATAGAAGCCCCTTTGAAAGATTACGTCTCACCCGATGTTTTTGCTACTTTGCAATCCACACCGGCACCAGATTGGGCGGAGACTTACTTAAATGAGAAGGGCTCTCAACCTAGCAATGCCAACTCGCAAGCAGTAACCCAGCCGGGCTCCAGCCGTGATATTTCTGCGTCTGAAAACCCAACACTTGATTGGAAAGGATACGTACTTATTATTTGCATAATGTTTACGCTAGGAGCAGGGGCGTTAATTTTTCTTATTCAGAAGAAAAAAAATCCACGATAACGTTTTGCTCGTCCTTAAACTTATCACAGTCTCACTTTTCCCAGACGGGGATTGGGATCACGACGGGAAACAGTGAGCGAGTAGGGTCCGTATTGGGTCAGGGTTCCTATCTTGACAGAAAGCTCCGTTTTGCCCCATGCGCGCAAAGTGGGGCTTTTGCTACGCAAGCTAGCGGACATGTCTGGTCTTCCCGGTGAGGGACGGCTTACACCATCGTGCTGAGGCGCGTGGCGACGGCCAGCACGAGCGCCGTCTCGGCCTCGGGCCAGTCGTAGGCGTCGGCCTTGGCGATGCCGAGCACGCCGCGGAGTTCGCCGCCGGCCAGCATGGGCACGGCGAGGGAGCCTTCCATGCCGGTGGCTTTCGCGCCGGGGCGGGCCTGGCCGGTGGTGTCGGTCTGGAGATTGCAAATCGTCACCGGCTCGCGGCGCTCAGCGGCGAGACCGGCGATGCCTTTGCCCACCGGCACAGTGCCGATGAGCTGCACGACGGGCGGCGGGATATTGTGGTGGGCGGCGAGCTGCAGCACGCCCTCGCGCAGCAGGTGGATGGTGCCGGCCTGGCAGCCGAAATGCGTGACGGTCTCAGCGAGCGCGGCGGTGAGGTCGCCGCTGGCGGCGGCAGTTTCGATGGCGGCGGGGATGGGGTTCATGGGCGGGTTTCTACTTTGGCGCGCGGTTCGGATAGGCGGGCTTTTTCGGCGCGAGCGGCGGCTTGTCGATGAGCGATTTTTTGACCTCGTCGATGGCCCGCTCAAGCTGCGGATCGACGCCTTTCGCCAGCTCCGCGGGATCATCGGTCACGGCGATGTCGGGATCGACGCCGTGGCCTTCGATGACCCATTCGCCCTTCATGTCGTAGATGCTGAACGTCGGCACCGTCACATGTCCACCGTCGATGAGCTGCGGCGCGCCGGTCATGCCGATGAGCCCACCCCAAGTGCGCTGGCCAATGACGGGGCCGAGGCCGTTTTTCTGGAAAAGCCACGGGAAGCAGTCGCCGCCGGAGCCGCTCCAGCCATTGGCCAGCATGGCTTTCGGGCCGGCGTGGGCGACGTGCGGGGTCTGCCAGTCGCGCCCGTCGCGCACGCCCCAGTAGTTCGTCACGCGCCGCCCGAGCAGCTCGATGAAGCGGTCGGGAATCTGCCCGCCCGCATTCCACCGCTCATCGATGATCAGCCCCGGCTTGGCAAACTGCGCGCGGAACTGCTGGTAGAGATTGCTCTGCCCGTCGGTGCCGGTGTTGCGCACATAGACGTAGCCGATCTGCCCGCCGCTCGCGGCGTCCACGCGCTTGCGGTTGGCCTCGATCCACGCCTGATGGCGGAGCGTGGTTTCGCTGCCGAGCGTCTGCACGAGCACGTCGCGCGCGCCTTCGCGGGTGGGTTTGTCGTTCACGGTCAGCAGCACCGCACGGTCAGCGAGCCCTTGGAACGCCGCCCACGGGTCTTCCTTCACATCTAGCGCGCGGCCATCGACGGCGAGCAGCCAGTCGCCCTCGGCCACCTTCACGCCCGGCTGGCGCAGCGGCGAGCGCGAGGCGTCCCACGGCGCGGCCTCGAGGATGTGCGCGATGCGATACGCGCCCTGCTCAAGCGTGAAATCGCACCCGAGATAGCCGACGCCGCGCACCCATGCCTCCTCCACATCGCCGCC
>JANPHJ010000163.1:0-6693 GCA_031424395.1 Chthoniobacter sp.
CTCCGCGTGTTTCGCCACCACCTCCGCGCCGGCCTTCGTGTACTCCTCATCCGGGTAGCCCGAGCCCACGCCCGCCCCTTTCTCCACCAGCACCGTATGCCCGTGCCGCGTAAGCTGGTAGGCCCCGCCCGGCAAAAGCCCGACGCGATTTTCCTGAGCTTTGATCTCCTTCGGTATGCCAATAATCATGCCCTACCCATCGCCCAGTATCCCTGCCAAAGGCAAGCCTCCCTCAGCCCAAATCGCCCAAAAAGCCTGTCCACTAATCGCCTGCGCAAATCCAGATTCGTCCTGATGTGATCCTCTCACCAAAGGGGCCTTCCAGGTTCTTGCAGATGCCTTTGGGGCTCGGAGGGCAAACCTTGGCCGACCTCGCGCGTCGGCCACAAGCCGAAGAGTGGGCGCCTAACGGACGTCTTCGGTCCAACTCGCCATTGTCCAAAGAATTCCGCCGCTGCGAGGCAGCGCCTCGTCGTAATGAATGGCGGTGTTGCCACCGACCATGCTTACGGTTCGGAGGATAAAGGAGCCGAAGAACTCGCCACCGCCGTTGATCTTTAGATCGTAGGCCGGGGCGTTGAGCACCGCGATGAACTCGGCGGACCCGCCGACTTGCGCGGAGCGGGTGGTGCCATCACTCGGTGTCACACCGAAGAACTGCATCGCCGCGGCCACGTTGCTCTGGTTGAGCACGGCATTTCCGAGGAGGACGATCTGCCCTTCGGTAAAGATTTTCACGGTCACGCCGGATTGAGTGATGACTTGCGCGGTGCCATCGGTGGTGAAATCACCCGGCACCCAAACCTCGACCGCCCCCGGCTGACCGGCAGCCGGCGGGGAGAAGGTCAGCGCGGCCCCTTTGGCCAGCTTGATATCGCTCACCTTGTAGCGGGTTGGCGAACCTGGGGTGCCGGCCTTCAGGGTAGTTGAAGTGCTGATCGTGCTCATGTTCGCCGTCACAGTGGTCCAACTGGGCTTGGGAACGGGCGGGATGTTTTGAACGAAAGGCGTAATAATCTTTCCCTGAACGTTCTGGGTGTTGGGTATCGCCGGACCACTGTAAGAAAGATTGCCGTAGATGTACATCCCGTTCAGATCCGCACCGGTGCTGTCGATGCTGGCGATATTACCATTCGACTGCCGCTTGGTTAGATCATACATGCCATTCGTCGATTTCGCCGGATCGCCTGAATCAAAACTATCCGCAAAACTGCCGCTGTTGTTGGCATTGAATGACTTACTCACTAACAAGGCACGGGTGTAGGCATTGGCTCCGCGGGCGATCACCTCGATCGCCCGCGCGACCCTGCTTTGGCCGTTGATCTTCGTGCCGCTGTCGCGATCGGAGCGCAGGCTGAGGTGGCGCAAGCGGTTGTCCTGCTTGTCATAGCTCGCGACGGCCGCGCCGGCGAGCTGAGCGATGCCTGTCGACCGGATGCGATAGTAACTGCCGCTGGGTGAATCCACCTTTACCAAAGCGGAAAAGGTCGCGTTCCCTTCTCCGCCGTGGGTCAGCACCGGCGTTTGCAGCGTCCGCACGCCATTTGCGTCCGGTCCTTGCCATCCCGTCCAATCACTCGCGCGCAACGCCGCCATGGCCAGGTCAGCACCGGCATCCGCCGCGCTGAGCGCCTCGTTCCAACTGGCCGCCTGGTAAAATGTGCGCGTGCGTGCGGTGACTATCCGGCAGACGTGGGCCGCAAGCAGCGAGAGCACAACAATCGTCAAGAGGGTGACGACAAGGACACCGCCGCTGTGCCGTGCTTCAGCTTGGGATCTCATGGTCTAGTTGTTCCGCATGACCGCACGACTAGTGAGTCTGGTGGCGGTGCGCGCATCGCTGCTCAGAAACCGGCGAAAGATGGGCGCAAAAGTAAGTGCTGTATTTACGGTTTTGGCCGCTGGATCAGTAGCGTCGAATACCGGTTGAAAATCCGCAACCGCATTGGCAATAACGGTCAGCGCGCCGTTTTCATTCCGCACAAAAGTCGAACCGGTGACGTAATAGGATACCGTGACCGGGGTGGTTCCATAGGTCGCCCCCAGGGTAGTGCCTTGAGTCGTCATGGTGGGAGTGCGGAAAGTCCGATTCGGATTCGCCGCCGCGTATTGGTCTGGAAGGGTCAGAATCAGTTTCGGAGGAGTCGCCGTGACCGTCACCGTGAGCGCACGCCGCACATCCCGGGAGATGTAATCGAGAACGCGCAACTGATCCGCTTGCGCCGTCGAGTAGTCCTCGCTGGCGTTGTAAGACTTCATTAAGGCGATACTGCCTGTCGCCAACGTGGCCAGCACGATGGAACTCACCGCCGCGCCGATGATCGCTTCCACGAGAGTGAAAGCGGCCCGTCCGCCTTTGATGATGCGGCGGTTCATCGAACGATGCCCCCTTCCGCAATAATGGTGGAAAGCGCCCTGGTCCGGGGGTTTCCCTTGGCGTTGCTGAGCCAGGTAATGGTCACTTCAGCCCGCACTGTGGGCTGCTTGATCAGCGCCGCATTCGAAGAAACTACGCTGGTCGCGCCGTTGGCCGCACGCGTGACCACTGTGGGCGTCGGTGCTGGGGACGTTGCTGGGTAAGCGCTGACGGTGATCTGTTCGGCGAGTTGTGACAAGGCTGGGGACGATGCGGCAGCGGTGCTGAGGACGCTTTGCAGGTAAGCGCCATCCGCTACGGTGGCCCATTTGGTGTTGCGGACTTGATCCAGTCGCTCCTGCAGCACCAGACTCGCGGCCACCGTTTCCTTGCCTGAACGCACCGTGCGCATGCTCAAGGCATTCATTTCAAAAAGTCCCCCCATGAAAAGGCCGATGATCATCGCCGCCGCGAGCGCCTCGACAATTACCGCCCCAGAACACTGTTGCCAACCCCTCGGAAAGCCGAGGGGCGAATCTTCGGTTTTATTTGCCGATCGCATAATGGTCATGGAACAGTTGCAACAATCGCGCCATCGGTCTGTAGAATTTCATATTTAGCCCTTGTCACACAGCGGCGAAATTACCTTCTGACCAAGGTGGTGACATTGATCACCGCGGTTCGACGGCCCGAGTCGTCGTCCTGCCTGATCGCCAAATCGATGACCTTGACGAGCGATTCGGCTTCCTCGAGTGCCGCAACTGCGATGAGCAAGTTGCTGATGCCCGCGGCGTTTCCTTGGATCGGCAGGTCCACTGCCCAGTAACTCCTTTCGTAGTCGGGCAGATCGGGCTCGTTCAGCGCGGTATTTAGACGGGTGGCCGAGTCCGGAATGCCGAGGTTATCGAAATGCCGCTTCATCCGACTTGGAAACCAAGCCATCGCGGAACCCGTGGGAAGATCCCTTTGGAAGCGCTGGAGTTCGGCGCGCGCACTCGCCACGGCGTGCTCCTGCGCTTTGGCCTCCTGAATCGTACGGCGCGCGGAGGCGATCCGCCCCCGCAAATCCGCGGCGGTGTGCTGAAACTCCGTTGCGCGCCGCTGCAAAGGGACAATGGACAGACTGTACATCAACGACGCGAGACCCAGCATCCCGCCTCCCAACCATGCCCAGTAAACGCCTGCTGACCGGTCGAGGAATCTCATGCTTCTGGTTGGATTCCCGGTTCCACCTTTTCCGCTCGGCCGATGGTGGTGCCAATGGCAAAAATCGTCTTTTGTTTATCTGCCGGCGTGGAGGGCAGGACTGGTTTGTCCTCAAGCTGTTCGAACCTGGCCGTCACACCTCCATGGAACTGCCGCTCCAACTCGCGCTGCAACCGCTCGCGAAAGTGGTCGGCAATCATGCGCGGTGCCACCCCGGTCGCTATGCCTTGAATATGCAGGATGCTCGCCTGCGGATCGTCCGCGGCCCTGCTGGCGCCAACGCCGTGTAATTCGACATCGGGCCCAAGGCTGCCCAGGATGACCCGCAGGGCGGGCGTCCATCCCTTTGCACCCATTTCTTCGGCGACCCGCCGCGGTTCTTTTAGCACCAGATTAAACTGCGGCTGGGTAGGTGCCGCCTGTCTTGCCTGGACGGAGAGGGTTGCCAATTCCGATTCGAACCGCTCAACCCCTGTTTGTAAAATCTCAATGCGCGTCCGGAGGTTGTGAGTCCAAAGGATCCACCCGGTCGCTAGCACCGCCAGTATTACTGCGCCCGTTTGAAAATTACGGACCTTGCCCCTGAGTAGCAAAAAGTAAGAGCGCAGCGCTGACCGGGCGTCGGCACCGTCCGCAGCGCCCACCCGTTTCGCGGGAAGAATTCGCGGTGCCAAGGCCGGAACCGCGGTCGCCAGGGTGGCGGGGTTTTTCTTGGCGGCGGGCGCCGGCGCGAAAGGCGGCGGTGCCGTGGCGGCCGCGAGTTGGGCGGCGAGTGCCGCCTTTTCCCGGGCGAGGGTGTCGCGCTCGGCCAGCAGTCGCTTGATGCGCTCGCGATAACTCTCGATGTCGGCCTCGAACTGGTCGGCGGCGCGGGAGTCCCACACGTCCAGCGCGGCTCCGGCGGTCGGCCCGGCGGCCAGGCGGACGCGGGCTTTCTCAAGTTCCGCCGCGAGCCGGCTGCGCACGGCGCCGGCGGCCTCGATCTGCTCTTGGGCCTCCTTCAGCGCATGGACGGCCTCGGCCTGCCGCTGCGCGAGACAGTCGCGTTCGGCGACCAGATCCTGGATGCGCTGGTCGGCCTCGCTGGCCTTGGCGGCCTCGCTTTTGAGCGCGGTGAGTTTGCCTTGGAGCGCCTTCGCCGCCTGCTGCGCCTGGGTGAGGTTTGCCGCGGTCTTGGCCGCCACAATTTTTTCAAACTCGATCTGCTCAATCCGGTCGTCCGCCTCAGCCTTGGCCCGCACCATTTCCGCGACGAGCCGCTCGCGTTCCTCGGCGAGGTTCTTGCGCTCCTGGGCGATGGCGGTGAGCTGGCGCTCGAAATTGCCCTTGGCCCGCGCAAATTGTGCGCGCATCGCTTCCCGCGAACGCAGCAATTCCTCGCGGGAAAGCTTGTCGGCATCCTGGAGCGGATAATCGAGAGTCGCGCCCACGGTCATCGCGGACATCGCGAGGGCACCGTCCGCAGCGCCATCCTGCGAGTCCGGCTGGACCTGCGGTGCTCCGGCCGGAACCACGGTCGCCAAAGGGGCGGGTTCTGCCTTGGCGACAGGCGCTGGTGCGGATGGACGCGGATGCGGGGCGCTGCTGACCCCGGTCTTGATGGGAACGATGTTGCGCACGGCGCGGCGGTTGCGCACTTCCTGCACAAGCGATTCCGCCGCGGCCTGGCTGAGCCCGTCAGCTTGAAGGGCGGCGGACGGTGTGGTGCGGGCGTCGGCCAGCATGCGCATCACCGTCTGCCAGGGAAAGCGGATCTCCGTCTCGTCGGAGGCGAGAATTTCCTCCCGGAAGATTTCCGGCGCCCGCCGGTGAATCTCGGGCAGCGGGATGGTCGTCTGGCCGCGGGTGATGCGATCCGCGAGATCGCCGATATCGAAGACGAGCCTGGCCCTGACATCGTGCGGACCATCGTGAAGAAGCTGCTTCGGGATGCGCGGGAGAAACTCGCCGAGTTCGAGCTGAATTTCGTGTTTGCGCTCAACGGCGGCGGGCCTCGGCGGCACCGGCGCGGGTGGCGCGTCTGGCGCCTTTTTCACTGGGCTTTTGAAGTTGGGACTGCCGCCGCCGTTCCTCGCGGGCGCGAGGGTCGGTTCGGCAGCCTCTCGGGGCGCGCCGCCGTCGGAATCCGGGCTTTTGAAGCGATGAAGGAATGACATGTGTCGCAGAATTTGAGAGTGCATTAGCAGCTTCCAATCCCGAGCGGTCACGAATGCGCTCACCCGATCGGGAATTTCGATGCTTACTCATGAATGAAGCGGAGTTTGCTAGGCCGGACGGGGGGCTTCACGAAGCTGCACCGCTTTCGTCGCTACGCGCCGAGACGCTCTGTTTCCGCGCTTAGCCCGGCGATAGATCACCGCCCCACGGGGGCAGCCACTGACGCGGGAGCGCGAAACTACCGCCGTCGGGCTACGCGACGAGGCGCTCTGGTTGGTCAGACCCCGGCGATGAATCGCCGGGCTACGGTCGGGAGCCGCTGACGCGGCAGCGCGAGCTACCGCCGTCGGCGCAGGCCGGGCAGCGCCGCGCCGCCGGGCAGCAGCACCGCGCTCGCGAGCTCGGGCGTGGGGGTGAGGGAGGAAAGGAAACGCAACTGTCATCCTGAGCGGAGTGTAACGGAGTCGAAGGACCTCGGCTGTTCGTTGACGTGCTGCGCTTGATCGAACCGCCGGGGTCCTTCGACTGCGTTCCGTCCCGCCTGCGCCCGCACGGAACTCCGCTCAGGATGACACGCTGCTTTGCGGCATCCGATGCGGGGCCTTTCAGCTACCGCCGCCGCCGCAGGCCGAGCAGGGCCGCGCCGCCGAGCAGCAGCACGGCGCTCGCGGGCTCGGGCGTGGGGGTGAAAAACACGCCTCCCCACATAAAGCCATCCCCCGCATCAGAGTTCCCAAGTGCAACACGGAACGAGGGAAATGGGTGAAACAGCGCCATCCTGAAGCCAGTGAGAGCAACATTGAATTTACATTGCAAATACATTGACACCGCGCGGATGTTGCAGTTCTCTGCTGCATTATGGTGACTCAATCCCTTTCCACCCGTGTGCTCGCCGTGCTCATTGCCGTGCTGTCGTGTCTGGCGACGCCGGCGAAGGCGACGCTTTCGCTCACGATCAATCAGGCAACCCCGAA
>JANPHJ010000164.1:0-7206 GCA_031424395.1 Chthoniobacter sp.
GTTCTTCACTCCGCCATTGTCGCAAAGCCTCCAATGGCTGCGTTCAGAATGACGGCAGGGTTTTTCAAAATGACCCGTCAGCGAAAGCGCACCGTGCTTGTCAGGCGCTCTCGCTCCTGCCAGAAATCGCGTCCTTCAACCCTCCACCTATGAAAACCATCGCCCGCTTCCTCCCGCTCATCCTTCTCGCTTCCATCGCCCATGCCGCCGATCCGGTGCCATCGGGCGAGTTCACGAAACAGCAGCTCACCGACCAGTTCTGGGCCGAGGGCGCGGCGTTCGGCGATTTCAACAAGGATGGCAAAATGGATGTGTGCTACGGGCCGTACTGGTTTGATGGGCCGGACTTCAAAACGCGGCACACCTTTTATCCCGACGGCAAAAAATCGAAGAGCAAGAACGCCGCTGGCGAGGAGGTCGAGTTCGCCGGTTTCAAAGGCGCGCTGGGCAACGAGAACGACTACTCGGACAACTTCATCGCCTACACCTCCGACCTCAACGGCGACGGCTGGGCCGACATTTTGGTCATCGGTTTTCCCGGCAAGGAAGCGTTTTGGTTTGAAAACCCAAAGGGCGCGGACAAGCCGTGGGAAAAGCACGTCGCGTGGGATGTGGTGGATAACGAGTCGCCCATGTTCACCGATCTGCTCGGCACGAAACAGCCCGTGCTGGTTTGCAATTCCGGCGGCTTCTTCGGCTACGCGCAGCCCGACCCAAAGAACCCGAACGCCAAGTGGGCGTGGCATCCCATCTCGCCGAAAGGCGGCTGGCAGCGCTTCACCCACGGCATCGGCGTGGGCGATGTGAACGGCGACGGCAAGCCCGACCTGCTCGAAGCCGGCGGCTGGTGGGAGCAGCCCAAGTCGCTCGACGGCGACCCCGTGTGGACGAAGCACGAGGCGCAGTTCGGCAGCGGCGGCGCGCAGATGTACGGCTACGACGTGAACGGCGACGGCAAGACCGACATCATCACCAGTCTCGAAGCGCACGGCTACGGCGTGGCCTGGTTTGAGCAGACGAACGACGGCGGTGCGCAGGGCTGGACCAAACACGTCATCGTCGGCAAGACCCCCGAGGAAAATCCGCAGGGCGTGAAATTTTCCCAGCCCCACGCCATCGACCTCCGCGACATGAACGGCGACGGACTCCCCGACATCGTGACCGGCAAACGCTTCTGGGCGCACGGCCCCGGCGGCGACCAAGACGCGAATTCGGCGGCGGTGCTGTATTGGTTCGAGTTGAAACGCGCCAGCGGCCAAGCCAGCTACACCGCGCATCTCATCGACGACAACTCCGGCGTCGGCACCCAAGTCATGGCCGGCGACCTCAACGGCGACGGCAAGCCCGACGTGATCGTGGGCAACAAAAAGGGCGCGTTCGTGTTTTTGCGGAAGTAAGCGGCCAATCATCGGCTCGTTTAAGACAATAAGAATTTCCTGCGCCGAAGTAATGGAGAAATCCGCATGAGCGCCGAAGACGTCCGCAAATACGCCGCCCAGCAAGGCGTGGTAGAAGAGGAGGCGAAGACACGAAACGAATGGCGGAATCGAGCACTGGGGAGCGCCGGCTCTACAGCTGCTGCGGAGCGTTCACCGAAATGACCGGCGACGAGACCACCGGCGCCCCGGTGACTCGCGACGCTCGCCGCGGTGCATATTTGTTGCCTCGCCCCGCATTGGAGCGCGCCGTACCGGAGCTCTCATTTTTCGACCGGGACAACTTCTCCGCACCTCGCACATACCGGGACAACTTCTCCGCCGAATTTTGGCCGATTATCGAGAAGCAATCGTGCGCGTTTTCCACTGTGAAAGCCGCTCTCGTCCGCGCTTTTCTGGTCTATTCTGTCCTTTTCCGCGAGCGGGACAACTTATCAGTAAAGATTCATCCTAATTTCCATAACAAACCGACCCCAACACCATCGAATTTTATATGACATATATTGTATTATGTTTTATGTAACTTATTGGAATAGAGGTGGATATTTGCCTGTGAATAACTTGTGAAGGAATCCCAGTCTGCTCTCGGAATCATGCGCCGTGGCAATCTTATTCGCCGCACTTTCGCGGCTATCTTCATGCCGGGCGCTCTTATCTGTTTACGGCAGACAATTGTCTGGGAGGTGCAAACTCCCTGCTGGGATTCCTAGATCAACAGTTCGCGGATGTCCTCCGTGGTCAGGCTTTCCATCAGCGGATGTTCGTGGTCCAGAGTCGAGTCGATCATGTCTTTCTTACGGGCTTGGAGAGCCAAAATTTTTTCTTCGACGGTGTCGCGGCTGATCAGTTTGTAGGACGTGACCACCTTCCTTTGGCCGATCCGATGGGCGCGGTCCGTGGCTTGGCTTTCTACGGCCGGATTCCACCAGGGATCGAAGTGAATCACGGTGTCTGCGCTGGTCAGGTTGAGTCCGGTGCCGCCGGCTTTTAGGCTGATGAGAAAAACGGCCGCCGCGCCTGATTCAAAGCGATCCACCTCAGCGGCACGGTCTTTAGTTTGGCCGTCTAGGTAGCAATGTGGGATTTCGAGGAGAACCAGGCTTTCGCGCAGGATTTTGAGCATGGAGGTGAATTGGCTGAAAACCAAGACGCGGTGGCCCCCGTCCATCGCCTCATTGAGGAGTTCCTCCAGCAACAGGAGCTTGCCAGATGGGTCTGGTGGATCGTTTTGCTCGTCCAATTTCAGGAGTCGGAGGTCGCAACAGGTCTGGCGGAGGCGAAGCAAAGCGGTCAGCATGAGCATGCGGGCCTTGGCTTGATCTTTTGCGCCGGACCACTCGGAGGCTTGCCGTCGGGTACTGTCGGCGAGCTTTTTGTAAATTTCGCGCTGCGAGTCGGTAAGTTCGCAATAAGCAATATGCTCCAATTTATCAGGCAACTCAGTAATAACTAATTTTTTGAGGCGACGAAGGATGCAGGGCTGCAAGCGCTTGATCAGGCGACGGTGAATCGGGCCCCTCGGGTCGCTTTCGATGGGTTTCTGGAAGCGTTCGCGGAAATCCTGACGCGTGCCGAGGTAGCCAGGCATGAGGAAGTTCATCAGTGACCAAATATCGGCAAGCGAGTTTTCCACGGGAGTTCCGGTTAGGGCCAGGCGGCGCTGTGCTTTGAGCGAAAACGCAGATTGGGCGTTCTGGCTGTCGGGGTTTTTGATGTGCTGGGCTTCGTCGAGTGCGACCAAGGCAAAGTCGGTCTGCCGGTAAAGGTCAATGTCCCGGCGGAGCAGTGCGTAGCTGGTAATGACCAAATCGGCGGTCTTGAGTGGTTCGCCAAACAGCGCTCGGCGTTCGGCGCCTTGAATGGCGAGGGTACGGAGTTGCGGCGCGAAGCGCTGCGCTTCGCGCTCCCAGTTGAACACCAGCGAGGATGGGCAAACGACGAGCGACTTGCCTTGAATTCCTGACAAAAAAGCCAGCGTTTGCACAGTTTTTCCTAAACCCATTTCATCCGCAAGAAGGCCATTTAATCCTCTAGGCAATAATGAACTAAGCCATTTCACCCCGTCTTTTTGATAGGGCCGCAGGACGTTTTGAAAGGAGCCCAATGAAATAGCTTCAAACCCCTGCCCGTTTTCGCCCGGTGAAGCCCACTCGCGCCACGCCAAATCGCCGCGGACTTCGCCCCCCTGCTCTAGCGCCATTTCGCCGAGAAAGGGCGCGTGGCAGCGGGCGATGCGGTAGGTGCCGGGTTGGCGCTGGTCGGGGTTGCAGTCGGTCAGGGCGTCTTGGAATTCATTGAGCAGGCCGGGATCGAACACGGCGAGTTTGCGGTTTTTGAGCCGGGTGGAGTTTTGGCCGGATTGGAGGAGGCGATGGATCTCGGCGGCGGAAAAGCGATCGCCGCCGGGGGTGGCGAGTTCGTATTGCAGGTCAAACCAGTTTTCGCCGGAGGTGCGGATTTCGAGGCGGGGCTGGATGCGCTCAATGTCGCGGGTGACGTGGGTAAAGCGCTCTCCAATCGTGACCACCCATTCTTTTTCCAGCCGCGGCAAATCACGGGCAAAAAAAGCGAGAATCGCGGGTTCGCCTTTCAGAATGAGCTGGGCGGTGCGATCGGGGCCGGTGAAACCGGACGCTAGGAGGCGGTCGAGTGCCTGACGTTCGGCGGTGGCGTGGCGCGGTGTTTTCGAGGCGCGGGCGGGAGCAGCTTCGATGGTGAAGCGGTCTGTACTGTAGAGCGCATCAAGACGGGCGGTGAGATGGTTGAGAGAGCCTTCGAGCGCGAGGGCAAAGCGGGGCAGTTCAGCCTCGTTGGGAGTTGTGGCGGCTGGCGCGGGTTTGGCGGCCAGAGGGTTAAACGTGGAGCCGTGGAGCAGCCAAGCGGACGTGCCGTTGGCTAGGATCAACGCGTCGGGCGGGAGGTCGGGCGCGGGGAGAAATGGCGTGGTGTGGATGGCGGCGGGCGTGGTCTTGGCAAAGGTGACACGAGGGTGGCTGGCGAGCGCGGGCAGCAGGTCTAGGAAGGCCGTTCGGCCGAGCGTCGCGATGCCGGGCAGCGCGCCGTCGGCGAGGGCGCGCAGCTTTTCCAGTACAGGCAGGTCGGTGGGCGAAACGCGGTAGCCCTTGGTGCCGTCGAGCGCGGAGAGCAGCACGCGGCGGCCTTTCGTTGCAGCTTCAAGGCCGAGGGTGATTGCGTCCCGCTCCCAGGCCGCCGCAAAATTCGGCGGCAGCACCACATGCAGTTCCATCGGTTCGCCTTCGTCCGTGCTGAAATGCGGCCCTGCATCTTTCGGCGCGGCGGTCGTCACGACAGGCGCGGGCGCAGGTGCGGCGGACGGTTTCAGCCACTCCAGGCCCACGGCCAGCGCATGCGCGCAAATCACGCCATCGCGCCGTGCCGCGCGGCACGTACACAGATTTTCGACATGCGACGGCGACGTAATCCGCAGCCCGGATTTCAACTCGCCCTCGCCCTCCCGCACCCGTCCTTCCAGCAGCGGCGGCGCATACGACACGGCGCGCACGCGCCCGGCGGCGTGCAGGCCGCGGGCCTCGCGCAGCGCCTGCCAGCCGCCGCAGTCGCTGAGAAATCTTTCGGTAATCGGGATCATCGCATCGGGGAAAAAATCGTGCGCCCACGGATGCCACGCTTTGCCCGGACGCGGGAGATTTTTCGCACGGAAAGGCGTCCGCTGCCCGGCTGCGCCACATTCCTTTCTAGTCAAAAGAGCACCCCGCGCTAAAGTCCGCGCCCCAATGAAAATCATCGCAGTCGCCAACCAGAAAGGCGGCGTGGGCAAAACCACGACCTCCGTCAATCTCGCGGCCTGCCTGGCTGCCCGCGGCGCGCGCATCCTCCTCATCGACCTCGACCCGCAGGCCAATGCCACCAGCGGCCTCGGCTTTCCGCCGGTCGAGGGCCACTCCATCTACGGGCCGCTCACCGGCGAGGGCACGCTCGCGGACAAAGTCATCCCGACCCGCTGGGAACACCTCTGGCTCATCCCCGGCGACCTCGACCTCGCCGGTGCCGAGATCGAGGTCGCCCGCGCCAACGACCATCTCACCCGCCTCCGCACCGCGCTCCAGCCGCTTCGCGACGACGCGCCATTCGACTTCATCCTCCTCGATTGCCCCCCGTCCCTTGGCATCCTCATGACCAATGCGCTCGCCGCCGCCGACGAACTGCTCATCACGCTCCAGTGCGAATACTTTGCCCTCGAAGGCCTCAGCAAAATCGCCCACGTCGTGCAGCAGGTGCGCGACTGCGGAGCGAACCCCGACCTCTCAATCGGCGGCGTGCTGATGACCATGTTCATGCGCAACAACCTCGCCACGCAGGTCATCGCCGAAGTCCAGGCGCATTTCGGCGAGATCATTTTCAAAACCGTGATCCCCCGCTCCGTCCGCCTCGCCGAAGCGCCGAGCCACGGCCAGCCTATCCTCGAGTACGAGCCGGGCGGCCTCGGCTCCGCGGCGTACAAAGCGCTCGCGGGTGAGTTTCTCACGCGCCATCCGGTCGCGGGAGTAACCTAGCCTTTCGGAAAAAGCCCGCCTGCTTCCGGCCCATGCCCAGCCCGCACGCGCAGCACTGGACGCTCGATCCCGCCGTCCGCTTCCTGAACCACGGCTCCTTCGGCGCGTGCCCCATTCCGGTGCTTGCGGCGCAGCGGGAGTTGCGCGCCCGCATGGAGCGCGAGCCCGTGCGCTTCATGCAGCGCGAGCTGGAGCCGCTGCTCGACGCCGCGCGCGAGCAGCTCGCCCATTTTGTAAAAGCCGACCCGCGTCACCTCGCGTTCGTCGGCAACGCCACCGCGGGCGTCAACGCCGTCGTCCGCTCGCTCGACTTCCAGCCCGGCGACGAAATCCTCACCACCGACCACGACTACAACGCCTGCCGCAACGTCCTCCTCCACGTGGGGCGGCGCACCGGCGCGCGCGTGGTCGTCGCCCGCATCCCCTTTCCCGTCGCTGACGAGCAGCAGATCATCGACGCCATTCTCGCCGCCACCTCGGCATGCACGCGGCTCGCTTTTATTGACCACATCACCAGCCCCACGGCGCTCGTTTTTCCCATCGAGAAGATCGTGCGCGAGCTGGAGCAGCGCGGCATCGACTGCCTCGTGGATGGCGCGCACGCCCCCGGCTCCGTGCCGCTCGCGCTCGACGCGCTGCGCCCCGCGTACTACACCGGCAATTTGCACAAATGGGTCTGCGCGCCGAAAGGCGCCGCCTTCCTCTACGTGCGGCCCGACCGGCAGGAGCCGGTGCGCCCCGCCGTCATTTCGCACGGCGAAAACGTCCGCCGCCCCGGCCGCGCGCATTTTCACGACCGCTTCGACTGGCCCGGCACGCTCGATCCGACCGCATGGCTCGCCGTGCCCGAGGCGCTGCGTTTCATGGGCAGCCTGCTGCCCGGCGGCTGGCCGGAGTTGCGCGCGCAAAACCACGCGCTCGCCGCCGCCGGCCGCACGCTCATCGCCGCGCGGCTCGGCGCCGCCCTACCCGCACCGGATACGCTGCTCGCCGCGATGGCTGCGATCCCCTTGCCCGAGCCGCTCCAGCGCATGCCCTTCACCGCCGAGCGCATCGACCCGCTGCAAACACGGCTGCTCGAAACGCACGGCATCGAGGTGCCCATCATCCGCTGGGGTGAGCCCGCGCGCCGCTTTGTGCGCATCTCCGCGCAAGCGTACAACTGCATGGAAGATTACCGCGCTGTGGCCGAGGCGTTGGAGGAGCGTTAGGAGCGCGAGCAGCCGTGGGGGCCC